>CAXBPH010000088.1:0-24094 GCA_963977445.1 uncultured bacterium | reverse complement strand
ACACCCATAAGCTCCCCCGCTTCGCTCCTCCCCGTATGGGTGGCACCCTTGACGTTTGGTTTTGTGACGCGGAATGCTCGTTCTTAGACTCACCACCTTCTATACCCGTCATCCTCACGAAGGCGGCGGTTGATTTAATGTGCGGATTACGAATAAAGCCTACCGACCCGTATTTAGCGTCCACAACGTCATTCCCGCGCAGGCGGGAATCCAGTAGGTATGCACGGTTTCTGTGTTCGCGTTACTGGATCTCCGCGTTCGCGGAGATGACGGCAACGTGCTTTCATTCCGTGCGGTAGGAGGCGTTGAGTAAATCAACAGCCCCGTTCGCGAGGATGACGGCCTTCGGCCTTTTTAAAATTTTCGGGCTCCATTTGGAGTAATTCGTCATTCCCGCGCACGGGAGAATCCAGTAGGTATGCTCGGTTTCTGTGTTCGCGTTACTGGATCTCCGCCTTCGCGGAGATGACGGCAACGTGCTTTCATTCCGTGCGGTAGGCGGCGTTGAGTAAATCAACAGCCCCGTGCGCAGAAAGACGTCCCGCCACCGTTTCCGATAGCAGGAAGTTTTTTGAACGTGTTTATTTAAGTTGACAAAATCCGCCCCGCCACGCTATAGTTTGAATGCGTTCAAAAAAAGAAAGGGCTTACCATGGCCGCGAAAACCACGAAGAAAAGTATCGCCACGAAGGCGCATTTACTCAACACCGCGCTGGGGCTCTTTCAAGAGCACGGCTTCGAAAAGACCACCATGCGCATGATTGCAGATGCCTGCGGACTCTCCCTGGGGGCGGCTTACTACCATGTGAAGACCAAAGAAGAACTGGTGCTTCTTTTTTACGCCCAAACCGGCGCCGAAGCCCGGGAGCACAACGGCGACATCGTAGCCAGCTCCAAAGACTTTAAAATTCGCCTGAAGGCCCTCCTCCAGTTCAAATTTCAGCAAATGGAGCCCTTCCGCGATTTGGCCACCGTGTTGGCCCGCCAGGCCACGGACTGGCGCAATCCCTTGTCCCCATTCAGTCCAGACACCAAGCCCATGCGGGACGAAGCCATCGGCCTCATTCAGGAGGTCCTGGAGGGCAGCAATGTAAAGGTTTCTGCCGCCTTGCGACCCCATCTGCCCAAAGCGCTCTGGCTCTATCAAATGGGGGTGATCCTGTTCTGGATGAACGATCGCTCTCCGGAACGACGACGGACCGAAGAGCTTATTGACCTGAGTCTGGCGCTCATCTATCGGCTGACCCAGGCGACCACCCTGCCCTTCATGCGCGGGGTGAACCAATCCGCCGCCCGCATCGTAGAACTCGTGGAAGGCCTCGGGGAATCCAAAGGAGCAACTTCTTGATTAGCCCAATAGCTCCATTGGTCCCTGTAGTCCCTGTAGTCCCTGAAACCCTAGCGCCGATTCTGCTTTTCATTTAGAGTACGCCTAATCATTTTCCCCAACTCTTTACCCCGTTTTCGCTCTTCATAGTGATAACTCTCACTATGCCTGCGCTCTGTATAGGCCATTTCCCGTTGGAGTCGTTGATAGGCCTCAAATCGTTTGGGGTCCAGCTCGCCCCGCTCTATAGCCCCCTCCACCGCGCAGCCCCGTTCACCGGAATGGGTGCAATCGCGGAACTGGCAGCCGTCGAGCCAGGCCTCCACATCCCCAAAGGCGGCCTCCAGATTTTCGCCGCTTCCCGAAACCTGCAACTCCCGGATGCCCGGCGTGTCGATAATCAGTCCCCCATCAGGCAAGGGGAAAAGTTCCCGGTGGGTCGTCGTGTGGCGACCCCGACTGTCGTCTTCGCGCACATCGCCCGTTTCCATCACCGTGTTGCCGAGGAGTGCGTTGACCAGCGAAGACTTGCCCGCTCCCGACGAACCCAGACACACCAGGGTCTTGCCGGGCTTCGCATAGCTTCGGAGGCTGTCCAGGCCTGCGCCCGAGAGGGAACTGACGCCATGGATAGGCACGCCATAGGCCACCCCTTCGACCTCCCCGATACGGGCTTCGAGTGCCGGCTCCAGATCGCATTTGTTGAGGAGGATGACCGGGTTCGCCCCGCTGTCGTAGGCCATGGTGAGATAACGCTCGATACGACGGAGGTTGAAATCACCGTCCAGCCCACTCACGAGGAAGACCGTATCCACATTGGCCGCCATTACCTGAATATCGGACGTCTTTCCCGGTGCGGGACGAGAGAACGCCGAGCGGCGGGGCAGAACGGCGTGGATGCGGCCCTTGCCTTCGCCTGCAACGGGTACGAGGGCGACCCAGTCACCTACCGTAGGAAAGTCTTCCTGTCGGGGGTGCGCGTGACGAAACGTACCCGTCACTTCGCCGTCCAAGACACCCGCGGCGCATTGAATGACATAGCGGTGACGATACTCGCGCAGTATGCGCCCCGGAATAGCGTCTGGGACGGTCTCGGCGGCGAAAAGTGCCGCCCAGCCGTCGTCCCAGCCAAAATCTTCTAAGTTCATGGTTTCATCTGCCTTCAAATATGCCCTTGCAATGGGCGTCTCATTCCGTCGCTCCATCGATTATGCATACTTCGCCACATAGCCGATGAGCAACTGCCCCCTACGCTCCCGGAGTCTTATCCTCAATTTTCAGATTGCCGTTGGGGTCGGCGATGAGGAAGCGCAAGAACCAATCGGCGCGATTATTGATGAGTTTTGCCACCACCGTATTCCAGCCTTTTTTCAGGGCAAGCTCCGGATAGACGAAATCGCCACCGCCACCGAAGTCCTGGCCGTTTTCGATAAGGGCACCGTTCAGATAGGTCTGGGCGAAGTTATCCGAGCCCACCACCGCATGGGTGATTTGGTCTTCCGGCGAGTAGACGGCGCAAGACACATAGGCGGACACGTGATCCAACGTGCCCAGCAGGGAATTGCCGTTAATCAGGCCAAAGCCCAGGGGGACGGTGGCTTGCCACGTGAGGTCACCGGCGTAGTGTGCCCCTTCTTCGAAGCCCTTTTCCGGACCCATGAGTTGAAAGAAGTTGGCGTTGGCTTTTTCCGGGTGTGCCGGAAGGTGGCTGGTATCAATGGGGCCCAGGGGGAACGGTCCGACCAACTGGACCTGGGCGGGCGCACGAAGGCTGGCGACCGGGTGAATCGGTATGGTGGTCACTTCCACCATGCGCATGCCGTCTTTATTGAGCCAGTGGTCACCATACGCCACCGACCAGTTCAGGTCGGGGGGGAAGGACAGGCGGTTACGCGGAATACTCAGGGAAAGGGGGATTGTTCTAGAGGCACCCTGAGCGAGGTCTGTTTCCAGGACCAGGTCATTTTCCTCCATGTGCCAGTCGCCACCTACCCGGAGGCCGGTGGTCCACCCACTCGTGGAGAAGTCCTCCAATACCAGGCGAAGGCGTACCTCCTTATCGAGGACGTTGTCGAGGTTAAAATCGACGATGAGCGAAACGACGTCCTGAGAAAAGTCGGTGCCGGGCCTGGCGTCGGCTTTTACGAGTTCGTGGTTGATAGCCTTACGAAACGCGACGGGTGCCACATCGACGGGCCAGATGCCGCCTTCCGGCTCCACCACCGCGTAGCTGGTTTCCTTGCCATCGACGGTGACAAAACCGAAGCTGTGGAAGGTGCCCCACTTTTTCACGTCGCTCAGGTCGATGCCACCACCGGTCGCACTCTGGACGACATAGGTGTTGCCGTTCTTGAACTCCGTGCTGTGATAATGCTCGTGGCCCGCGACGACCGTAAACTTCCGATCACCCAGCGCCGATTCGATATCCGCCCATACGTCTTCAAAGCGCGGGTCATCCCACATGGGTTTGTGGAAAAAGATGAAGGTGTGGCGGGCATCCTTCGAAGCCGCGAGATCCTTGCGGGTCCAATCCATCATGGCCTGCCACACGGGGCCGCGCCCATCGATACGCTCCTCTTCCGTGTTGAAGCTGAGGAAATGACAGCCCTTGTAGTCGAAAGAATAGTAGGTGCGCCCGAAGTCTTCCTGCCACCACTGGTACGTTTCGATGTTGGAGATATCGTGGTTACCCACCGTGAAAAAGAGGGGAGCCTCAATACGTTTGGCATGCGCCATATACTCTGCCCACTCGGCATCCCACGGGCCGCGCGTATCCATATGGCCGGGAATCATATCGCCCACGGTAATGACAAAATCAGGATTGAGGAGATTGATAGAATCCACCGCCCGGTCATAGATGGGCCATTTACCTTCGCCGCCACTGGTTTTGTCGCCAAGGATGACAAAGCTGAACTTATCGTCGTCGTTAGACCAGGGGCCATCGATGAGTGGGAGGTCGTCAAGGTTGTCGGGGCGTTGTGCCGTCGCGACGGCGCTTGACAGCATGAGCAAGCCCAGGGTGAGATGCTTCAGGTAAGGCATTGTTTTCTCCATTCGATGTATTGCGCTATTTGCGTTTTAACGAAGCGTACGTTTGGGTGCCACGGACAAGCCCGCCAGGGTTTGCCCGTGCCGGGCAGGCGACGCAAAATCGGGTGTGAAAAAAAGTTAGTTTGCGTATTGAATAAAGGACTCATATGCAATTTTCAGTGTATCAATGTCAGCACGGGCAAGCCCTGAGGGCTTGACCGTGGCACCCCGAAATCCTCTACATGACATCGGGGTCTCGGCAATGGATTCGTCGTGTATATTGCTTTGTTGAAAACGGTTTCTACTTTGAAAGTCTCCGTGTTTCGGCATGACGACACCGTTCATTATTGTCTCTGTTGTCCCTGCCGTCCCTCACAAGGCCAGACGTTGGTCGGCGGCTTCCAGGGTGGTCTTCAGTGTTTCATAATCCACTTCCTGCACCGCGCAGTCCGCTTCAATTGCCTGCACGGCTGCGGCACCGGCGCTCTGTCCCAGAATCATAAACACGGGTTCCATACGAATTGAGCCATAGGCGATATGCGACGTCGACGCGCATACGGGAACCAGCAGGTTTTCGCACTCCTCTTTTTTTGGCGTCAGTGCGTCATAGCTGATTTGGTAGGTGGGTGTCTTGACCCCAATGTCCCCTTCATTCTGGACAAAGCCGTTGGGCTTGATATAGCGCTGCACGTTATGGGAATCCATGGTGTACGAGCCCATGCCCACCGACTTCGGTACCTGGCGCTTGTTCATGACGTCGGGCTCCGTCATGACATAGGCCCCGACCATGCGGCGTGCTTCGCGCACGTATATCTGGTGAGGCCAGTTGCCATTGTCCGTGAACTCGTCTTTCGCCAATCCCCAGGTAGACATTTCCGTGCGGATGTCCTCCGGCACCTTGGGGTCGTTGGCGAGGAAATACATGAGACCCTTCTGGTAGCGCTCGTGTTGGGCAATGATATCCTGGCGGCGTTCATAGCTCCCTTCGGGGTAGTCATAGTTCATGCCGATGTTGTCGGTGCTGAAGGGACCGTGGTTGTTCGTGTCGGTCTTGCGATTGGGTGCGGGGTCAAATTTTTGGAAGACCTCATTCCAACCGGTGGCCAAAACGCGGGCAAGCAATTCATATCTCGCGGGATCGTACCCTTCGGGCTTGGAAAAGGGCACCCGGTTTTCCGGGGCGTTGGTGAGGCACATGCGGAAGCAATAGGCCTGGATCCGCTTGTCGGCATCGCCACGAACACCGGGGTCTTCATCCGTCACGCCATAGAGCAATCCGCTCGCAGGATCGCCCGGAATCACATAGGGACTGACGTCGCTTTTGAAGTGGTGACCATGGTGGAGGACGCCCACCTGGATGCCGTTCCATTCTTCCCCATAGGTGGCGTTGGCCTCCCGGCCCACATGGAAGCTCACCCCCGCGGCGGCGAGGAGATCGCCTTCATAGGTGGCGTCGATAAAAACGCGTCCAGTGAAGGTGTCACCCGACAGGGTCGTGATGGACTGAATGTGGCCGTCTTGCACCACCACACCCTTGCTGCGGTCGAGGCGGGCTTCCCGATGGACCGGAATCTTGAGTTCATCGATATAGCCCTCGAAGGTCTTCTCGGCCACGTGGGGTTCGAAGGACCACACCGCATCACCCTTGCCATACATTTTGGCCGACCGCGTGTCGGGCGTACGAAACTCCTCGCGGGTCTGCTGGCGCCAGGCGCTGTCCTGTTCATAGTGGTCGTGAATGCGCTGATAAAATTCCAGGGCCAGTCCACCCACAGCGTTCATATTGCCCGCATCTGTCCACCCGAGACCGCCTGCCGTAAGGCCGCCCAGATGTTTGTCTGGCGAAACAATGACCACCGATTTGCCGAGGCGCGCGACCTGCACGGCGGTCATCACGGCGGATGAGGTGCCACCGTAGACCACCACATCGGTCGTGATGGTTTCCGTATATGCCATAGGGGAGAGGGTGCAGGAAAGGAGGCCCGTGAGTGCCCAGGAAAAGAATCGATTCATCGTTACGTTGCTCCGTTGCGAAGTAGGTTTAGACGAAGAACAGTGTAGCATCTCACGACCAAAATCGCATGGGGACGGGGGGGGGGGGGGGCCGGACGTCACGTTTTCTTCCATTTTTTGGATTGGCCGGTTTGGCCTCAACGTTGTTACCGTATTATTAAGTTCAGTGGTCCAGTGCAGTCCCCATTCGCGGGGAGGTCTTCAACCTGTTAAAATAGCTTCACCAACAACACACCCTGTTAAAACGTTGTGGACAAGGTCCGTGACGATATTCTCCGGAGGAATCGGATGTTACGCCGAAAGAAAACAAAAATTGACCCCGAAAAGCTGGCTGCCATTGCCGCCAAAGCCCGGGGCTACCAGGAAAGTCGCGGGAAAGGTTATCGGGAGAAAGCCCTGGCCCTTTTTCCCCACGTCTGTGCACGTTGTGGTAAAGAATACGAGGGTACGGGGCTCCGGGAGCTCACCGTTCACCACAAAGACCATAACCACGACAACAACCCGGCCGACGGCAGCAATTGGGAGCTCCTGTGCCTCTACTGCCACGACGACGAACATCAGGATGCGGTAGCGCGGGAAGCAAGCGGCAATACGGGCCTCGGGACGACCGAAGTGACCTTGGGCCACAATGCCTTTGAGGGGTTGATGGGGCTGCTGGGGGACAAGGAGGAGTAGTTGACAGTTGATAGTTGACGGATGGTCGTTGGACACGGAGAGACAGAAGCTCGGCATAGCAACCGCAGATTTTCCAGAAAGACTTGATAGTTGGGAGCGCAGGCGGCTCGCCTGCATCGTGGTCCGAAGGAACAGGAATGGATGCTTGGTCCACATCGTCCACCAAGTCCACGATCAATGAAGCCAAAGCCTCGACCAAGAAAAAAAGGCCACCGTCTTACCGACGGTGGCCCTGTAATCATTCTACAACTATTGCTTACATCTCGCTCGGGGGCGTGCGCACGACCAGCAGGCGTAATTCGGTCATGTCTTCGATGGCGTATTTGATGCCTTCGCGACCGAGGCCACTGTCTTTCACGCCGCCGTAGGGCATGTGATCCACGCGCCAGGAGGGGACGTCACCGATGACCACGCCACCGACTTCCAGCACGTCCCACGCCTTGTTGATCTTGTAGATGTCGCGGGTGAAGATACCGGCCTGAAGTCCGAACTTGCTGTTGTTGACCTGTTCCAGGGCTTCGTCGAAGTCGCTGAACTTGGTGAGCAGACAGGCGGGTCCGAAGAACTCTTCGGCGTACATGGGCTCGTTCTCGTCCACGTTTTCGAGGATAGTGGCTTCCAGCATGTTGCCGTCACGACCGCCGCCGCAGAGGAGGGTCGCGCCCTTATCGACGGCCGAGTTAATCCAGTTTTCCATACGGTCCGCTTCGCCCTTGGAGATGATGGGTCCGATGAAGGTGTCCTCATCACGGGGGTCGCCGACCTTGAGTTTTTTGGTGGCGGCGACAAACTTCTCTTTGAAGGCGTCGTATTTTGATTCGTGAACGATAATGCGCTGAACGCCAATGCAGCTCTGTCCGGACTGATAAAAGGCGCCAATGACCATGCGGGCGACTACGTCTTCCAGGTCCGCGTCTTCATCGACGATACAGGCGGCGTTTCCACCGAGTTCCAGGACGACAGGCTTCTTGCCGGCCTTGGCCTTGAGTGCCCAACCCACATCGGGCGAGCCGGTGAAGCTCAGGAACTTGAGGCGCTCGTCTTCCGTGAAGAGGGCGGCTCCGGTGCGTTTGCAGGGCAGAATGGAGAAGGCACCTTCGGGAAGATCAGTCTCGGCGAGAATCTCACCGATGATGATGGCACCGAGGGGCGTGAGGCTTGCGGGCTTCAAGATGAAGGGGCAACCCACCGCCAACGCCGGGGCCACTTTGTGGGCCGCCAGATTCAAGGGGAAGTTAAAGGGGGAGATGAAGGAGCAGGGGCCAATCGGTACCCGCTTCGTCATGCCGCTATAGCCGTGGGCCCGGGCGCTGCGATCCATACACAGGACCTCACCCCCAATGTCGACGGACAATTCGGCGGCAATCTTGAAGGTGTCGATGAGGCGGGAAACTTCCCCGCGGCTGTCCTTGATGGGCTTGCCGCCTTCAATGCAGAGGGATTCCGCGAGCTCGTCAAAACGCTCCTTGAAGCGGGCGACGCAGTGTTCCAGCACTTCCTGACGCTTGTACGCGGGCATACGTCGCATGGGGCCATCGGCTTCTACCGCTTTGGTGATGGCCAGGTCGATGGCGGCTTCATCCGCCATGGCGACGCGGGTAGCGACCTTCCCGGTATATTTATCGATGACTTCCAGGTCGGTATTGGGTTGTTGGGGCTTATTTGCCAGGTAGTACGGATAGAATTCTTTCAACATTGCCAATTTCTCCCTGATTTTTTTACGTGGATTCCATGGCACCCAAGGGCACATGGCGTACCAATCATATGCGCAGAGCCCGAGGAATGGTTAATCCGTCAGGCCCCCGTCGAGTTAAACAATAATTTGGAGTTGCTCAGTCAGTCGGTCATTTTCGCGATAGTCGATGGGCAGGGCCAGCAAGGTCGGCTTATCGACCGAAAAGGCTTCTTCAATGGCACCGGCTAAATCGCGGGACTTGTCCACAAAGAGGCCATGAAAACCAAAGGCACGGGCCAGTAGAAGAAAGTCGGGGTTTCCGAAAGACAGGGCCGTGTGCTTATCGAATTCGTTCTGCTGCTTCCACTCAATGAGATTGTAGCCATTGTCCACCCAGACCATGACGACAATATTCAGTTTGAGCCGGACGGCCGTTTCCATTTCCTGCACATTCATGAGGAAGCCGCCATCACCACAGATAGCCATGACCCGCTTTTCGGGATGGACCAGCTTGGCCGCGATGGAACCGGGCAGGGCGCAGCCCATGGAGCAAAAGCCATTGGGAATGAGACAGGTGTTGGGTTCGTCGCACTGATAATACTGGGCGATCCACATTTTGTGGGAGCCCACGTCGCTCAACACGATGTCTTCCGGTCCCATGGCTTCGCGCACGTCCCAGAGCACTTTCTGGGGGCGAATCGTGCCATCCGTATCGTCATCTTTGTGCTCGGCGAAAAGCTCAATCATGGCGGCCCGGGTTCTGCGCTGGGTATCCAGCTCAAAATGTACCGGATTGGCCCGGAAGCGTTCGTTCAGCATCCACAAGGTGTGGGCGGTATCGCCGACCACTTCTGCATCCAATTCATACTGACTGTCGACGACAGCGGGCAGGAAGTCGATGTGGATAATTTTTTTGTTACCCGATTTGTTCCAGACGCTCGGGTGGTATTCCACGAGATCGTAGCCAATCGTAATGACCAGGTCCGCCGCTTTGATGGCGGCGTTGGCTAGGTTCTTGGTCTGGAGGCCGAGGGTAAAGATGCATTGTTCGGAACTGCGGGGTACGCAGCCCTTGCCCATGAAGGTGGAAATAACGCCGATGCCGGTCAGTTCGGAAAATTCACGGAGCATTTTCGCCGTGCGCGTACGAATGGCGCCGTTACCGGCCAGTACCACCGGATTCTTGGCGGAACGAATGACCTCCATGGCAATATCGATGATCTTGTCGTCGGCCACGGAGCGGCGCAAATAGTTTTTACGCACGGGGCGTTTCGTCGCAGGCATGGCGGCCACGTCGTCGGCCAACTCAATGTGGCACGCACCGGGCTTTTCACGCATGGCCAGCTTGAAGGCCCAACGGACCACCTCGGGGATATTGTCCGGGTGGATAATGGGGGTGGCCGATTTGGTCACGGGCTTGAACATGGAGACCACGTCGATATTCTGGTGGCTCTCTTTGTGCTGGCGCTGGATGTCGGCCTGGCCCGTGATGACCACCATGGGCGCGCGGTCACTCGTTGCGCTGGCCACGCCAGTCACCAGATTGGTTGCGCCCGGCCCGAGTGTGCTGAGGCAGACGCCGGCTTCCCGGGTGAGTTTGCCATAGGTCTCTGCCATGAACGCAGCGGACTGTTCATGACGACACATAATAAACTCGATGGAGGAGCTTTCCAGTGCCATCAGAAAGTGGGCGTTCTCTTCGCCAGGAACACCAAAAATATACTTCACGCCTTCTTCTTCGAGGCACTGGACGAATAATTCGGCTGCATTCATTGTCGACTAACTCCATACATCGAGCGTATTCCCATGGAAATCATGGTCCGTTAAGTGTACCTGAAAGCCATGAGCGTTCCAACCTTTTGGCCTTCCAAAAGGGAGTTTTCGGGCATTTTTGGGTGGTCTGGCTATATGGCCACGTTCCCGCCCTGACGTTCCGTGATTATTTTCGGGGCCTGGCGCGCGTCGAGCCCGAGGGCCCCGCGCAAAAACTCGGCATATTCCTTGAGGTGGATGGATGTGGGGCTGGCCTCCAGCCCTTTTTCCACCTGATCATTGGCCTTCTGCAGCAGTTCACGGCGGTAGGACTCGGGCAGGCCAATCTGGAGCGCCTCGCGGTATCCACGCATGTAGGCCAGCGCGGTCTTTCGGTGAATCAGTCCGGAAAAGGTATAGCGGTCGGTTCCCGCCGTTTCCGTGGGAAAGTCGTCCGATTCTTCCAGAAGGCGCAAGGCCGTCAGAAATTCACCTTCGGCGAAGGTCAATTGGGGGGTCGGGCCATGGAGAAAACTAAGGCCGTAGTAATAATGCCCCAGGATATCGTCCGGGTTGTGCAAGAGATAGTCGCGGACTTGCGGGCGGAGGGCATCCCAGTCCTGGTAGTCACCACCCGCCGCAATTTGGGCCAGCATGGCACCGTCGTCCCTGGGGGGGCTACATCCCGTCATCCAGGTGCATACGGAAGCAACGCTCGTAAAAAGCAGCGCGTAACGGATACTCACCCGGCCCCGGAGGCCGGGTGAGTTGTCAGCAATTCGAATCATACTACTCCCAAACGGGTTCCAGCCGGAAGAAGCCAGTTTCTGACCCCAGTCGGGCGAACACAGCGACTTCGGCGGGTTTTGCTTCACGTAACAGGGCAATGGCGCTCTTGAATTCTTCCAGATTACGGACCGGGGTATCGCCCAGGCCCATAATGATGACGCCGGGTTGCATCCGACCCAACTGGGCCGTGCTGCCTGACTTCACCGAGCGAACAATAACACCATTCACGTCTTCGGAAAGGTTGAGGCGAATACGGACATCACGGGTGAGCTCCCGAACGGTCAGCCCAAAGGTTTCGTCTTCATATTCATCCGCATCTTGCGACGAGCGGGGGCGCACACCCAATTTTACGGTCAATTCGAGGGGAGCGCCATCCCGGAGAATACGCATGGAGGTCTCTTTGCCGGCACCGGCTTCTCGTACGAGCTTCGTGAAGCCCATCACATCCCGGTCCTGCTTCGCCACCACCGGCGTGCCATCGAACTGGGTGATGATGTCGCCCTGACGGAGTCCCATGGTGGCTGCCGGCGAACCGGGAACCACCGTGCTCACAATAAGGCCGCCCGTGGGTTTCAGTGACCAGTAGGCCGCGAAATCATCGGTGAGGGGTTGGGTAAAGACGCCCAGCCAGGCATGATCCTCGCCCATGTCGATGGCGGTTTCGCTCGGCGGATTCTTTATGTATTTGGCGAAGAGTTCCGTCTGATACACGAGGGGATGGCCGCTGCGTACATAGAGATCGCCCCCTTCCGCCGTGCTCAAATCAAAGCCGACTACGCCAACCAACCGGCCGGACGTATCGACCACCGGGCCATTCACAAAGCCAAAGCGCACTGAGCCGTCGAGACAGTAGGTCATGCGGGGTTTTTTAAGGACCGAGCCCACATAGGCCACCTGGAGACCCTGATTATAATCGAGGGTTTCGCCCAGCAAACCAAACAGGCTGACTGGCTCACCCAGGCCAAGACTCGTGCCCGGAGAGAAGGTAACAAAAGGGAGATTCAGGGGTTTGTCGGATTGGAGACGAAGAAAAACGACATTTACATCGTCGGGTTTCTTCAGGAGAACGGCATCATATTCCTTTTCGCCGTCGCCCTGGCCCAGGGTGACGGTAATGTTAAAGGGATCGCTGCCTTCCAGTTTCATATGGCCGTGGGTCATGACCAGCCCATCGGCGGAAACGACCAGCGCAAGGGCAGTGCGGTCGCGTTTCGAGGTCTCGCCATTGCTGGCGTTGGTCACTTCGCTCGAATATTTCAGGAGGCCCATGGCCGGTGTGACGCGGTCATAAATGGACTCCAGTTGATTCTGGGTGAATACATCGCCCGCCACGGCATTCAAGGATACCAGGCAGAATAGGGCGGCTTTCAGGATCTTACTGCTCATCGTCGGTTCCTTCCGCATGGTCTTCTTCCTGCAAAATCAGGACATATCGGGTCAATGCGCGGTTACGTACCGACAGCAGCACCCGGGGCTGACCACTTTCCAGCCGTTCGTCATAAAGTTCCTTGAACTGGGCCAGATTCACGACATCGATGTTGTCTACCGCAAGAATAATATCGCCCTGGGTAAGGCCGGCGTTGTTGGCAATGCCGCCCACCTGGACACCCGAAACGAGGACGCCCTTGCTGGAGTCGAGGCGCGCACGACGAATCAGATCGGCCGTGAGTTCGGAAGCCGTGAAGCCCCACGCTACATATTCGCTCTGTTCTCCCTTGAGGCCACCCTGTTCTTCGGTCTTCAGGGTAATTTCCTGCTCGGCGTCACCGCGATGAATGCGAAAGGTCGCTGGCTCACCTACGGGGAGCGCTGCAATTAAACGGCGGACGTGGGGGAGGTCTTCTTCAAACCGGGCATTGGTCGGCGTGCCATTCAGGGCCAACAGAATGTCGCCGGGCAAGATGCCGGCTTCATTGGCGGGGGACAAGGGGTCAACCCCAGCGACGATAACGCCCTGGGCGTCCACGTCGTCGGTTCGGGCCAGCATTTCCTGCAGGTCCAGTCCCGCCCAACTGCGTCGCACCCGTCCGTCGGCGATGAGGGCATCAACCACTTCCCGAACCAGGTTGCTGGGAATGGCAAAGCCCACATTTTCTGCGCCGCGCAACACCATGGAATTCACGCCGATGACGTTGCCCCGGAGGTTAACCAGGGGGCCACCGCTGTTGCCCGGATTGATGGCCGCATCGGTTTGTACCCAGTTGGTAAAGGGCGCATTGCCCGCCTGATCCGGCAAATGGCGTTCTGTAACGCTGACAATGCCTTTCGAAACGGAGCGGGAAAGTCCGTGGGGACTGCCCATGGCGATGACCGTTTGGCCTGCTTCCAGTTTATTGGAATCGCCAAAACGGACAAAGGGCAGGTCGTAGCCCACATTGAGCTTGAGTACGGCCAGATCGGTGTAGGGGTCAACGCCGATAACTTCGGCATCCACTTCTTCTTTGCTGCTCAACACGCACCGCACATACTTACTTTCGCCGGCCACGTGTTCGTTGGTCACCACATAGCCGTCGGCGGATATGATGAATCCACTACCCACGACCAGCACTTCCCGGCGCTTGCCCTGGGCATAGACTTCTTTTACCGGGCGGATGTGGACGAGGGCGGGGGCCACCACGTTCTTGGCATGGATAACCGCATTCTGGGCACCCACGCCGGCGGTGGCGCAACCACTGAGGTAGCCTCCCAACAGTATTAGCGTCGTCAACCCCACCCCGCGGGATGAACGTAGCCGTTGATGTAGTGCAGCAAACAAGCGTTGCCTCCTTTTCGATACTATTGAACTGGACGGAAGGTGAACGGATTCGATCACTAGGGCGATTATACGGTATTTTAGTCGGCTGCCTTCAATAGGACCCGGCCGCGTCAAAATTAACCCCCTTCGAAAGGGGGCAATCAGATGCTCCGGGAGCACGAGCAGGTGATTTAACCCGAGACCAAGTGCTATCGTCCCTGATACATTCTCGGGAGTTCACAAAAAGTGTCATATTTAGTAATCATGGTGGCCGCCTGGGGTCTTGGATCCTGTCTGCGATCCCTGACCGTCGTTGACGCCGCAGAAGCCGCTGCCGTGCGCCTTCTCGTGGGGTTGATCCCCCTGGGCTGGCTTGCCATCGCCGTGGGGAGCTTCTCACTCAGTGCTGTGCAGTGGGTGGCATTCCTTATCAGCATCGTCTCCGTTCTCGTTATGCTGCGGCGCAGGACCTCTCCGGGAAGGGCACCAACCCCATCGGACGTCCCCCGTTCCCTACTTGAGAAATTCAGTCTGACCGCCCTGGTGGGTGCCGGTCTGCTCACCCTGGTGGGTGCCCTGGCGCCGGTGACCAGTTGGGATGCCTGCGTGGCCCATCTGGCACTCCCCGCCGATTACGCCCGCGTTGGTCACATATTTCTCCATCCGGGCAATGTTTATTCCGGCTATCCCCACTTCATGCATGCCCTCTTTGCCGCTGCCTTTTACAATGACCATGGCGGCAGTGAGTTGCCTGTGTCGTTACTCAACTGGACCTTTGGCCTCCTGGCCTGTCTTGCGGTCTACAGTTTGGGTCGCCGTATTGGAACGCGGCAGACCGGTGTCGTCGCGGCTGCGTTGCTGGCCACCGCGCCTGTTTATATGGATCAGGCCGGGGGCGTGGGTATTGATTTGCCCTTCGTGGCTTACAGCACGGGCGCACTCGCGGCTTTCGTGGCCTGGCGGGATACACGGCAGACCCCCTGGCTGGTGGTGGCGGCCGTCTTCGCGGGGAGTGCCTGCGGCATTCGCCACACGGGCTACCTCACGGCATTGTTGCTGCTCGTGGCCGTCGTTATACATGGACCTTCGGGGCATCGGACGCGCTGCACCCTTGTCTTCGCAGGCGCTGCCTTTCTGGCGGCCTTGCCCTGGTTTGGGCGGACCTGGTGGGTGACGGGAAATCCCCTGTTTCCCTTTTTGCTCGATTATTTTCCCGCCAGCCCCATCGATCACATCGCCATCTCCACGCCGGGCGCTCACGAATCGATTGATCGGGCTCGGGGCCTCTCCGCACTTGCCTTTATTCGTTTTCCCTGGGACATCATCATGCGGCCCCAGGATTATGATGGTTGGAACAAGTCGCCCGGCGGCATGATACTCATTCTGGGTGTACCCGGCCTTATCCTGGGGGGCGTCCGGGCTTGGTGGTTGGGTGCCTACAGCGCTGCCGGTGGGGTTGTGTTTTTCTTCTTTCAGCGCCTTGCCCGCTATTTGTTGCCCTTCTTTACGCCCATGATGGTCGTGGCCGCCCTGGCCGCCGAGCGCATGCCCCGGGGTAAGCGCGCCGTGGCCGCACTCCTTATCGGCAGTTTTGGCTATGGCCTGCTGCTGCACGCCGCCGCCGTTCACTTCAAGGTGAACGTGGTGCTGGGCCGTCAATCCAAATCGGACTATCTCACCGCGCGGGTAGAACGCTATGGGGCCTTCCAATATGCCAACGACCATCTCAACGACGGCGGCACGCTGTTGACCGTCGACCAGCGGAGCTATTTTATCGACGGCCCTACCTTCCAAAACCACTGGAGCCTCAAGCGGATTGCCAACGCAACCTTGGAAGACCAGGTGGCGTGGCTCCACGACAATGATATTCGTTATGTGATGATCCCCACCGACTTTGTGGAAGGCTCCGGGGCGCTTTCGGGGGACATTGCCGACATGCTTCGGACGTGGAGAATCGATCCAGGTCATTTTGTCCTGATGGACCGGCCCCTCCAATTGCCCCGACGGGATGGCAATGGATTGGAAGAGGTGGCCTTCTATGCCGTACGGTAACGGCCATGCGCTTTCTTCCCCGTCGGGAGAGGTCCCAATCGACAACCCCATGCCCAGGTCAGTCCATGTCCCTACGTAAGACCCTTGCCCATAACACGGCCTTCAACGCCGCTGGTCGCATCTGGGAAGCCCTCGTCAGCATCGGGCTCACCGTCTACATCATCCACGTAATCGGCACGGAAGGTTTCGGACTCTGGTCGCTGGTGGCGGTGTTTACGGGCTACGCGGCGCTCTTCGATTTTGGTGTTTCCAGTGCCTTCACCAAATATATCGCTTCCTACGCGGCTCAGGAGCGTCCCGCCGAAGTGAGCGGCGTCGTGAGCACGGGCGTATTTTTCTATGGCGTGCTCGGTGTCGTTTTTGTAGCCGTCGGCTGGCCCCTCATCGACCTGCTACTCGATGGTACCCTCGCCCTCATGAATGCTATCAATCCGGGTACGGAGCGAAGCATCACGGACACAGCCCGGTGGGAGGATGCCCGCTTTCTGTTTCGCGGTGCCCTGATTCTCTTTGCCGTGACCAATTGCACGGCCCCCTTTGCCGCCATGCAATCCGGCCTCCAGCGTATGGGTATTACGAACATACTCAGTGTGCTTGCATCCCTGGTGAAAGTGGTCGCCACCGTCGCCTTTCTGGAGCAGGGCCTGGGTGTTCGTGGATTGCTCTATAGCAACGCCGTCGTCTTGGCCGTGTTCACCGTCAGCAACATCGTGGTGGCCTACCGTATTTATCCCGGGCTTCATTGCCATTCCCGATATCTCCAGGGCTCCCTGTTTCGCATCCTCCTTTCCTTTGGCTGGCGCTCCCAGGTGGCCCGCCTGTCCAATCTGATTAATTTTCAGACGGACCGTATGATTGTGGCCCTTACCACCGGTGGACAGCTTGAACTCGTGGGGCTCTACCGCATCGGCGAAGACATTGCCTCCAAAGTGCGCCAGGTACCCGCCCTGGTGGTGAGCGCCCTTATTCCGGCTGTGTCTCACCTGGATTCGCGGGACGAACACGAACGTCTGGCCCAACTCTATCTGCGCTCCACCAAATATGTGGCGGCCCTCACGATTCCCCTCACGGCCTATGCTCTTGCCTGCACCGATCTGCTCCTCTCCCTTTACCAGCCAAAATCGACCTTGGGCGTTTCGGGTGCCGTGGCCCAGATAATCCTCGTGGGCTACGCCATGAATCTGCTGCCCGGACCCGGGGTGAGTGTGGCCCTGGGCAAGGGCAATGCCAGTCTGCCCATGCGCGCCGGGCTGATTTCCACCATCGGCAATATTCTGCTCACCGTGATCCTCTACCAATGCATCGGGTTCTACGGGATTCCCCTCGCCACGACCCTGGCCCTGAGCATTTCCACCCTCTGGTTTTTCAAGGCCCTCCAGCGGGATGTCGATGTGCCGCCACTCGCTCTGTTACGCACGTCCTGCTTCTGGCCCATGGTGGCCAGTCTGCCCGGATTTCTCCTGTGTATTCTTGTTACGATGGCTTCCACATCCTATGAAAACAGAATCGGTAATCTGGCAATTGCCGGGGCCTGCGCCGTATTATTTGGCATGCTTTATGTCACCTGCCTCCGACTCACGCCCTTTATCGATCACTACGACGTGACGTTTTTCCGGGAGACCCTCAAACTTGATCGCGTGCCCGGATTTCGCCTGCTCACCGCGAGGGTGCGCGATGCGGGGTAGCATCCAACGGGCACTGCGCCGATACGCCGAAAAAGATGGTCGGGGTTATCCCGATTGGGCCCTGCGTTACCTGCCCATACTTCGGCGCTTTCGTGGCCGTCCCTGGGCATCCCAACGCCTTCTGGAAATCGGTGCCAATGAAAACGGCCTGGCCCGCTTTACGGGCGCGCCCGTGGTGGCCATCGATATTGCCCTTGAACACCTCAAGGCCGCCCGTGCCACCCAGCCTGTATGGCCCGTGGTGGCCGATATTGGTGCCTTGCCCTTTGCCGACGACGCTTTTGATGTGGTGGTCTGTATGGACACCTACGAACACATTCCTAATGCCCACCGTGACCTGGCGAATGAAGAAATACTCCGGGTGCTCCAACGGGACGGCGTGGGCGTGATTGGTTTTCCTTCGGGGGAGGCGTCTTCCGAAGCAGAGACCCGGGTGCGGACGGCCTACCGGGTGCTCACGGGTGGCACGATCAAATGGCTGGAAGAGCATGTCGATATGGGGCTGCCCGAGGGCGATGTAATTGCCGGGCACCTGCAATCGGTTGCTGGCGACAACTATGACATCGAAACCGGTGGCAACGCCTCCCTCTGGGCCTGGGAGTGGATGTGGAAAATCCTCATGTGCAATTGGCCCGGACGGGGCAATGCCCTGGCCCAGGTCCTGCTCCGCTGGTCCGTACCGGTGCTCTCCCGACTCCATCGCGGCCCGTGCTACCGCGCCATGGTCTGGATTCTTCCCCGGGGTGTCCGCCGTGGATGAAGTCAATGCGCCCTCGCTGACAATCGTAATTCCCACGTGGAATGGCTGGGAACTACTCAAAGATTGCCTGCATTCCCTGGCCGCTCAGACCTGCGGTGATTTTTCGACTGTCGTAGTCGATGACGGCTCTACAGACGACACGCCCGCGCGGCTGGAGGAAACCTTTCCCCACGTGCACTGTATTGTTTCGCCCGTCAATCGGGGCTTTGCACCCACCGCAAATCTCGGCCTCGCCGCAGCAGCAAGCGACTGGGTATTTCTGCTAAACAACGATGTTACACTGGATCCCATGTGTATCGAGAAACTCATGGCGAAGGCACAGGAGGGACGGTACAGTATGATTTGTCCTCTCGTCTTGTGCGCTGACGATCCCACCCGTATATACAGTGCAGGGGACACCCTGTCTCGGTCGGGACGTCCCGAGAGCCTGGGCTACAAAATGCCCCTGGCCGAATACGAAGCTGCGCGGGAACCTTTCGGCGTTTCGGGGGGCTATGGGCTGTTCCGGAAAACCCTTCTCGACGAAGTCGGCCTCCTCGATGAATCCTTTGTTGCCTACTTTGAGGACAGTGATCTCTGTTTTCGGGCCCGTTGGGCGGGACATGCCGCCGCCATCGTTCCCGAAGCCCGGGCCTACCACATCGGCAGCGCCAGCATTGCAGGCCGCACCTGGTGGCGCACCCGTAAGTGTTATCAAAACCACGCCCTGCTTGTGTGGAAGAATTACTCCCTCGCCTTGTTGCTGAGAAACTTCGTTCCGATTTGCGGGGAGCGAATTCATCAAGGTAAACGACTTTTTCAGGTGGCCCGCCATGAGTGGGGTGCGCTCCGTGCTACGGGCGTTGTCTTTGCAGCATGGTGGGGGCTCATGCTTCGTTGTCCGGGCGCGCTTCGTGCCCGGCACCGCATTCTTGGCCAGCGACGTATCCATAATGACGCCATGCAGGCCCTGCTCGATGAAAGTACTTCCCAATGACCTACAACGCGAAGACACCCATCTGGGTTTGGGGCATTATCGTTTGTTTTGCACTCATTGAGCCCCTGACCCATTTCTGGCTGGCCTATGGCCTTGGTAACGATGTGGCCCACAGTGGTTTTCATATCGGCGACACGCCTTTTTTTACGACCGACATGGAAATTTTCAGCAACGGCTTTTATTCGCCCTATCTCGCCTGCGATACCGAAACAGGCCGCCAGAATTTCAGCCTTTTTGCCTTGCCCCATCATTGGCTCTATGCGTCGGTGGGGTGGTTGGGGCGATTGGTCGGCCTGGCGCCGTTTATAACCCTCGGGCTGGCGAACGGACTTGGTGCCGCCTTCTTTCTGGCCATGGTGTGGCGCTTCCTCCGCTGCGTGGCCCCTCAGCGTGCCGCACTGGCCTTTGCTCTCTTTACCCTGAGTGGTGGACTCGGTGGCGTCGCGTGGCTGATGAGCCTTGCCTGGGGTGCCCACAGCACCGCAGGGTTCGAGGCGTGGTTTCATCGCTTCGCACGGTATGAACTTATCGAGGGCCCCTTTTTGTCGCCCGCGCTCATCCTGCCCCGTCTCTATTACACCCTGCCCCTGGGACTGGGTTTTGCCAGCCTGGTCGCGTTCATTCGCTCCATGAGCAACGACCTCCCCCTGCCGGGAAAGCGGGCCGTTGTACTACAGTTTTTGACGGCCTATCTGAATGCCCGGGTCGGCCTGCTCCTCTGGGGAGTGGCGGCCTGTTTTATTCTGGTCCAGCCCCGTCTCGCGGCCAAGCAGAAATTCAGATACATCGCCTATTTCTTCATTCCCACCTTGATTGCCACGTTGCTCATGCGCACCGCCTTTGGCATGAACGTGACCGGTGCCGAAAACTTTTCCGAGTTACTTCGGCGCTGTGCCTGGTTCGGCTCGTTGCTGACGGCTACCTTCTGGCTCTGGCCGCCGGTGCTCCTGGCACTCTGGCGTCACCTGGGCCGCCTGCATTGGAGCGGACGCCTGCTCCTCGGTTGGGGTCTGGGCTATGGCGTGGCCTTTGCGGGGCTCTATGTGGCCCACCAGGTGTGGTATGGAAATTGGCTCGCCGGTGGTGAAACCGCTGCGGCTATTGCCATTTCGGATTGGGCCCTGCTGGGCATCATTCCGGGCAGTCTCGTGTTGTTTCGCAAGGGGGACCGGACGCCCTTCGCCGCCGCCGAAAGCTGGGTGGCCCTCTGGTTTCTTGGTCTGGCCTGTCTGTCCATCTCGGCCTTTGGGCAGGGTTGGTTTTTACGACTTATGCCCGAACGCTGCCTCATCGTGCTGGGTGTTCCCATGGCCCTCTTGGCGGCGGAAGGTTTGCAGATGATGGGGAAGCGTCTGCCCCGCCTTACACGGGGATATGTCGGCACCATCATTGTCTTTGGCCTCTGCTCTCTCGGGGTATCTACCCTTTGCTTTCAGGGACCCCTGGGACATGTACCGGGGGTGTCCCCCTTTGGCTGGGCTCATAGCGAAGTGGTGCTGCCGGAAGACGTGGCCCTTATAGATCGTATCGATGGCGGCACGGCGCTGGCCCCCGCCTCGGAGCCGCCGCTGATGGGGGATGTGGTCGTCGTCCGTCGCCCCAATGCCCGCACCGTCTTCGGCCAGCCGAGTCTGGAATTCAGCGATGTAAACATGCTCCAGATGGCCCGGGATGTGCAGGAGTTTTTCGATCCGGGGACCAATGAGATTACCCGATTTATTTTTGTCACCAGTTGGTGCGTGGACTACGTCTATTGCCCCGCGACCCGTCCCGTCGCCCCCGAAGTGATCGAGCAATTTCGAAAGTCCATTTGGCTGGAACCCGTAGACGCCGAAGGCGATGCCCTCCTGTTTCGCGTCGTCATTCCAGAGGAGTTGCGCGACTATGTCTGAGTCCCGAAGGTGGGCCACTTTCCTTCCCTATGTCGTGATGCTGCTTCTCGCTTCCGTGGAGCCCCTGACCCACTGCTGGATTCACTATGCGCCCCCTGTGGGTGCGATCCCGACGGGTGTCCACACGGGGGACAGCAGCCACCATCTGGTTGCCATGGAAAGTTTCGCCAACGCCTTCGCATCGCCCTTTGTCACCTGCAAAGCCGAATCGGGTCCCCGGGGCTTTGAATATTTTGCCGTACCTATTTTTCTGCTTTATGGACTGCTCGGCGAGTTCGGGCGAATGAGCGGACTTCCCCCGTTCTTATTTCTGGGCCTGGCCAATGGATTGGGCGGCTTTCTGCTGCTGTGGAACGTCTATCGCTTCCTCCGGCGTATTGCCCCCCGTGAGGCCACGCTCGCCTTTTACCTTTATGCCCTCGGCGGTGGCCTGGGGGGGATCGCCTTCCTGATGGCCTGGTCCACCGGGAGTGTAAACAGTCCCGATTTCGAGCAATGGTTCTACCGCTTTGCCCAATACGAGCTCATCGAAGGCCAGCATCTTGCCCCGGCCCTGCTCATGCCCCGTCTCTACTACACCCTGCCCCTGGCCTTGGGTTTTGCCGCCCTGACGGCACTCGTGGAGACCGATTGGTGCCGCTGTCCGGGCCATCTGTTTTTTACGGGCTTCTTGCTATTTATAACGGCCCTGCTCAATCTGCGGCTGGGGCCCCTGTTCTGGGCGGTGGGTTGTGTCTACCTCGTCGCCGGCAGCAAAAATGATGGGCTCTTTCGCCTGCAACTGGCGGTGGCCACTGCCGTACCGGTCATCGCGGGCTCGGTGATTTTTCTGGTCCTCATGGGGCAACACCCAAGCTACCAGGCCAATGTTGCCGACGTGACCCGCATGGGTATGTTGCTCTTGCCCTTCCTCTTCGCAACGCTCTTTCACTGGGTGCCCCTCGTGAAGGGCATGGGAAAAGGCTGGTCCCACTATACGCCTCTGGTGCGGGGAGTCGTCCTGGCGCTCGGGGCCTACCTTCTGGCCTACGGCGTCCTCTATTTTGGACATCAGGCGTGGTTTGGAAACTGGTGGCGTGGGGGGGATGCGGCGGCTGCCCAGTTGGCCAGCGACGGCGCGTTGGTGGCGCTCTTGCCCGCCCTGGTCCTTATACGGAGGTTACCCAAATCATCGGAGTCCGCCGGCCCCCTTGATTGGGTGGTGCTGTGGTTCCTGGGCCTCCTGGTCGTGTCGCTGCTGGCCGTGGGGGGAGGGTGGTTCCTGCGATTCAGTCCCCAACGCTGCATGATTCTGCTCGGCGTGCCTCTGGCGCTCTTGACGGCGGTGGGCATTCAGCAGATGAGGCCGGTCTGGAGGGGGCTGTGCCTTGCACTGATTTTGGGGGGCGGCATCGCGTCCAATGGGGTGGCCATGCTCTGGTTTCAAGGGCCCCTGGGGAACACCTTGGGAAAGGGCCCCTTTGCCTATCTCCACTACGAATACATGACCGAAGGCGACGCAATGCTAATGAAGCGTCTGCCACCGGGCAACATCGCGGTGCCATCGTGGTCGCCTATCGCTTTCGGCGAAATCCTCGCCCATCACGGCAAGTACCAGATCCTCGGTGGACCGGGTGCCATGAATCTGGGCGACCAGCGGCTGGGTCCCTTACAGGATGCCGTCAATCACTTTTTTGATTCGGCGGCGACCGATGCCGATCGCCGCGCCTTTGTGGACGAATGGTGTGTCGATTACATCTACGGCCCCGACACCTGTCCCATTGACGCCCGCGTCCGTGAACAGCTGGGTAGAACCCCATGGCTTAGCCAAATCGCAGCCTCGGGTCACGGCGTCATATACAGTGTGGATCGGGACGGGGCCCGATGAACCGGTTAATTGATTTCCGTGCTGTCGTGAACCATGCGGATTTTTTCGTCGTAGGATAAACGCCCAAACCAGCCCGCCTTGGGCTGACGACGTACGTCGATGACGTGGTAACCCCACAACGATTGGAGCCACCAGGCCCGGACCCATGATTGGGTCGTGAGAGACGGATCTTCTGGAATTCCATAAACATTCATGACGCAAACCTCCCTGTAAAACTTCCACGCGTCGTTACGAACGCATGCGCACACACACTTGGCTTACTCCAACCCTTGCTGCCATCCCGTAACAAAAGAATTGTACCATGCAACCCGGTCGGGAGAGTGTGAAGTTTTTGTATAGAAAGTGTGTGTGGATAACTCTTTACAGCATTCGGGAGGGACGGCAAATAAATGCCATGTGGCCGTGTAAAGAAGAAGGCCGCCCCGAGAATGGGGGCGGCCTGAAATTAAAAAAGCAACCACTATGCTGAACCGCGGGGTTGCTTGTGTGAAGTGAAAAAATGGTGTACCCGACAGGACTTGAACCTGTAACCTCCTGATTCGTAGTCAGGACTTAGGCACACAAAGACCCTATAAACAAAGGCTATTCTCAATCTCACAACTAACTATCGGTCGTTAAATACCCTAGTTAATTGTCAATTCCATCTCACGTAGATGTACAGAAATCCTACACTGATTAAGTGTGTATAGTCAAGCTATTCCCACAACCTGAACACAACTCATCGCCTACTTTGCAGACGTGCTCACAGGACATACACCCTATCCCGAATCTATGACCACACGGAATACCCTATCTCCTTAGACGCTACCCCTAATAAGCGCCTGAATTCCCACCGATAGCGCTTATTCCCCTGGGACTTGATAGATG
>CAXBPH010000087.1:0-24255 GCA_963977445.1 uncultured bacterium | reverse complement strand
CAAGCCACAGCAGATAACACCGGTGTGGCTGTCCCGTAGTTGGCCAGGACGCACCAGGGCGGACGGAGAAAACCCCGATATACAACGCCAACACCAAAAAAGCGTCTCGGGGACTGCCTCACCACACCATGCCGATTACCCACACCTCCCACCGCCCTCGAGTATCACCGAACCAAGCCACAGCAGATAACACCGGTGTGGCTGTCCCGTAGTTGGCCAGGACGCACCGGGGCGGACGGAGAAAACCCCGATAAACAGCACCAACACCAAAAAAGCGACCTGCCCAAAGCCAGGTCGCTTAACAATATACACTTTTATTCAGCCCCGTCATTTCAGACCGGGAAATTGCTGTCAGACTCCCGCTCAGCAGGCGGGACGACGCCCACGGAAGGCCAGTCCCAATACACCCATACCCAGGAGCGCAACCGTAGCCGGTTCAGGCACGGGAGCGTTAGGCCCCGGGGGCGTCGGAATGGTGGACAAAGGATTACTGTCAGAAACGTCAATGAAATCGTTGCCACATTCCATGGTCCAGTGGAGACCAATACCGCTCGTAGCGATTTGCAACTCATGGGCACCGGTCAATTCCAGCGCAATCTCCAGGAAATTGTGCTTACTGCCCCGGCCAACGCCATAATCCCAGTCGACTTCGGCATGGGTATAATCGGTGGCACCGCTCCGGTAATCTTTAACTCGGTAGGGATCGCCGCCGTCACGGTGAGAACGAATGTCAACGTGCTCGGTTCTCCAGCCGTCGTTTTCCCAGGTATCACCAAAGCGGGAATTACTCTCGGTTCCGGTGGCAATAGCGATATCATAGGAATCGTCGGCACCAAGGTCGACGAACATATCGCCAGATCGGTAGGTGCGGTTAGATGCCTCATAGCCCGTGACCAGGCCGATATGGAGGATTCCACCGGTCAACTCTTCGTCATTGTAATCTTCGTAGTAGTAGAAGATCTGTTCGATATCGTAGTTCTGACCACCCGAGGCATCATTTTCGGGATCGTCTTGGTAACGGATATCAAGACCCGGCGTACGGGTCCGTGCTGCCTCGGCCTGATCCCAGTAATTGTTATAGGAACCACCGTAACTGAACCAATCGTTCCACTGCCCGTCCGTCGTAATGGTGGCCGATGCCGTTCCCGCAATAGTGGTCATGGCTAGCGCGGCCAGCCAAACTCCTGTTCTTCGCATTTTCAAACCCCTTTCATGGATTCAGAACGCCGGGTATTTCATTGACCACTATTTCGCACACTGGACTCAATGTTCCCTGCGTTCTATTTATAGTCTTGCAACAAGGTTTCTATCCCTGTTGACGCTGTACTGGTGAAAATCACGCAATCACTGGGCTAAAGCGAATGGTTCGAGGCAAGATAGTCAACCTCACCCGAAAGAGGCTCGATGTAACCATAGGTATCCTTGATTCAGCCCGTTCTTGGGACGCTTGTCGGAATACTACCACGCAAAACAAAACACCGCAAGTCATTCTAAAATATATATTTACAACATTAATTCGCCAGTTTGTCAGCGGTGACAAAAATTTGGCTGTACCCGACCAACACAATCAATGAATCCGAATCTTAATAGTGGAAATTTCTTGTATATACGACACTAAATTCAATTAATTCAATGTGCGTATTTTTTTGCCGCATGTGTAAATTTTCGCACCCAGAATCATAATTAGCATCACTGTCAACCAATCAAAACGTGTCAAAAACCTGCATTCGGACTTCGGGACGCTCCTGAAGCCCCCTCCAACCAGACCTGCCCGCCGAAATTATACGGATAGGCGGTGCCTCGGAAAGTGGTGCCCGGCCCAACTCCTGGCAAAGGTTTTTGCCGCGCGTTGCCCTACCCGAACGCGGACCGTAAGTCGCCTTCCATTTTCCCAACGCCGGGCGGGTTGCCATTGGGCCGCCCGAAAGATTGATTGGGAATGGAATAGTTACTACTATTGTTTTATCTAGTGGCGTTCTCCGCAGATTTCGAAAACCAGGGTGACCGTGACACGATTCGGGGCCTGCCGGGAATTTAATAGCGCAAGGGATTTTTTTTTCGCCTATGAACATGCAAATCAACATTAATGCGCTGGATAAAAACCCCAGGGCCAATTTCATAGCCATGACATCTGCAGGGGCACTCTGGAGTATCGTTGCTCTGTGTGCCATGGCTTATTGGCTCCTCAGTGGGCCAGCGATGGTCATTGAGTCCCAAACCCCTGGTACAGACGGCTTTCCAAAAGACACCGGCCTTAAAAGCGCCGGACCAGAACTTTCCGGCGTCTTTCTCGCCTCCGACGGCGTTCCCTCCGACCTGCCCGGCTCCTGGACCCAGTTCCGCGGTGCCAACTCAGACAATATCGTCCTCGATGGTCCCGCACTGGCCGATTCCTGGGGTACCGACGGCCCCGAGATTATGTGGCAGATTCCCATTGGCGATGGCTATGCCGCTCCCGCGATTTTTAATGGCTGCGCCTACCTGATGGATTACGATGTGGATGGGCGGGCCGATTCCCTGCGCTGCCTGTCGCTGGCAGACGGCAAAGAGGTCTGGCGCCGCTCCTACGAGATCAAAATTAAGCGAAACCACGGTATGTCCCGAACCATACCCGCCATATCGGAAAAATACATCGTAACCATGGGGCCGAAGTGTCACGTGGTTTGTCTGGATACGGAAACCGGCGATTTCCGTTGGGGCATAGACCTCCAGCGGGATTATGGCACCAAAGAACCCTTGTGGTACGCCGGCCAGTGCCCGCCTATCGTGGATGGCCAGGTCATCATTGCGCCCGCCGGTACCGATGTGTTGATGATGGGTATTGACTGCGAAAGCGGCGAAGTAGCCTGGACCAGCCCCAACCCCCGGGAGTGGAACATGGCGCACTCTTCCGTTATCCCCATGACCCTGATGGGCCGAAACATGTATGTTTACAGCGCCATTGGCGGGGTCGCCGGTGTGGCAGCAGATGGGCCCGATGTCGGCAAAATATTGTGGGACGTCTCCTGGGAAGCCAAAGTGGTGGCCCCCTCCCCCGTCGCCGCTGGTGACGATAAGGTTTTCGTGACGGCGGGCTACAGCACGGGTGCCATGATGCTTCAATTGAAGGAAAATGGCTCGGGCACCTACGACGCGGAAATCCTGTACCGTACCGGCCCCGAAGACGGCCTGGCCTGCGAACAGCAGACGCCCATCTTTCATGACGGATTGCTCTACAGCATCATGCCCAAAGACGCAGGTGCCATGAAGGGCCAATTCGTCTGCTACGACACCGAAGGCAATCTCGTCTGGTCCAGTGGCAACGACAACCGATTCGGTTTGGGGCCTTTTTTGCTGGCAGACGACAAGTTCTATATACTGGACGACGATGGCAAGTTCACCATGATCGATGGTGCCACGAAAGAATACAAACAATTGGGCGAAGCGCAGGTTCTACATGGACACGACGCTTGGGGTCCCATTGCCATTGCGGGTGACCGCGTATTGCTGCGCGACATGAACAATCTGGTTTGTGTCAACGTCGGCGTATAGTCAGAAGAAGGAAGTACCACCATGAAAGAACCCGTACGCAAAACCAAGCACCCCTACCTGGTCGGTGTGGCAGTGGCGTGTGTGGTGGGCTTTTACTTTAGCCTCGTTTCCAAGGAAAAGAAGTTTCCCGAGCCCGGCCCCAATCTGGAATATGACATTACGGGACTGCTTGATATCGATAATGTAGAGACCGCATTCGAGGAAACCGGGCAGATCGTGCCGGATTTTGACCAGGCAAAAGCGCTGGAAACAGATGCGAACGGCAATCTCTATATCTCGGGCGAAAACACGATTGCCATATACAATGCCGACGGGAAGGAAACGTCGCGCATCGCTATCGACGGAACGCCGACCTGTCTCGAACTTACGCCGGACAACAAGCTCCTGGTCGGCTTGGGGGACAAAGTTCTGGTCCTCGGCCCAGACAGAACACCACTCGCGACGTGGAGCAACCTTTCTGATCGCACCCACATTTCCGCAATGGCGGCAAGCGAAGACAACGTTTACCTGGCAGACGGGGGAAGTCGCCTCGTGCTTCGCTTAGATTACGACGGCAATGTCTTGGATCAAATAGGAAAAGCGGATGAGGAACGGGATATCCCCGGCCTGGAAGCACCCAGCGCCCACTTCGATATAGCCTTTGACAATGACGGCCAGCTTTGGGTGGTCAATCCCGGCAAACTCGGTCTCGAGCGCTACCGCGAAAATGGCGATATTGTCACCACCTGGTACCGCCCCGATGTCACCCGGCTTGACAGCTTCTCCGGATGCTGTAACCCCATGCAGATAGCGTTTAACAGCAAGGGCAGGCTCGTCACGGGCGAAAAGGGGCCGGTCCGCATTAAGATATTTGAGATAACATCCGGTAGTTTCGAGGAACTGGTAGTTGGTTCGAAAGCCTTTCACGTCCCCCAACAAATTGGTGACTTGGTCGTCGACTCCTCCGATCGAATCCTGGTACTCGACCCCCGAATGAAAGCGGTGCGGATTTTTGAACAGACCCGCACCACCCTCGCTAGTAAAAAAGCAGCAGAATAGTGTATCGGGGTGTGGCAACCCCGAATAGCGCTCCGAATGGGGAGCGCATGACCGTAACATAAGGTGTGTCTTATGAAGTCGTCAATGAATAGACAGGAGTTTTTCGAGCGCCTGTTTCGACGTGGTGCCATGCTCGGCATGGGCGGCGTCGCCGTGGCCGCAATGCACGGGAGCAAAACCCCCGAAGAGTGTTTCGAAACGACAACCCCCTGTGCCTCGTGCTGGGCGAATCATTCGTGCAGCCTGCCGGAGAAAGGACTAGAGCCCGATGAGCGAGCGAACAAAACTCGACAGGCGTGATTTCATGCGCAGTGCGGCCGCTTTTACCTTCACCGGTGCCACCTGGATGGCCGTCGGACAAAAAGCGGAAGCCAAATACTGGCAGCTCGATCCCGCAAAATGTACCCAGTGTGGTCGGTGTACCACCCACTGTGTTCTCAACCCCAGTGCGGTAAAGTGCCTCAATCAGTTTGATATTTGTGGCTATTGTGACCTGTGTTTTGGTTACCTCCAACCAGGCTCCCGCGATTTGGATACGGGCGCGGAAAACCAGCTCTGTCCTACCGCCGCTATTGAACGTAAATACATCGAAGCGCCCTACTACGAATACAAAATCCACGAAGACTTGTGCATTGGCTGCGCCAAGTGCGTAAAGGCCTGCCTCGTTTTCGGCAACGGCTCCTTCTACCTTCAAATTCGCCAGGATATCTGTATCAACTGCAATGAATGCTCCATTGCCAAGTCCTGTCCGTCGGATTGCTTCAGTGAAGTACCTGAATCCAGTCCCTACACCTACTTGACGGGCGATACCTATCTCGCCCACCCACCGGCGTAATCATGAAATATCTGCACGTTGCCATAGCAGGCCTCACCACGTTGCTCTTGCAGTCGGCGGTGGCCATCGAACTCAAGTTCGCTCCACCCGACTTCGAGACCGACTACGGGATGCCCTATCTCTTTACGCCACAGCCGGCGGGCCGGAACACGCCGTGGGAGGCCCTGATCCTCTTCCTGGCCCTTTCCGCGACTACCTGGATGGTTTTCAAGGCCCGGTCGCGCCGGGGACTCTTTGGCATCAGCGTATTTTCCCTGCTGTTCTTCGGGTTTTACCGACAGGGCTGTATTTGCCCCGTTGGCTCTACCCAGAACGTAATGGCGGCCATGTTTTTGCCCAATGTGGGCGTTTCCTGGATCGTGGTTTCCTTTTTCGTGATACCCCTCCTCTTTTCCCTGTTTTTTGGCCGGGTCTTCTGCGCTTCGGTTTGCCCCCTGGGTGCCATGCAGGAACTGGTGGCCATTGCACCAATTCGCATCTCTCCGGCCCTGGAGCGCGTGTTGGGCCTTGGGAAATACCTCTATCTCGGCCTTGCGACGCTCGGCGTTGCCACCGGGTCGGGTTTCTTCATCTGTCGCTACGATCCCTTCGTGCGCATCTATCGCATGGCCGACAATTATTCCATGCTCATTGCGGCCGCCCTGATCCTGCTCATCGGCGTCTTTATCGCCCGGCCCTATTGCCGTTTCCTCTGTCCCTATGGCGTATTACTGGGGTGGATGTCTCGCTTCTCCAAGCACCATCTGGAAATCCCCCCCTCCCCCTGTGTGTCCTGTCGCCTTTGCGAAGATTCCTGCCCCTACAACGCCATCGACATGCCCACGCCCCAGCATCTGGTCGGCGACCCGGCCGAGGGTAGAAAACGGGTGCGGCGCTATGTCTTCCTCACCCCCCTCTTCATCGCTCTTGGTGCCCTCGGTGGATACATGCTCTATGAGCCCTTGTCCCATATGCACCCCACGGTGAGCCTGAGCGAACGCATCGCCAAGGAAGACCGCAGCCTGGTGTCCGATGTTAGTCTTGAAGCCGACACGTTTCGTGTCGAAGGAAAGACAGCGGCAGAGCTTCACGCGGAATCGCTGGCCATCAAGGAAAAGTTCAAGACAGGCAGCGCACTGCTGGGAGCTTTCATGGCCCTGATCATGAGCATTAAACTAATCGAATTGTCGGTCGTGAAAAAACGAACCATATTTGAACCCCACAAAGAGACCTGCTTCAGTTGCGGGCGTTGTTATCCCTATTGCCCCGTTGAAGAAGGAGCGTAGTACTCAAGAATGTTAGAAAAACGGGAGTTTGACAGGAGCGACTTCTTATGGCGTCTCTCTACCACGATCACTATTGTCGCGGGCCTTTTTTCGGTCCTCGTGTTCCTCTTATTGCTCATTAACTATCTCCAGATACAACACCTGGATCCGGTTAATCATGAACTGTTGACTGCGATGCGTCAGGAATATGCGTCGCTGCCAGCCAAAGATGAGGTGTTGGCCCAACGCATTCGGGATCTGGACCTGATGACCCGTAAGGCCTTCTTCACAAGCCAGACCCAACTCCGCGTTGGTGCCTATACCCTGCTGGGCGCGGTCGTGGTCTTCCTGATAGCCTTCAAGAATATGATGCGCTGGCGCCCCCAATTGCCGACGCTCGACGATGAACCCACGGCGGATATAGAGTTTCTGGCCTATGCCCAGTCACGTCAGCTCATCACCTGGGCCGGTGTTGGACTCTTGGCCGGAGGAATGATGACCTCATACTTCGCAGAAAGCGCGCTGCTCGCGGAAACACAGGAAGCCGTGCTGGCTTCCACCAAGAGCACCGAGACCACCGGAGAAGCCACCGACGAAGTGACGGAAGTCGCCGAAGTCGTTGTGGTGCCCGGCCCCATGTGGGACGAGCTCGAGGTGAATTGGCCAAGCTTTCGCGGCCCCGGCGCCAACGGTATTGCCCATTTCACGACGGCACCCACCACCTGGGATGTGGAAGCGGGCACCAATATCCTCTGGAAAGTGGAGGCACCTATGCCGGGCAACAATTCGCCCGTCGTCTGGGGTGACCACCTCTATCTGGCCGGTGCCGATGAGGAAAAACGCGAAGTATACTGTTTCAATGTAGACTCCGGTGAATTGCTCTGGACCAAGACCCTGAGTCCTTATCCAGGCACCCCGACTGAAGTTTCCGACGTCATGGAAGATACCGGATTTGCTGCCTGCACCATGGTAGCCCACGGCGACCGCGTCTTTGCCGTGTTTGCCAACGGCGATCTGGTGGGCCTCGACAAAGAGGGCAAAGAGCTCTGGGGCTTCAATCTGGGCCTTCCGGAAAATCACTACGGCCACTCTTCCTCCCTCCTCGCTTTTGACAATCTGCTCTATGTGCAGTTCGACCAGGCGGAAAACGCGCGCATCCTCGCTTTCGACACGGCCACGGGGAAAGAAGTCTGGGCAACGCCACGGGACAAGATATCCTGGGCATCCCCCATCCTCGCCCGGACCACCCTGGGTGACCAACTTATCCTGGCATCGGAAGAGAACGTCGACGCCTATGACCCCACGACCGGCAAACTCCTGTGGTCCGTGGAATGCCTGGGTGGCGAGGTAGCCCCTTCCCCGGCCTACAGTAATGGTATGGTCTTTGTCGCCAATGAATATGCGGTAGCCACGGGCATCACCCTGGGCGGTACCGCCGAAGCCATAGAAACCAAAATCGCCTGGCAGTTTGATGAACTCCTTCCCGAAGTCTCCAGCCCCGTCGGGGATGGCGAGCGCTTCTATTTGGGAACCGCCATAGGCGACGTCGTCTGTCTCGATGCGGAAACCGGTGAAGAACACTGGGCCGAAGAAATGGATGAAGGATTCTATTCTTCTCCCGTTCTCGTGGGTGAATACATCTACGTGGCCGATATGGGAGGCACCATGCACATACTTAAGGCGAGTGATACCTACGAACCACTCGCCGCCCTGCCCCTGGGTGAACCCACCTACGCTACGCCCGCCTTTATGGACGGCCGTATTTACGTTCGAACCGAAACGCAACTCTACTGCATTGAGGCTTCGTGATGCCCGATACCCTGGACCTGATACAAATTGATGCTATCGTCGAAAAACAAGGACGTAGCCCGGAAGCGGTCATACCCATCTTGCAGGCGATTCAGACCGAGTATCGGTATCTGCCGAGCGAAGCCCTGGAGCGGGTCTGCGAACTGACCGATATCACACCGGCAACCATCGAAGGTGTAGCCACCTTCTACTCCCAGTTCCGTCGCGACCCGGTGGGCAATCATGTCATCAGTCTCTGCGATGGCACGGCCTGCCACGTGAAAGGTGCGGAGGGCGTTCATGAAGCCCTGTCCGATCATCTGAATCTCAAAAAAGGATGCGACACAGACGATGAGGGCAAGTACACGATCCAGAAAGTAGCCTGCATCGGCTGCTGTTCCCTGGCGCCGGCCATGCAGGTCGATGGCGTGACCTATGCCAACGTAGGCCCGGAAGCCGTTGGCGCTACCATGCGTGACTTTGAGCAGCGGGAAAAAGATAAGGCGACCCATGTCGCCCCCGTGAAGCGCGAAGTCATCGAAAATGGTACCGAAATTCGTATTGGCCTCGACTCCTGCTGTGTTGCCGGGGGTACCGACCGCATCGACGCGGCCGTAGAATTGGCCCTCGCGGGCATTCAATCCACGGTCCCGGTAAAGCACGTGAGTTGTGTGCACATGTGCCACCAGGTGCCTGTCCTCGAAATTATCGAAGAAAACAAAGAACCCACCATGTACCTGCGGGTGACGACCGACGATATCCCCGATATCATCGCGCGCCATTTCAAGCCCCAGTCCCCCATATCCCGGCTGCGCTCTACCGCGCTGCGCTGGGCCGATAATCTTTATGTCGATGCCCACGCCCACAACCATACCGTATCCCGCCACGATGGCAATGTGCGGGACGAACACGTAACGGCCTTCCTGGGCAATCAAATGCATATTGCCACGGAATACCACGGTGAAATCGACCCCCACGACCTGGGCGAGTATCTGAAAAAAGGCGGATTCGCCGCCGTCGAGCGATGTCTCTTCGGTAAAATCACCGGTGCGATTATGATGGCCCGGCACGCCGGAACCTCCCTCCATGATCTGCCCTCCAGTGACGAGGCCTGGTCTCCCCAGCGAATCATTGACGAAATCAACAACAGTGGTCTTCGCGGCCGTGGTGGCGCAGGCTTCCCCACGGGCAAAAAGTGGCAATTTGTCCACGACGCGCCCAATCCGAAGAATAAGAAATACATCATCTGCAATGGTGACGAAGGCGATCCAGGTGCCTTCATGGATCGCATGATCCTTGAATCCTACGCCTACCGCGTTATCGAGGGCATGATTATCAGCGCCCTCGCCGTGGGTTCGGACGAAGGCATCCTCTATATCCGTGCCGAGTACCCGTTGGCGACAAAACAAATGCGCCGCGCCATCGACGATTGCATGGAAGTGGGTATTCTCGGGGACAACTTCCTGGGTTCGGGCCTCAACCTCCACCTTCGTGTAAAAGAAGGTGCCGGGGCCTTTGTGTGTGGTGAAGAAACCGCCCTCATTGCCTCCCTCGAAGGAAAACGGGGCATGCCCACCATGCGCCCCCCCTACCCCGCAATCTCCGGCCTCTATGAGTGCCCGACCCTGATTAACAATACCGAAACCCTCGCGGTGATCCCCTGGATCGTTCGCAAAGGGGCCGAAGAATTCGCAAAACTTGGTACGGAAAAGAGTAAGGGCACCAAAGTGTTCTCCCTCGCCGGAAAGATTCGCAATGGTGGCCTTATCGAGGTGCCCATGGGCATCACAATACGCCAGATTGTCGAAGAAATCGGCGGCGGCATCGCCAATGGCCGCAAGTTCAAGGCCATGCTCGTCGGCGGACCCTCCGGCGGCGTTATTCCGGAGTCCATGGCCGACACGCCCGTCGACTTTGAGGCCCTGTCTAAAATCGGTGCCATGATGGGTTCCGGTGGCATGGTCGTGCTCGATGACTCCGACTGTATCGTGGAAATGGCCCGCTACTTCCTTTCCTTCACCCAGGATGAGTCCTGCGGCAAGTGTTCGCCCTGCCGCATCGGAACCATGCGCCTGAAGGAAATGCTCACCCGCCTCTGCGAAGGTCAGGGCAAATCCTCCGACCTGGAACTGATGGAAGAGCTGGGCAAGGTGGTTAAGAGCCAGAGTCTTTGTGGACTCGGCAAGACCGCCCCCAACCCGGTGCTCACCGCACTCATGTATTTCCGGGAAGAATTCGAAGCCCACGTAGAGGGACGTTGTCCCGCAGGAAAATGTAAGCCCCTCATCGATTACTGGGTAGAAGACAACTGCATCGGCTGCACCAAATGTGCCCAGGTGTGCCCCGTGGATTGTATCGACGGCGGCCCCTTCAAAATGCATCACATTGATTTGGATATCTGTACGCGCTGCGACTATTGCCTGGTGGCTTGTCCGGTGGACGCCATCAAAGCGGGCTCGCGGGTCTAACAGGAGTTTCTCATGCCTACACTGAGTATCAACAATCGGGATATCGAAGTCGACGAAGGGACCACCATCCTTCAGGCCGCCCGTAAGATGGATATCGAGATTCCCACGTTGTGCTATTGGGAAGGCGTGCGCCCCATGAACTCCTGCATGCTCTGCTCGGTGCGCAATGTGGACACGGGTCAGATTCACTCGTCCTGCAGCACCCTCGCCCAGGAAGGCATGAAAATCGAGACGGACACGGGCGACGTGTGCGTGGCCCGCAAGGAAGTGCTGGAACTCATTCTCAGTGAGCACATCGGCGATTGCGAAGCCCCCTGCGCCCACACCTGTCCCGCTTCGATGAATATCCCCGTCATGATGCGTGAAATCTACGAAGGCAAATTCGACGATGCCGCCTTCACCATCCACAATGGATTGGTCATCCCCTGGACCCTCGGCTATGTTTGCCCCGCACCCTGCGAGAACCCCTGCCGACGGAAGAGCTACGACGAGACCATGAAAATCCGCATGTTGCACCGTAACGTGGCGGAGAAGTCCCTTCAGGAGAACCCGGAGCTACTCGAATGCCCGCCGGACTCTGGTAAGAAGGTGGCCATCGTAGGTGCGGGTGCCACGGGTATGGCCGCGGCATGGGTGCTTCGGAAACGAGGCCACGCCGTAACGCTCTACGAAAAAGATGAAAAGGCCGGCGGAAAGCTTCGCGATCTGCCCGACAGCAAATTGCCGAAGCACGTGCTCGACACGGAAATCGAATTTATCGCCAAGCTGGGCGTGGAATACCGGTACAGCCAGAAAGTCGACGAAGAAATGTTGGAGGCCCTGAAAGGGGACTTTGACGGTATCGTTCTCGCCTGCGACGGCATGCCGAAGCCGGGCGGCAAAGTCTTTGCTGCAAAGGAACACAAGCTGACGGTCATGGCCGTGGGCAATGGCAAGACGACGGCAGCCTGGGTGGATCGCTACATGACCAGTGTCGACCCGAAACCGGAAAAAAAGCTCTTCGAATCCAAAATCGGCAAAATGGTGAAGGCGGAAATGGAGGACATGCGGGATCACAATGAAAATCTCGAGGCCATGCCGGTAGCCGCCATCGAAGACGAAGTACCCCTATCCGATTCCCGTGCGGAAGCGGGCCGCTGCCTTCATTGCGATTGCCGTAAACGGGTCTCCTGTACCCTGCGAAAATGGTCCCACGAATATGGCGCGGAACAGCGCAAGTACAACACCACCGAAGAAAAGAAGGTCTCCTTTGTCGGCCTGGGCGGCGACGTTTATCTGGAACCCGGCAAGTGTATCCGCTGTGGCCTGTGCGTAGAGATCGCAGAGAAGTATGGCGAAGATATCGGCCTCGCCTTCAGTGGGCGTGGCTTTGATATGGATATTAAAGTGCCCTTCGGGCGCAGCCTCGATGAAGGGCTCCGGAAATCGGCCGACGAGTGCGTCCGGGCCTGCCCGACGGCGGCCATTTCTTTCCGCAATAAAGAAGATATCGAAGGGTGCCACACGACCACATGGATTAAGCTTTAGCCAACGCGCTACAGGACTCGCTTGCCTGGAGGGTTGCCCACGTTAACTGCAGTTAAAAGGAATTACCTATGAATCGAAAACGTGGCTTCACCCTCATCGAATTGCTGGTCGTAATCGCGATTATTGGCATTCTCGCGGCCATTCTCCTGCCGGCACTGGCCCGGGCACGGGAGGCCGCACGCCGCTCAAGTTGCGCCAACAATCTGAAGCAACTGGGCGTGGTGCTCAAAATGTACGCCAACGAGTCCGCTGGTGAAAAGTTTCCTGCCATGGCCGACCGCGTCTCTTATGAAGTTCGGGACCTCAACCCCCTCGACCCCAACCTCCCCCATGACTACAGCAACTATGCCGAGCCCGTGAATGGCGTTTGCGCCTACGCGAATCCCTTCGAGCCCACACCCAGCACGGGGGGCTCCGGCGCGGTGGAATTCGTTTTTAACGGAATGGAAGTCTACCCCGAATATCTCACCGACCCCAACGTCCTGATTTGCCCCTCGGACCCGGATAGCACCGATTCCACCAACACAGAATCAGGCAATTGGTATAACCAGACCGTCCTGACGAACACCGGCGAAGCCCAGTGGGACCCCTGCGCCTTCAGCCCCGAATCCTATGTCTACCTGGGCTGGGGCTTCAATGATATCGATGGGGACAATTACCTGGCGGCCGGTGCCGACCCCAATGATGGGGCAGCCAACACGGCCAACCTCATTCCAACCTACATCAACGGTGCCTTTGTTGCGGCCTTCGTCCAGCGGGTAACCGAGGTGGCCTACGGTGCCAACTCCTATGATTCCGACATTTCCGGTGCCGGCCTTGAGCCGGCTCTTCGGCTGCGCGAAGGTATCGAACGCTTCTACATCACCGATATCAACAACGCGGCAGCCTCGGCCCAGTCCCAAAGCACACTGGCCGTCATGTATGACTTCGTGAGTGCCGTGCCCACGGAATTCAATCATATTCCCGGTGGTGCCAACGTCCTCTATATGGATGGTCATGTATCGTTCAACAAGTTTCCCAGCACCTTCCCGGTAACCCGCGTTTGGGCGCTGTTCAGCTCGTTGTTCTAGAAATTAATACAACCCAGGAGAATTCTCATGCGTCGGTGGACTTTTCGGAGTGCGTGTTACCTGATCCTTGCAGCGTCTACCTTGGTACATGCCAGTGATGCCCTGCAATTTCGAGGACCCGACCGAGATGGCCAATTCACAGAAACTGGTCTCTTGAAGTCCTGGCCGGAAGGTGGCCCAGCGCTGGCATGGCAAATCGATTCCATAGGCATGGGCTACGCCTCCGTCTCGGTGGCTGGAGACACCCTCTATGTCCCCGGACTGTTGAATGAAGACGACGGGTACCTCTTTGCCCTCAATAAGGCCGGCGAAGAGCAGTGGCGTTTGAATTACGGCAAAGAAACCACCGACAAGATGGCCCCCGGAGCCCGTTCGACCCTGACAATCGAAGGCGACCGTGGCTACCTGATTTCCGGACTCGGTGTGGTCTATTGCTTCGACCTGACGACCCAAAAAACGCTCTGGGAGGTGGATACCCTGGCCCGCTTCAAGGGGACCCAGATTCAGTGGGCTATCGCAGAGTCTCCCCTGGTAGATGACAAATACGTTTATGCCATGCCCGGTGGCCCCGATGCCTCCTTGGTCGCCCTCGACAAAAAGGATGGCGCAACCGTCTGGGCGTCGAAGGGATTCAGCGACGCCTCGGCCTATTGCTCACCCAACATCATCGTGCACAAGGGACGACGTATTCTGGTAACCATGTCGGCCAAGTATGTCGTCGGCGCCGACCCGGATACGGGCAAGGTCCTGTGGACCTATGAGCACCCCGACAAATACGACATTCACGCCAGCACCCCATTATATAGCGACGGCATGATCTACTATGTGGCCGGCAGCAAAGAAGGGGGCGGCACCCTCCAACTCTCGGACGATGGGTCGGAAATCACGCCAGTATGGCAAGACACCGAAATGGACACCTTCCACGGTGGGGTGGTCTTGAAAGAGGGCTACATCTACGGCACAACCCACCGCTCCGGCCGTGAAATGATGTGCCTGGAGTTCAAGACCGGAAAAATCGTGTGGCGCACGTCAGAAATCAGTGAAAGTGCCCTCGTCTATGCCGATGGTATGCTCTATGCCTACGAAGGTCCCCAAAAGGGTATCGTAAGCCTGGTCAAGGCCACCCCCGATGGTTTCGAGCGCACCGGGCAATTTGCCATCGAAGAAGGCTCAGCCAAACACTGGGCCCACCCCACCATCGCCGATGGACGCCTCTATATTCGACGTGGCGAGTATCTCTTCGCCTACGACATCGCGGCAAAATAACAAACCGCACATGACACAGGATGGCTCTATTCCGTTGTGCTGACTTCGGGCAGCGCGATTCGGACGTGATCTCCCGGTGCAATATCCAGGTAGTCGAACGGCTCTTCCTGGCTAAACACGGTGGCATCCTCCACGGTAATCACCATAGGTGTTTCGGACTTGACCGACTGCACGCGGGTGCTGCCGCCTTCCTTGCCCTGAATCACCTTACCCCGGAAGAAGTCGGACGACAATCGGCCCGTGTGCCGGGCGTATTCATGGGGCACATCACTGAGGATGGTCTGGTCGTCCCGAATCTCCCAGGCGCGCCCCGTACCCAGCAATAAGGTGCCCGCATCAAGCGTGAGCGCCGTGCCCGCTCCAGATGCGATGTGGTAGGCCGTTGTTCGCCCATACGCCGGGTTAGAAAAGACCGCCATCAGACCGCGGGAGAGCCCCGTCGGTAAGGGCACATCAAGTTGAACGCTTCGCTTTGCGAGATCGATAGCCGTAACCTTCGCCTCAAAGACGCCAGGCGGCAGGTCAATCGCCTTTCCATTGATGGACAGCGCCTCGGCCCCCTGTAACTCCCAATGAATGACCGCACCGTCCTGCACCTTCAAAAAGGCCAAATCGCCCGTGAAGTCGACAGCGCCAATGGACGTCTCCGCACGTTGGCTACCCAACAGGATAAGGTCGGTACGGCTATCCGAGCGCAACACCTCCACCGCCTGCGCACCGACTCGTTTGACTGCGGATAACTCGGGCTTCTCGGTGAAGGGCTCATAAATGGCCAGAAAGTCACTCTCAAGGGGTGCCTCCCCCTGTCTGCGCGCCATTACATAACTGGAATCTGGCTTGCTAGGATAGAGACCCGGCGCATGGACAATAATTGCCTCGCCCCCATCGCCCAGAACGTGCATACGCAAACGAACATCGCCTTCGCCGGGAATGGTCCACTCACCGCCCCAGTGCGCCGTCGGTTGACCCCGTTGAATATCTTTAAAGAAGCCATATCCATTTCCAGGCGGCGGATTCCAGTAGGGTTTGTTGGGATAGCCCTTGATATCGCCATCCGCACCAATGTTGCGGCCCCAATCAACCCCCTCGGCCAGACTCCCCCCTTGGGCCGTAATCGAGTCGATTCCAAAGGCGTCGAGCTGGGTTCCGATGCTGCCGAAGGCAAAATCGTGCTGCGTCCCACCGGTCACATGAAAGGCATCAATCAGATACGTGCCGTCAACAAGCGCCAGCGTCCGTGTATAGGCGCTAACCCCTTCCGCGCTATAGCTGGCCTCCGACGAAGCCGAGACGGCCTGCACGGTAGGCAGCGATGCAAACCAGTGTAATGATCCCCCGGAACCCTCCCCGCCCATCTGGTTCTTCTCATTCACTGTGACCAGGCTGTGGGAAACCGTGCTCGAGCCCCAGCCAATCTGAACGTGGGTGCTACCCAGGCCGTATCCAATATCGTAAGAGAGCTCATAGCCTTTCGCGTAATACTGGAGACTCAGATCGTCGAAATCGCCGTGGGTTAAGCTGGGGCCGTAACGCAGCAGGACTGCCTGGTCGCCCGCCCGAAGCATGGCCATCCCTTTCATACCCGCCACCCAGGAGCCCGCAATACGGCGGTCGTAGGGTGCAGGCAAGTCCGCAGTCTTTTCCGGTGTGGACGCACGTTCTCGCCCATGCCAGAGCAGCCAGTCGAGGCTTTCACCATCCGCCGTTGCGTCTGCCGTCGATGCTTCGCTCCAGTCCAGCAAGGTATTGTATATGGCACGTCGTTCGGGGTCTTCCGTACGCCCATAGAGCCGCTCCAGAAAAGCAATATCCGACCCGTTGGCATGGGGTGGCTCCGGTGCGCGATAGGAAAAGTCCGGTGCCGAATCCCCAAAATTCGGTCGACGTCCCCCCAGCATCACCTGAGTATCCGGCAATAAAAACGCCGCGCGAAACACCGGGTCGTCGTAGAGGTTAATGCCCGTGGGGTACTCGGCATTGCGCAAGTTGTAGAGCGGGTCCGCAAAGGTGAGGTAAAGCAACCGCGCATGGATGGCATAACCCAGGGAGGACTCATAGTAGCGTCCATCCCGATCAATGTTGTTGGCCAGCATGGTGCGGATGGAAAAGGGCCCCTCGACCGCATTGTAAATATATTCCGGAATATCGAGAACGCATCCCACCGCCAGCGCCCCACGCATATAATCGGCGTGCCCGTTGTGGAGCCCCCCGGCAAAGGTCTTCTTATAGCAATAGGCCGCGCCATCCAGAAGCATATATTCTTCAATGTTCTTTCGCTTCGTGACGCCCGGGCGAAGGGAAGGCTCGTCCATGCCGGGAGCATGGTACAGGCGGTCATAAAAATCGACATATTTCACCAGGGTGCGCGCCACCTGATACCACGGTCGTGCAAAACGCCCCGACGGTGGATTGCTCGGGTAATCCCAGGAGCCGGAAGTCGATTCTTTGTAGATGGATGCCAGGGCATCGAGCAACAGCATGGCACGATCCGCATAGCGCGTGTCATCCGTCAGCAACCACGCCTGGGTAAGTGATGGCAAGGCATACTGGGTCCACTGCTCCGTGGCCCAGGCATTAAACTGGCCTTTGAAATAGTGGATGCGCCCATCGGGTGCCGTGTAGCCCGACCCTGCGTCGGGATGTTCCTCGTCGGGCAAGCTATGACCATTCACACAGACCACCTGCCCGGGCTGCTCCCAGGAACAGTTCGCTTTCTGCCACGTGCCCGTGCCCCCGTCGCAAATCGGGCATGCGGTAAATCCATAGGCATAACAGGCCCCCGGCTCGGGCAACAAAGACAGCCAATAGGCGTCATCCTCACGTAGCCATTTGTTGGCCTCCGCCACGATGGTATCTCGACGTGCGCGGGCCCAGGGGTAGCTTTCCACACGCGCTTTGGCCGCGACCACGTCCTCGGGCGTCAGGTTTACACTGGGGTGAATCGCACGCCCCCGAATGGTAAGCGTTGATTCGTCGACGGGCTTGGGGGCATCCTCTCGAACCTTCAGACTTTCATCCGGGTCGTAGGCCCCATAGGCCGTATAGACGCCCACGTAATGGCGGGCCTCGTGAACACGCCGGATCTCTATCCGTATAAAGTCTGTGCTACGTTCCGGAAAATGGAGCGACACCACGTCCTGGGTTGCAGCAAGCGGGTACACTACCGGGTCACCGGAAGAAAACTGCAATGCCACCTCGGCCCAGGGAGAATAGAGCGTGTCTACCGATAGCTTCAGGTAGAGATAATTGATAACCGTGGGCGCTTCAAAGCGCAGGTCGATCCACTGAGGCATTTCCGCCCCATCCCTGGAGGCCCAGCGGGTACTATCGTTCCCATCGACGGCCTTGGTCGCGCCGTATTTTTCTCCGGCCTCCGAAGAAGCCGTCGCGGCCAAATCACGGTAGTACGTCACCTCACCATGGGCAAGGAAGGCGCAACTCCAGATACAAAGGGCAATCCCCAATCGCATGTAATTTCTCCCGATTGTCAGGATGCACTTTCGATAGGAAACTACAGTCCCAAGGTATAGATCAACGTAAAATAGAACCCCACGCCAAGAAACAGAACGCCGGTAGCGCGACGTAGCCACCACTCGAAATTACCAATCCGTTGGAGGCTCTGCCCCAGAAGATGATTTGCAAACAAGACCAGCAAAACGATGGCAAGCACCGGTAGGGCCGCTCCCACGGCAAAAATGAAGGGTAACAAAATATGGGAGTCATTGACCAACGCCAGGGGAATGAGACCACCAAAAAACCAGGCCGCCGTGGTGGGACAGAAGGACATGGCGAAGAGCAGCCCAAGGAGCATGGTGGCCCACAAGGTACCGGTATGGGCAAAGCGCTGGGACCAGCCCTTTAAGGCCCCGCTGCCCAGGGGCACCGTCAAAAATTCGAGCAGAAACAGGCCAACGACGAGCAGGATAGGGCCCAACAAGCGAAACAGGTATTCCTGTAGCCAATGGGAAACCACGGGGATGGAAACGAGGCTCGTGGTGACCACCAGGGCAAGAAGAATGAAGCCCAGGGCCTGCCCCAGCATGTAGCAGCCCCCGGAGGCGGCCACCAGTCGGGGTTGATCGAGGCGGCGGGCAATAAAGGTGATGGCGGTTACGTTGGTCACCAGGAGACAGGGGCTGATGGCAGTCAGAAAGCCAAACCAGAAGGCCCCGCCCATGGCCACCATAAACTCAGTCACGAAGTCGCTCCACGGGCTTCTTCCACTTGGAGACGGACGTATTCCATGAAGGCATCTTTGTCGTAGACCAATTCCCAGATGCGACTCAGATTGTTGTAGCCGGTCATCGTCTCCCCATCGAATCGGGCCAGAACAACCGACTTGGTGTAGAGTCCAAAGTCCTCCACAAAGTGGCTGGTTTCGGGCGTATCTACATCAACCACAGCCCATTCGATCGCGCCCGATTGGAGGGCATCGTTGAAATAAGTCGTGAGCGTCTGGTGGGTGTAGGATTCCAGATTGAGACAGGTGCTGCAATCTTTTCCCATGTCAAAGTAGTAGACGATGAGCTGGGCGCTGTCTCCACGAGGCAGGGCATTCGCCGCATCCGCCGTGGACGTCTTTCCCCCCACCACATCGCGTAAGACATAGGCGGCACTGCCCACAGCGAGCAGCAGAATCGCTATGGTGAAAAGGCGCTTCATCCTGCCAGCATGGTCCGTATTTCTTCGTCGGACGGAAGACGCCCGGAGACTTTCACTTCGCCGTCGACCACCAGACCCGGTGTCGCGACAATATCAAAGGCCATGATGTCTTCGATGGCCGTAACCTTTTCCAGGCTGAACTCCAGCCCAAGTTCCTCTGCCGCCGTCTTGGTCATGATGGCGAGGCGCTCGCACGTGGCACATCCCGTGCCAAGAATCTGTAATTTCTTCATGCCTGAACTCTCTTTTTCGTTGCCAGCAACGCGATTGAACCCTACCATTCATTCACGACCTACCCGTGTTACAGGTCGGGCACAATGAATTCCGGCCATATTTCAACTGACATCATCGGCTGCCATCGATAAATAGAGCGTAGACCACGTGAGAAATCATCGCCATAAGTGACGGACTCTTGACCGGGGATGAAGCGGCCATTTTCCGGAAGGTTTCGAAGAAAATCCTCCCGGCCTATCCCTTCAGACAATAAAGCGCCTCAGAGGTGCGGACAAACAGTTTACCGTCGGAAATGGCGATAGTCGATTTACACTCTTTCCCGCCCAGGCTGAGGGTAGATATCATTTCAAAGGAATCGCCCACCTTCATCGTCACCACCTGACCCTCTTCCGTCAGGCAGAACATCTTGCCATCGGCAACAACAGGCGACGACCAGATGCGGCTATCGGCATCCACTTCCCCAACCCATAATTCCTTACCCGTCTTGGCATCAAGGCAATAGAGCAGTTTACGCACACCATTCATCAGGTATACCCGACCATTGTCGTAAACGGGTGTGGGCACGTCCGTCGTCTTGCCATCAAAAATCCACAAGGACTCATCGAAGGCAAAGGACTTGCCCGCCTCGGGGCGAATTGCAAAGGGGGACAGTCCACGGGGCTGGACACCAATAACCAACCCGTCGGCCATCACGGGAGACGGTATCAATCGCCACATCTTGCCCATTTCCGGATTGTGATTCTGGCGCCAGAGTTCTTTACCCGTCGTCGTATCGTGGGCAATCACATAATTGGCACCCTGGGTAATGATGGCTGATACGCCATCATGATCGTAGGGCATGGGGCTCGTGTAGGAATCAAAGGCCTCATCGTGTCCGTCGCTGGACCGATGGGTCTTCCAGACTTCGTCGCCCGTCGTCGGATCCAGACAAATAAGGTAAGAATCTTCGTCGGTAAAATCGTCAAGCTCCTTCCTGTCCCACTGTCCACGCATGATCGCGACATACAACTTTCCCTTGAAAGGCAAGGGGGTCGCGCTATAGCCAAATTGCTGGCTGATGGGGCCATAGACTTCCATCAGGTTCTTGGCCCAGACAACCTTTCCATCGCTATCGGTGGCGATGAGGTCGCCCGTACCAAAGGTGAAGTAGATACGCTCCCCATCGGTCACCGGGGACGGGGAAGCCAGGGTATTGCGCCGGGGTTGTTCCACGCCCGAAACAAATTCCTTCTGCCAGATCACGTCGCCCGTATCCCGATTCAGACAATAACCGACCAGCGCGCCCATGTCGCCCGAATTGGATACACAATAGATTCTGTCACCCACAACGATGGGCGATGCGGAACTCGCGCCCGGCATCGGCGTGCGCCACTGGATCTTGTCTTCCGACACCGCGCCACTAAAGCCAGTCTCGTCGCTCGTGCCGTTGAAATGGGGACCGCGCCAATAGGGCCAATCTGCGGCCACAGCCGTAAATTGCATCCCAAAGAAAACGCTGGCAAGCAATGAAAGTACCGTGACATTCCTGATATTCGTCCAACCCATCGTCGATTCCTCTTTCCGGCTCTGTTGCACCCTGACGCCCCAAGTAAAATTGTCGAAGGGGACCTGATTTACCCTATACTAATGATTATCGTGTTGGCTGCTGAAATGAGCATCCGCCTGACGTGAATACAACTCTAAACGAAGACTCCGCGCTCCTTCAACTGTGGCGCGGAAAGGATTTCCCCGCCCTGCCGGGGACGGTCCATTATGAAGGAGTTCCCCAGATGTTGAATCGTACTCCCCTTGCCGCCTGCGCCGTGGCAGTCGCGCTTGTAAGCGCCCTGACCGTCACGTCATCATGGGCTTCGGACTGGCCCCAGTTTCAGGGTCCGGAACGTACCGGCATGTCTCCCGAAACGGGCCTCGCCCACACCTGGCCCGAAGGGGGACCGAAAACCCTGTGGGCCTTCTCGACCCAGGAAGGATTCAGCGGCCCCGCCATTCGCGATGGCGAAGTCTATTTCCTCGATCGGGAAGAAAGCCTGCGCGATGTGCTTCGCTGCCTGTCGCTGGAATCTGGAACTATCCTCTGGGAAACGTCCTACGACGCAGCGGGCTCAACCAGCTACAACGGTTCCCGCACGACCCCGACGATAACCGCTGATCATGTCTATACCGTAGGACTCTTGGGACAATTCACCTGTTTCGACCGCAAGAGCCACGCGATCCTGTGGCAGAAAGACCTCAGCAAGGAACATAAAACCGACGTGCCCAACTGGGGCTTCTCCCAATCACCCTCGCTCTATAAGAACCTGGTCATCGTCGCACCCCAGGCACCCGATGCCTTTGTGGCCGCCTACGACCAGAAATCAGGCGATCAAATCTGGGCCAGTGAAGAGTTGGGCGGCGTAGGCTATTCATCGCCGCTGGTGACGACCCTGGATGGTCAGGATCAGGTTGTCATGGTCACAGCCCCAGGCGGTAAGAACGGCACGGTTGCGGGACTCTCTCTGGAAGACGGTGCCGTGTTGTGGTCCTACGATAACTGGCAGTGCAAAATCCCCATCCCCAATGCCACCCTCCTTTCCGATAACCGACTCTTCATCACCGGGGAATATGGCGCTGGCTCCGCCATGATTCAGGTCAAGAAAGACGGCGATAGATTTTCGGTCCATGAACTCTTCACCACCGATAAACTGGGCAGCCAGATTCACCAGCCACTCGTCATAGACAACGTCCTCTACGCCAACAGCAATGGCAACAAGCGACGGGACGGCATGGTCTGTATGGCGCTGGACGGCGAACTCCTCTGGCGCACAGAAGATAAACAGGACCTCCCCAGCTTCGAGCGAGGAAACCTCCTCTTCGCCGATGGCATGATTCTAAATCTCGATGGCAACACGGGCATTCTTCATTTGATTACGCCCTCCACAAAGGAATATGTGGAAATCGCCCGGGCTCCAGTCCTTGATGGAAAAAAAATCTGGTCACCCATGGCTCTTTCCAACGGGATGCTCGTCGTGCGCAGTCAAAGCGAAATGAAATGCCTGGATCTGCGCAAATCCTGAGCGGCGTTAAACGGAATATGGGCATAACGTACAAAAGGCACGCCAACAAAACCGTAACAGGACCCTGCACCCCATGAAAATCGTCTACATCGTCCCCGGCACAGGCGGCACCTTCTATTGCCAGAATTGCATGCGCGACATCGAGCTGGTGCGCACCCTGCGCAGCCAGGGGCACGACGTGCTCATGGTGCCCGTCTATCTGCCCTTACTCATCGATGCGCCCGATATCAATGATGACACCCCCGTGTTTTTTGGAGGCATCAATTGCTACCTCCAGCAAAAGTTCCCCATCTTCCGCAACACACCCCGGTGGCTCGACCGTATTTTCGACGCCGCCTGGATGCTCCGGCAGGCCGCAAAGAAGGAAGGCACCACCGAAGCCGCCGGACTCGGCCCCATGACCCTCTCCATGCTGGAAGGCCCCGATGGTCATCAGAAAAAAGAGCTGGAGCGCATGATTACCTGGCTCCGGGATCAGGAAAAGCCCGACGTCATCCACCTCTCCAACGCCCTCCTGCTGGGCATGGCCAAGACGCTGAAAACCGCGCTGGATGTCCCCCTCTTCTGCAGCCTGCAAGACGAAGAGCCCTGGCTGGATGCCATTGACGAGCCCCATGACCAACTTTGCTGGGAAGCCATGACCGTGGCATCAAAAGATGTTGATGCCTTTGTCGCCGTGAGCCAATGGTATGCCGACACCATGAAACGGCGTATGTCCCTGCCCGATGACAAGGTCCATGTCGTTCACCTGGGCATCAAGGTCCACGACGAAGACACGACGCCCGTTTCTTTTGACCCTCCGGTCATCGGATACCTCTCCAAAATGACCGACTCCCTGGGCTTGGGCCGACTGGTGGATGCCTTTATTCATCTGAAACAACACCCCAGACTTCACAACCTCAAGCTGCGGGCAACGGGTGGCCAGGTCGGTGGCGATATCGTCTACGTCAAGTGGCTGAAGAAAAAACTCGCCAAACACGGCATGGAACACGATGTCGAATTTCTGAATGATTTCAACGCCGAAGATCGACGCAAATTTGTCCAGTCCATTTCGGTCATGTCCGTGCCGGCGGACGGTGGTGAAGCCTTTGGCCTCTTTATCATCGAGTCGCTGGCGGCCGGTGTGCCGGTGGTGCAACCCGAGGCCGGGGCCTTTCCGGAGGTGCTCAATGCCACAGGCGGCGGCCTCCTCTATGATCCGTCCAATGCCGACGGGCTCACCATGTCGCTGGAAGCCCTGCTCCTCGATCCGGATCGCGCGCGCGAACTGGGGAGCACCGGCAGGGAAGCGGTTAAAGAAAACTTTTCCACCGAGCGAATGGCCGAACGTACGCTCGACATCTATTCAAGGTATGTCCATTCATGAAAGATAAAATCGTCTCCATGGCCCCGTTTTTCGTTATTCTGGCCCTGGTCCTGGGCATGGGCATCATGCAGGGCTGGTTTTCCTCGCCCCCGGCACCGCCCGCCCCAGAATCAACGGAGGTCGCAAATACCGCCCCCCCCGTCGAGGCCGCCCCCGCGCCAACGCCCCCAACG
>CAXBPH010000086.1:0-24326 GCA_963977445.1 uncultured bacterium | reverse complement strand
TTGTCGGCGATGGTTGCGTGGTCGTCGGGAGAAAAGCACGCGGCGTCGTAGACCAGGTCATAGCCAAAGATGAGGCTGCATAGACTCACCGATTCATCGAGGGTCTGGGCGTAGAGGCGGGCACCTTTCGCCGATTCCTTGCCCTTGTAATCGTGGAGGGGCAACGTTTCGTAGAAGGAGGCATAGTCCAGCAGGATCTCCCGGACCTTCGCGGCGTATTCCGGCTTGGGCTCAACGGCGTAGGCCATGCCGAGGGACTCAATACCCCGGAGCCAATAGCTATGGCGAAAAGTTACATAGACTTCGTCGTAGGGAAAGCCCGAGTATACTTCGCCGCAACTCTGGCAGACATGGCGCGTGGGTGTTTCCGCGTTGAGACGTCCGCCCTCTTTTTTACAGGTATACCAGTGCGACCACTGACCACCGGCGCGGGGAATATCCAATTCGGCGCGCACATATTGGTCCGCCGTCTTTTTCAGGGAGTCCCCGATGGTCGTTGCCCAGGGTGAATCCCCATAGCGCTTCTTCGCCGCCTGGTGTTCCGCTTCCGTAAGATAAATGCCATGATGGTCACCCGTTGGAAGGGCGATATCCACGTGAGTGGGCGCAGGGGGAAAAGCAGCAACGGCGAGCAGGGTAAAAAGGGCGATGGACATGGGTACTCCTTCTGAAAAAAATGTGCACGATGAGTCCGCTGGATGGGGTGCGAAAATGCAGCGTTTCCGGGCGTGTGGGACGCCACAAAAACACCCATTCGCAACGTGTGTCGCCATCCTGTAGAATCGTTTGGGTCGGGGTGACGGTGGAGGGTACGTCGTGAACAAAACAAAAACAAAGGTGCCATAGTATGCGGAAAATAGTTCTTTCGGGCAAATGGAATGGTGTTGCAATCCTGATTCTCGTGGCCACGTCTCTGATTTCGGTGTCGGCCCATGGCCATGCCGGGGAGCATGGTCCTATCGCGCCCGAAGACCCCCTCGCGGAATCCCTCATCCATAACCCCGCCCACAGCACCGTGGCCGGGGAGCCCCGAGTTGCCGAGGGCGATGAAACGGCCCTCCTGCAACTCCATATCATCGACGCGGCCACGGGTGAATCCACCCCCTGTCGCGTCAACGTTATTGGCCCCGATGGTCACTACTACGAACCGCTTGAAAACCCCCTGGCCCCCTGGAGTCTCCACCGCGCAGGCAATCGAACGACCAAAGGACCATTTCGCTATTATGGCTGGTTTTTCTACACCGCTGGTGAATCTACGGTTACCGTGCCTGCCGGCGAGGTCACCGTCGAGGTCTGGAAAGGTTTCGAGTATCGCCCCATCCGTCAGGTCCTTACGGTGGCGACTGGCGAAACGAAAGCCGTCGAACTGAAAGTGACCCGCACCCTCGATATGGCGGAAAAGGGTTGGTATTCCGGCGATCCCCACATCCACCTCGATCGCAAGGATGATGGAGACACCCAGCGCGTACTCGACCTCATGGCCGCCGAAGATATCCGCAACGGCTTCATGTTGTCCCTGAACGATGCCAAGACCTTCAACGGTGTCCTCGAAGAGGAGGAAACGCCCCAGCTCCAGGGGATGGGTGCCGCTTCCATCGTTACTCGCGGTGACTACACCATCAGCTCCGGCTACGAATATCGCAACAGTACCTACGGACACATTCTCCTTATCATGGCCGACGATCTGGTCTTTCGCGATCAGGTGTTGCAGGTCGACGAGTGGCCCACCTTTGCCGAAGTGGCCCGGGCCACGCGGGAACTCAATGGCCGCGCGATTCATGCCCACGGCGGCTATGAGAAAGAGATTTATGCCGACTTCATCCCCGGCGCAACCGATGGGGTAGAGCTCCTCCAGTTCGCCGTCTATCGCGGAATCGGCCTCCAAGGCTGGTATCACATGCTCAACGCAGGCTACCGCTTTCCCGCCATCGGTGCGAGCGATTACCCCTATTGCCGGGCCTTGGGTGATTGCCGCACCTACGTCCACCTCGGTGAAGACACCTCCATGCAGGCCTGGACCGATGGCCTCGTGGCGGGAAAGAGTTTTTTTACCACCGGCCCCATGGTGGAATTCACCGTCGAGGGCGCATCGCCGGGGGACACAGTTACTCTTGATGGGGAAGCCACCTCGGTCACGGTGAAACTAACCGTTCGCACAGAAGTCACAAAGATCGGTGCCATCGATGTGATGGCCAACGGCAAAGTCGTGAAGACCATGCGCATCGATGGGATGACGCCCGCCTATGAATTGCCCCAGCGTCTCAATTACACCTTTAAGTTGCCCCTGAGCGAAAGCACCTGGTTCGCTGCCCGCGCCTACAACGAGACCTCCTCCGGACTCCCCGACGCCGAAGCCCACACCAACCCCGTCTACGTCATGCGCGGCGAGGCTCCCATCGCCAACACCGCATCCGTAAGCTGGCTCCTCGTAAAACTCGACGAACGCATCGCCATCATCGAAGCCATGGCGGACTTCGAGAAAAAAGCCGAGGTCTTGCAATTTTTTAACGATTGCCGCACCCAACTGGCGTCAAAGGGGTAGACAGCAGACTGGGGGGCTGTAGCGATGGAACACCCACACCCTGGTCGAGTCCCCAGGGGTGCCGCGCGATCGCGATTCGGCAGCGACGTAGTCGCAACGAAACGCGTTCGTGCGTGAGTGACTCATATTTACGATCGCTTCCCAAACCCAAAAACAACCGTTTGGGTGCCACGGACATGTCTGCAAGACGTGCCCGTGAGGGCCAATGCGGACACGTTCTTCCAATCAATTCCCCCCAATTTTCCCCTTGACACATCCTAATAGATATGCAAGGATATGTATAGATAGACTAGGTATACAACACAGGCAACCGTCGTCATGAGTGAAAACTTTCAATCGGATATGACCGAGATGCTGATTCTACACGTCGTCGCCCCCGGGGCAACCTACGGCTACGACATTGCCCAACAAGTGCTGGAGCGTTCCCAGGGGCACCTCACCTTCAAAGAAGGCGAACTCTATCCCGTTCTCCACGCCATGGAGCGGCAAGGCATGCTCCATAGCTATTGGGTACATCTGGACGAAGTACGACGAAGAAAATTCTATCGAATCACGGCCGCCGGGGGAAAGCTCCTCGAAGTCCGGCGTGAACAGTGGTCCCAGTATGCTGTCGGGGTAGACGGCGTGTTGGGTCTGCCCAAGTGGAGCGTTTGTTTTGGGTAGACAAGAGGGGACTGCCTCGGAAAACGGCGTTGGTATGGATTCATCAACCACGTCTACCTCAAAGAGAGCAAGGTCCCACCCCAACCCACGACCGTTTCCGAGGCTGTCCCGGCAGTATGTCGGGACTATCGTAAGGGAAATTGTTGCGATGTCGACCCTTGCGGCTCACCGTTTCGGGCGCAGGCAGACGTCATGCCAGACTACCGGTACAGCCTCGCGCGTCACCAGCGATTTTCCCGCTTCCCAATTACCATGGAATTCAACGTGCCTGGAACGACGTTGAGCGACTCAATGCGCGAAGGCAGTCCCCGTCGCTGCGTCAGTCCCCACGGGAGCACGCCATGCCTTGGGATAAAGACAACGAAGACGCCTTTCCGGCGCGGCACTCCCGCGAACCAGGCGGGCTGCGGCAGGATATTCTCGACGAAATCGCCGACCACCTGGCCTGTGCGACGGAGCGGGAACAAGAACGAGATACAGGCGGCAATGAGGAGACGGTATGGAACCGTGTCCTCGATAAATTTGGCGATCCCAATACCATTGCTCGACGGCTCTGGTGGGACCAAATGAGGGAGACCGTAATGCGGGAATGGATTCAAACGGGCGTAATGATAGTGGTGGGCCTGGCCGTCGTGGTTTTCATGGCGGTGGTCGTACGCCAGATGAACACCGCCAACCAGACCGTCCTGGAGGCCCTGCGTAGCAATGTCGTCGCGGTGAATCCGCTGGCGAGCTTCACAGTGAAAGTGACCCGGGGCACGGAAGGTGGAACGGCGGTGTCCGGCGCGAAAATCACTGTTGCGGGCCCCGCCTTTGGGGAGGCGTCGGATGAAATTGAGCGGATGACCGACGCATCGGGCACCGCCGTATTCGGCCCCTTTCAGCCGGGCTCCTACTATGTCCATGTTCTGCGTGACCCCCTTTCTGGAATGCAGATGGAAAGTGAGAAAGTCACCTGTTTCGCGGGAGAACTCGACTTGGTCGCCCAAGGTGTGATGGGGCGCTTCATAAATGGCGTCCTTTGTGACCCCGAGGGGACAGTTGATGATAACGTGGAATCGTCAGCAGTATGATGCCCATGCGGTTCACATGGGCCGTGAAAATCGCCGCTGAAGAAAAAATTGCATCCTACACGACGGTACTCCAGGCACCGCCTGTTTCGTTCGTCAAGGCCGCAGACAATGGCCGCGTGCTCCTGGCCCTCTATTACGATAGTGGGAATCTCGCCGAGTTTGGCAACGCGTTTCAGGTGTGGCCGATTCTAAATTCCGTTCTGGGCCGCGATTGGCCCCGGTTTTTGAACGAAGACGCGGATACGGTGCTTGTTCGCCCGGATTTTGCCGCCGCGCCTGCGGATTCTATTCCCATCGAAGAACTCAAACAGTCCTTGAATGGTAACAATCAGGGGTGGGTTATCTTCGATGTGACAGATGCGCTCCGCCCGGAGGACGAGGGCGTCGACCCCACAGCATTTATGTTGCGGTGGGAGCGTGAAGAAATCAACTTCAAAAGCGAGCTTCGATTGGTGAAAACCAACGCCACTTCCTTGGCTCACAAGATGCACCGGCCCACCTGGTTGCTGGTGAAGCCCAACGAAGGAGCTACGTCGGCGGTTGCGCAATAACCTGATGAAGTAAAAGTGCCGCGCGATCCCGTTTCGGTAGCGACGCAGGCGCACCGAAACGGGTTCGTGCGCCTGCGACTCAATTCCATCTATATGTACCCAGAGACAAAAAAACATGCTCTGGGTGGCACGGACAAGTCTGCAAGACTTGCCCGTGAAGAGCCAACACCACCAATGTATTTTTCTGCCTCAATCCCGTCGGAGAAATAAACTTCCCGAGCCCCCTAAATCCGTATGAAAATCTTATTCTTATAGAGAAAGCGGGCAAAGAGCAGGGAAAGCCCCAGGGCCACAAGGCTGAGCAGGGCCCGTCCCGCGTCTTCACTCAGCATGGCTTGAATGTCCCCACCGACAAATCGATTGGCCAGCGCGCGGAAGTCAAAAATGTTGTGGGCGACGTAAATCGTGAGCGGGTTCACGCCAATCCAGATGAAAGGCGTGGTCCACTTGCGATACTTCCACACATCCACCACCAGATAGAATACGCCCACAAAAATCCAGCTGTAGCCACCCGCCACCATGACATAGGAGGAGGTCCAGATCTTCTTGATGACGGGAAATTGCAAGCCCCAGGCATAGCCAAAGAGGACCATGGCCACGCCCCCAGCAATGAAATAGAGGACCTTCTGCTTGTCCGTAAACGACTTCGCCTTCAGCAGGAGCCCGGCAAACACGCCCAGGAGGCAGGTCGCGATGGCGGGAATGGTACTGAGGATGCCTTCGGGGTCGTAGTTGTAGTCCTTGTAATAGAGCCGACCGGGCAGAAAGTGCAGGTCGACGTAGGTGGCCCAGTTCTTCCCTTCCTCGAAAGAGGTGGCTCCCAGGCCAGGTACGGGCACGAAGGACAGGAAGGCCCAGTAGCCGATGAGAATAGACACGCAAAGAATTATCAGGCCCCGCAGCTGAAGGTGGTAGAAGGCCAGCCCCCCGAAGAAGTAGCACAGGGCCAGTCGCTGGAGCACGCCGAGAATGCGTACATCTTCGGGCCAGTGGTTGCGTGCGCCGCCGTAGTAAATGATACCCACCAGAAACATGATGGCCGTCCGTTTGAACAAGCGCTTATACACGGCTGCAGGCCCCTCCGTATCCTTGATACGGCTCAGCGAGAAGGTAATGGAGACGCCAATCAGGAATACAAAGAGGGGAAAGATAAGGTCGTAGAAGCGAAAGCCTTCCCATTCAGCATGTTCCAGCTGAACGCCGAATACGGCCGCAATCCAGCCACCACAGAGCAAAGCAACCGCCTTAACCGCCCCTTCGCCGCCCGTTATCCAAAACATATCAAAGCCGCGGAGGGCATCGATGGATACCATGCGCTCCTTACTCGGCTTGTCCGGTGTGGTGGTGCTGGGATCTATTGTGTCAGCCATGAGAGAATCCTTCTTAGTACTGCGGTGGACGGGGATACGACGATACCGGTAATCCGACAAGACTTCCGGTCGACACAGGGCGGATATTCGTCCTTTGACCCCCGGGACGAGTAGGGGGATTCGCGGGGTACACGAATATCTTCATCAGAAGGGGGGATTCTAGGGCCAAAGATGTCCCATGATCAAGTACGCGACGTCACCAATAGATGACGTCGCGTCTCTGAATGCAAATGGGTGTTACGGAGTGACCGGGGGCCGATCGTCCGTTTCCTCATCGTTTTCCGGGGCTGCAGCGGGAATTGCTTCCTCCACCGCCTCGCTCTCCGAGGGAGGGGTGCCCTCTTCGGGGGCTACGTCGTCTGCGGCGTTGTCCGGTGCCGTCTGTTCTTCCGCTTCCGGTACGTCGGGTGTGGCCGTTGCCGGTTCCACGCCATCTGGTGCCGGCACGTCTTCCACGGGTTGGCCCGGGTCTTTATCGGCGTCGACCAACACGTAGACTTTCTGGCGGACGAAGGCTTCTTTCAGCCATTCGCCATTAAAGCCTTCCACCACCGTGCCGTCCGTCGCATATTTGTAGAGGACCACACTCAACACCGAACTGGCCGTCTGATAGACCACAATGGTGAAATAAATCATGGAAAGGACCACAAAGGTCAGGGGTTTGGGCCAAGGCCCTTCCATATAGTGGCCATAGCCAAAGAGAAGCATTGTCGGGATGTTCATAAAGAAGAAAAACCACAGAAATCCCAATTGAGACACGGAGCCTTCGCCCCAAGTCTTAATCGTAACCGTGACCGAGCGACGAATCGCGCTGAATATATTGACGTTATCCACAATCAGGATGGGCAACAGAAAATAGCTCAGTTGCGACCAGCTGGTCTTGGTGATTTTGCGCACCCAGCGCGAGGTATAGCGCAGGTGATCCAGCAGATTGAGGAGGGGCCCGATGGTCCAGGAAATCAATCCCCACAACACCACCCAGTGAAATTTCCGCATGGCCGCCAGAATACCGTCCATGAATTTTGAATCTTGCCCTTCGATAGAAATCCGCGCACAGGCCACGAGGCCCACGGAGAAATACACCGAAACGACCGCCACGATGGCGTAGCCCAGCGCCAGATACCGCGCGTGTTGAAGGGTATTCACCACGAAGAGGGCCCAGAACAACTGGTCCGCTCCCACGACAACGCAGAACGATACGATAATCATGATGGCGGTAGTAAAGGGAATCAAGGGAAAGAGTAGAAGTGTCTTGTCTCGGAGAACGATGCGGAGACTATGATAGCCAAGGTGCCAGCCTCGGCGGATGCGTGCGAATGCAGACATGCAGATTCCTTTCTGTTGGTGTTACCGCGCCCCTATTCTACCGCCCAATGGACTATTTATTCATCTCTCGCAGTGGGTGGGGTCAAAAATGCCATGACGGAGAAAATGAATGGTCTCCCGGGCCACAGCGGGACTGTTCATCATGAACGTGTGGGTGTGGGGGAGTACCCGGTGATCGGCCATGCCTTCAAGTCGGGTGCTTTCGACAGTCACGATGCCGTCGTTGGGTTCCTTGAAGGTAAGACGTTGCCCCTTACTGCCCGCGATTACCCCGAAAGGAACATCGGGCACGGGTAAATCGGCGTAAAAGGTGGCCGATCCAAGCTTCTGACCGCTATCGCCCGCCCACAGCCGAAACGGGGGGAATCTCTTGAGTTTGGCCGCCAATGCCGGGGGCTGATTGGGGGGTGCCAGCATGACAATACGCGCCAAGGTCGTGGGGTAGTCAAATCGAAATCGGGCCCGAATGATGATATTACCCAGAGAATGCCCCACGAGGTGATAGCGGGAAGTCGTCACCTTGCTCACCAGGAAATCGTGGAATTCATTCACAATCGTGTCAAAGCGGTGCAGGGTGGGTGCGTAGGGGAAGTTCAGGGTCTGGAATCCCGCAGCCTGCACGTGTCGTTGTAGTGGCAGGAGGGACAAGCGGCTCCGGCCCAGTCCGTGAAGCAGCACCACCGTCTCACTGGTTTCTACGGTCATCGAGTTACCGTACGGCGCAGCCGCAGGACATAAACCAGGGCGACGAAGTCATAGACCCCATGGGCAATCATGGCAACCGCAAGATTTCCCGTCGTGAGGTAAACGACACACATGAAGACGCCCAGGGTCGTCGCAAAGATCACATAGGCCAGTGACATGGCATGGAGCAAGCCAAACAGCAACGATGTCAGTGCAATCGCGAGGGGGACACCGAGCCACGCCGCTCCGTGATGAAGGAGCACGCCCCGAAAGAGCGCTTCTTCACCCGCACCGGCCAGGGCGGAAATCCAAAGCATGTCGACAACCCGCACATTCTGGAGAAGCCCGGCCAACTGTGCCAGATCTTGTCTCAGTGCTGTGGAGCGGCCCAGGCGAGAGTCTACCACCCCAAATACGACGATCATCAGCCCCAATCCGATCCCGGTGCCCATCAACACACTATGCATATCAATCGTCATGATGGACATGAGTGGGGGCCCAAGCAGCATGCCCAATAGGACCGCAACGAGAAGCACGCCGCCCTCTACAGCCAGGGTCATGGCGGCCAGACGGTGCCGGGAGGGCGAAAGTCCAACGGTATGGTACCGTACATGTTCCATGTCGGAAAAGGCCTTTCGGGCAGGTTTTGCGCAACAAAATACCAAGCGATAGGACGACATTGGCACCAGAAACTTGCATCAGAAGGCCATATCATAGCATAGTCTTAACTACGTGGAGTGTCCATGCCATCGAATAGGGTTGGCCCATTTCATGTTGTCGGGAGTCGCGTGTTTTATCAATGCGCGAGCTGCTCGGGCCTTGAGCCCGCTGGGAGAAACGCTGCCTCGGCCGCAGAACAAATAAAGAAACAAGACTATGCATAAATACGTGATCATGGGTGTTCAAGGTTGTGGCAAAGGCACGCAGGCAATCATGCTGGCACGTGACTATGAGCTTGCCCACATCAGCGTTGGTGATATCTTTCGCTGGAATATACAAAATCGTACCAAGCTGGCGGCCCAGGTTCGCCGTATCATCAACGAGGGCAACCTCGTTCCCGATGATGTGGTGGAAGACGTGATTCGCCAGCGACTGAGCGAGCACGACTGGAACTACGGTTTCATTCTCGACGGCTTCCCTCGCAGTCACCGTCAGGCCCAGTTTTTCCTCGAAAGTTATGACATCGATGCCGTGATCCATATTGACGTCTCCGACGACGTGGTCATGGAGCGCGTGTTGTCCCGACGTCTCTGTAGTGAGTGTGGGTTGGATTACAATCTCATCCAGCACCGCCCCCGCATTGCCGACCAGTGCGATGTATGTAAGGGAAAACTCCTCACGCGGGAAGATGATAATGAAGCGGCGATTCGAAAGCGTATCGCCGATTATCACGAGAAAACAGCCCCCTTGCTCGACCTCTTTCGCCAGAAAGAGCTGGTCATCAAGACGGACGGCAGCCTTTCTCCTGAAGATATTCAGGAAGACATACGACGTCAACTGCGCTTGTCGCGGGCGATTTCCAAGCCCGTGGAGTAACGGCCAACGCGCCGTTTCCGGTGGGTGGGGGCGCGTTGGGAAACGTCCCAATCGAAGGACCACCATTCGGAGCTTTTACCCGTGAAAACCCTGTGCGATTACCCGTCTCTGAAGTCCCTCGTTTTGCTGTGCGCCGCTCTGATGACCGACCACGCCGGCGCAGCCGAAGCGGTTAACTCAGCTCTCTGGGGTGCGGATGGAGCGGCATGGACACCGGAGAGTCGCCTCCCCGATTTTTCCCATGCCGGCTATCGGCGGGGAGAGCGGCCCCTGCCCAACCCGGAGCGTACCCATAATGTCCGGGACTTTGGGGCGACAGGGGATGGAGAGACAGACGACAGCGATGCGTTTCTCAAGGCCTTGGCCGAAATGCCCGCTGGCGTCCTGTGGGTGCCCGAAGGGCGCTATCGGATTACCCGGCCACTGCGCGTGGAGAAGTCCAACATCGTCATCCGCGGCGCCGGCCCGGAAAAAACGATACTCTACTGCCCCGTGCCCCTGAATGTCATCGAGCCCAACGACGGGGCCACCACAGGTGGACGTCCCACCTCGAATTATTCCTGGTCAGGCGGCTTCGTTACGATACAGGGTAGGGCAGGGGGCGATGCCCTCACGTCCGTGGCCCAGCCTGCGGCGCGCGGCAGCCACACCGTTGAGGTGACCGACAGTTCCCGCCTGCGTGTCGGACAGGAGGTAGCGTTACGCCTCACGGATGACGAAAAGGATTCGCTCGCCCAACATCTTTACGACAATGATCCCCGTACCAGCATCGAAAACCTGAACAGCCGAACCAGCGCGACCCTCATTGCGCGGATCGTCGCCGTCACGGGCAATACGGTGACCATCGACCGGCCCCTCCGATTCGATATACGTCCCGAATGGAAACCCACGCTTTACCCCTTCGCGCCCGAAGTCGTGGAATCCGGCCTGGAAAACGTGGGCTTCGAATTTCCCAACACGCCCTATGAAGGCCATTTCACCGAACTCGGCTTCAACGCCTTCGCCCTGAGCGGCGTGGCCCATTGCTGGGTCCGAAATATCCGGGTACATAACAGCGACAGCGGGGGATTCGTCTCCGGTAACTTCAACACGGTGGATGGCATCGTCCTGACCTCAGTGCGCAGCCGAGACAAAAATCGCAATTCGACCGGGCACCACGGGGTCAGTCTGGGGGGCGACGACAATCTGTGTACCAATTTCGACTTTCAAACCATGTTTGTTCATGATTTAACGACAAGTCATAGCGCGGGAAACGTCTATTCCAACGGCAAAGGAGAAGACCTCTCTTTCGACCACCATTGCCGGGCTCCCTACGAGAACCTCTTCTCCAACATCGACGTGGGGAAGGCTACCCGTGTCTGGAGTTCGGGCGGAGGTAAAGGCTTGGGGGCCCACTGTGGTGCCCGGGGTACCTTCTGGAATATCCACGGGGCCCAGACCATTGCGGTGCCCGAAAAAAACTTCGGGCCCTGGTCGCTCAACCTCATTGGCGTTCAGATCGACGGGGCCGAACAGTTGGACCCGTCGCAGCGGTGGTATGAGCATCCCGAAAAATCGGTAATGCCCCGTGACCTACACGAAGCACAACGGGCCCGCCGAGTCCACACCCCAGACACTCCTTAACAATAACATCGCCGTCGAAGCAGGGGCCACGGCGGTGATGGATTCATCTTGTTGCGCAGTCAGGGGGGCTTTAGGCCGTGCGGCGACGCTGTCTGGCGGCCATCGCCAATACGCCCATGCCCAGGAGGGTCATCGGATGCGCCACCCAGACTGATTTGGTCGATGCTAATCGTTAGCGATTGCCGGTCAACCCAAGCCCAAAATAAAAGAAGGAAGGCGTGCGGCCCAGGATGGTGTGATCCAGGGCTTCGAAAGCACATTGGCGTTTTGAAAATTCGACAGTTGGGGGATGTCAAAGGTGAGTATTGTCGCCTGGGCCCATCCGCTCATAAGTGCTGCCGCACCCAAAATACTCAGGGTAATTGGGGATTTTTCATGTTCATCTCTCCGTGTATATTTTTCCGTAATTCCGTCGGGCAGTGCGTGCCAACACGCGAAGGGAAAAACAAGTAGCATGCCGAAAAACCGAAATGAAGTGCCCTTAGGAGGGTAGTGTATTAATTGATTTTCATAGTTGTTGGTGATGGGTATGCCGGTGTTTCCGATTTGTAGGTTGTCAAATATGAGTAATTATTGCATGGTTGATTTGTGTCTGTTTTTCATACATGACAACTATTTTATACTTTTTGCCTGTCAAAAGCCGACTTTCAGGGAAAAAGGGCACCATGAACGACCCAAGAAGAGTCTTTCAATTGTTGACGAAGAATGATACTATGAATCACGGAGTCCAGCGGGCAGGTACTTGGGCCTTGGCTTCGGTGAGGTAGAGTGTGCAGTCGGGGCAGGGCAATATTTTCCGGCGTAAGCACTCCTTGGGAATATAGTGTGATCGGATTGTAAAAGTGAGTCATCCAAATTTTACTCTGCATATCCACGTGATGGACCAGATTCAAAGTAGTATGTGGCACCAGCCCATGCGCCCACTCCGTGAGTGGTACCAGGAAGAATTAATCATTCAAGTGCAGGAAGCCGCCGAAGAAGCGGGGCGACATCAGGCACTCCTCTATGATTCAGAAGAAACCCTGCTCTGGCAGAGCAACGGCGTGTAGCGCTGCGCCGGAGAATGCGCCCCATAGTGAGGAAACTCGCACTCTTCGGTGTGTTGCAGGTACAATAAAGAGACCATTCTGGAATGCCCACTCCCCCCGAATTGTTACCGGAGGGAGAGCCATTTTTATTTGTCCCATTGCAAAGGTAGTGTCCGCTCCATGAATCTCCGTGATGTTCTCGACAGTGAAATCCTTTCCCAGGTCGAAAAACCGTCTCGCTACCTCGGAAACGAGTTGAACAGTACCCAGAAAGATCCCGCCGAAGTTGAACTTCGGATCTGTTTCTTTTTTCCTGATCTCTATGAACTCGGTTTGGGAAATCTGGGCCTCCACATTCTCTATGCACAGATGAATCGTCTGGACTGGGTTTGGGCGGAGCGCGGTTACACGCCCGGTATCGACATGGAGAAAATGCTCCGTGAACGGGAGCTTCCCCTGTTCATGTTGGAATCGAAAGACCCACTCACGGCCGCCGACATGATTGGTTTCACCCTCCAGTCGGAATTGACCTTCACCAATATCGTCAATGCCCTGGATCTTGCGGGACTGCCTGTTCGCAGTGAGCACCGTGATGATTCCATGCCGCTTATCTTCGCCGGCGGGCCCGCCGTGTTCAATCCGGAGCCCATCGCGCCCTTCATCGACTTTTTTGTCATCGGTGATGGTGAAGACATCATGATGGAAATCGCCCTGATGATGCGGGATCTCAAGAAGGCGACCCGTCTGGAAAAACTGCAGGCCATGGCGACCCTCGAAGGGGTCTACGTGCCGGAGCTCTATCCCTTTGAGACCATGCCCGACGGTCAGATTTTGCCCCAGGTAGACGCGCCGAAAATTGTGAAGCGTCTCGTAAAAGATTTGGACGGCGCAGACTACCCCACCAACTACATCGTTCCCAACGCCGCGTTGGTTCATGATGGCGCCGGCCTCGAAGTGCTTCGTGGCTGCACCCAGGGCTGTCGTTTCTGCCAGGCAGGCATGGTAACCCGTCCCGTTCGTGAACGGTCAATCGATAACATCGACAAGCTCATGGAGCGGACCCTCGACAACACCGGCTTCGATGCCGTATCCCTTATTTCCCTGTCGACCTGCGACTTTTCCATGCCACGAACCCTCGTTAAAATGGCGGCCGACAAAGGCCACAAGGACAACGTCTCCATCTCGCTGCCGTCACTGCGGCTCGACTCCTATGCCGTGGAGCTCTCCGATATGGTGGCCGGCGTACGTCGCAGTGGTTTGACCTTCGCCCCCGAGGCGGCCTCACCCCGTATGCGCGCGGTGATCAACAAATTTATCCCTGACGAAGAACTGCTTACCATGTCCGCCCAGGCCTACAGCCGGGGATGGGACCATGTGAAGACCTACTTCATGATTGGCCTGCCCACCGAACGGGATGAAGATGTGGAGGCTATTGCCAACCTCACCATTCGTACCGTACGGGAAGGTAAAAAGATTAATCCGAGAGCAGGGGTGCGCACGGGTGTATCCACCTTCATCCCCAAGCCCTTTACCCCCTTCCAGTGGGCCGAGCAGATCACCGTGGAAGAAACCTACCGGAAGCAGAACATTCTCCATGAGAAATTCCGGGGCCAGCGTGATATCAAGTTTGGTCGCCACGAAGCCCGTACCTCCTTCATCGAAGGCCTGTTGACCCGGGCCGATCGTCGTGGTGCCGATCTCATCGAGGCGGCATGGAAGAATGGTGCCCGGCTGGAAACGTGGGAAGAGCACGTAAATTTCCGCGCCTGGGAAAAAGCAATCGAAGACGTCGATTACGACGTGGCCGGCCAGTTTCGCGAACGAGACGTTCACGAGCGCCTTCCCTGGGATCATATCGACATCTTGATTCCCAAAGAATGGTTTCAAAAAGACTGGCAGAATGCCATGGAGCTGAAGTATGCGCAGGATTGTCGCGCCGGTAAATGCCATCTCTGTGGCGTGATTTATCGTGAGCGGGAATTGTGCCAGACCATGCTCAAAAAGCAGAAAGCCGGTCACCTGAAAGAAGAGGAAACGTGGGAGGGCTATACCCCGACCGTTACCGAGCAGCCCGATCCCGTGCAACGCGTGCGCTTCAAGATTGGTCGCAGTGGCGAAGCCCGTTTTCTCTCTCATCTCGAATTGAAAGACGCCTGGTTTCGGACCCTCCGTCGCGCTAAAGCGCCGATTGCCTACAGCAAGGGCTTCCACGCCCATCCCAAAGTAAATTTCTCGACGGCCTGTCCCGTGGGCGAGGCCAGTCGTGGGGATTTTATGGATGTCATGCTGAAGGAAGCGGTCGACGAGATGGCCCTTTTCGAGCGCATGCAGGAAAAACTGCCCCCCGGACTCCACGTCTTCGACGTAGAAGCCATGCCCCTCCGTGGCGAATCGCTCATGAGCCTTGTCGAAGGGTTCTCCTACAGTCTCATCACGGCGGACCCCGCCGATGACCTCGAAGTCCGCGTTGCCGACCTTATGGCGCAGGACGAGATTCTGGTGGAACGGAAGGTCAAGCAGAAAAAGCCCAAGAAGGGCCGCGGCTGGAAACGTCGTGAAAAGACGACGGCCGCCATCGATATCCGCCCCATGTTGTGCACGCTGGAAATGAAGCGCCAACCGGGTGCCAAGGCGACGTTGGTCTTCACCACCAGTGACGAAAATGGACGACTGGCCAAGCCGAAGGAAATTATGTCCCTCCTGGGGCTGGCGCCGGAGAAAACCCAGGTCACGAAGGACAACACCCTCCTGAAGGCAGAGCGCGTTCGCCTTTCCGTGTAAGGGCGTTGCGACCACTGCAGCTACGTGAGCCCGGGTGCGCATCCATGCGTGATTGGGTAGAAAAGCATTCACTTCATCAGCGTTGCTTCGCAATAAAATCGGCCCCGCGGTCCCACCGTGTGTGGGTGTCTTTTCATCCTTGCTATGCGACGTAGGGCACCAATGAAGAGCAGTGTGAGCTGCGGTGAGAAAGGGAATACTTTCGTCTCCTCGCCACACCGGAACTTTCCCCGGAGACATCTTGGGGGTTACTTACATTGTTACCTCGAAGCAACAATTCAAATTGCCCCCGTCCTGGTAGCCTTTAATCTCCCCTGTGAGAAGGGTAAAATGGCGTAGTCGGAATATATGGGTACAGTCGGGCAATCGGAAAGGTATTCAGATGCGATTGGATATATGCCGTAGAAACTCAACAGGAATTCTGTTGACTATTCTCGTAACCATTGGTGCAGCACTCCTGGTGCCTGCCCACGCCTTTGCTCAGGTCAGATCCGTTATCGAACCAGCGGCGGAGCTCCCCGAGCCGGTGACTGCAGAAGACCCCAAGATTGAAACAGAAATACTCGAGCTGCTGGTTAAGCCCATGACCGTGACCGAACTGGCAAGCGAAAAGGGTGCCTGGCTGGAGTTGGTGAAGGCAAAAGTCTCAGAGATTTCTCAAAGAGAAATTGCCGTCCGACAACAAAACGTGCAAATTGCCGTTAAGAAGGAGGTTGCGAATGCCGTCGCAGATGCTAAGAAGGCCGTCGAAAAGGCGGGGGACGCAGACGACGAGACGAAAGAGACTGCTACGGAGGCTGTTGAAGAAGCCGTTGAAGAAACGGATGCCGTCGTACAAGAATCAGTAGCCGAAGCAGGCGCTGCGGAGATCGGCATTGATGTAGAAGAGGCCTCCGCCCAGGGGCAGGAGGGGCTCGACAAGGCCGCAGCAGAAGTCCAGGAAAAGCTCGATGCCGACCAGGAGGTTAAGGTAGAAACCTTGGAAGAACTCAAGGATCTTCGCACCCAACGTGCCGCCCTGGTAGAGCGCTTGCGAATTGTCCTCGACGAGCTGGAAAAAAAAGGTGGTGTTGCCGATGAAGAGCGCTACTACATCAAAGCCGTTTCCGGAATCACCGTCGATGTAACCGATCAGGAAGCGGCCGAAGCGGCAATCGTTGGCTGGCTCACCTCCGAAGAGGGGGGCCTGCGCATCGCCTGGAATTTTGCCAAATTCATAATGATAATGTTCGCGACTTGGTTGATTGCCCGTTTTCTTGGTAGTCTCCTGGAGCGTGTGCTTCGCGTGAATCGGGCCTTGACGACTCTTATGCGAAGTTTTCTCTCCGTCACCGTGCGTCGAATCGTTCTGGGGATTGGTCTCGTGCTGGCCCTTGCCGAAATGGAAGTGGATACGGCACCACTCCTGGCCATGATTGGTGCGGCCGGTTTCGTGGTGGCTTTCGCGCTCCAGGGCTCGCTCAGTAATTTCGCCAGCGGCATCATGATTCTCTACTTTAAGCCTTTTGACGTGGGGGATTGGGTAGAGGTCGCCGGTATCGCCGGAAGTGTTTCCAGTCTGAATCTCGTCTCTACCACCATAAACACCGGAGACAATAAAAAAATAGTCGTACCCAATAACTCAATTTGGGGCGACGTCATCACCAATGCAACGGGTACCAACCAACGGCGGGTCGATATGGTCTTCGGTATTGGCTACGACGATGATATGGCAAAGGCCCAGACAATCCTGGAAAAAATTATTAAGGAGCATCCTGCCGTACTCACGGAGCCAGAACCGGTCGTACGGGTCAACGAACTTGCCGACTCCTCCGTGAACTTTATCGTTCGGCCCTGGGTAAATACCGCAGACTATTGGTCCACCTATTGGGATGTGACCCGGAAAGTGAAAGAGGAATTCGACGCCCAAGGCGTTTCGATTCCCTTTCCCCAGCGCGATGTACATGTCTACAAGGTTACAGGCGACGCAAGCGAAACCTAACCGAGGCGCATATTTCGGACGAGACTACAAGAGCCCCCTGATCGGGGCTCTTTTTGTTTTTAGCGAATAAGTCCGTGGTATTTGGGGTTGTTGATCCGTAAAAACTTGTGTTGGGAAGTAAGTCCCTTCGTGATTTTCCATATCGGAGTTTTGCCCGCTTAATATAGGTGATTGTCGATTCTGGGGCCGATTATGGCCGCGAAAAAAGAGGCCAAAATGACCAATTTAAGCGTCTTGGCCGATTTTACTACGCGGGAAAGATTCTTTGCGCGAGGCACGACACTCAACACCTTGTCGTATTTCACGGACAACACGGCCCTGGAGCAGCTCAACATCGACGACACCTCGGTAAACAACCTGGGGCCCCTGAGCAACAATTCCACGTTGTACACGCTCTATGCGGCGCGCACGGGGATCACATCGCGTGCGCCCCTGGCGGACGCTTCTTCGCTCCGGGTTCTCGATATAAGCGAAACGCCGGTTTCCGATCTGAGCCCCATTCTGAACGAGGATCGCTCCCTGCTCCTCACCCTCTTTTCTACGGCCCGTTTTCAGCAGCGCGGTGAGTGAAATAATACGACGTGCCTGTTAGACGGCTGTCGGCGATGCGATACGCCGATTGTATACATGGTTCCTTCGAAACGTATCGTGGTACGATGTGGGCCATTGTATTCGTGGTGTAAATGTGACGTTAAAGGCTTATGCAAAATGATTTTTAAGTTGGTATCTCTAGTTCTTTTCCTAATTGCCGGCATGGCGTCCGCCGATGTGACCGTTCCTGAGGTAGCCCCTCTCCGTGCTCCCGGGGTGTTGTTTACCTTCGACGACACCCACGTCAATGAGTGGGTCGAGGCGATGCCCCTGCTCGAGAAATATGGTGCCAGTGCCACGTTCTTCGTGACGCGCTTTGATCAACTCAGCGCGGAACAGCTCGATGGACTTCGTGCCCTGAGAGAGAAAGGGCATGCTATCGGGTGCCACGGTCTCCGTCACATCAAGGCAGCAGAACATACCAAGGTCCATGGTATCGAAGACTATCTTGCCCGTGAAATCACACCCGCGCTGGTGGCCATGGAAAAGGCGGGGTTTCAGCCCACTTCCTTCGCCTATCCGAGCAGCAACAACGACCCTGTAACGGACGAAGCCTTGCTCAAGACCTTTCGGCACCTGCGCACGGGTACCGGGGCCCGGGAGGGGCAACGGTATGCACAGATGGATATACTTTTTACGCCATTGGGGGAACTCGCGTCCCGCGGATGCCTCACCGGCAAGGGTATTGATCGTATTGGCTATCCCGGAAACGAAGATAGCCTGGCCCAGCTCCTGGAAGCGATGGATCGAGCCGCTTCGCGAGGTGAGGTACTTACGCTCTATGCCCATAACATCGCGGAAGCCAGTAAAAGCCACCACATCCGACCGGCGACCCTGGAAAAGATCCTCGCCCATGCCCAGAAACTCGGATTGCATTTTTACACCTTCGACGACCTTCCCTGACCACAAAATAGGGGCCGGTCTACTGCGGTACGTCATCCTGACGTTGACGGGTTCAAGTAACCCTGTTACCATAGCGACAGGTTGTGTGAACACTACGTGGAGCGTGGGGCACAATCGTGATGGGACCGGGAGAGGTGGAGTAAATATTATGCGTACTGGCGTACGTCTGAATCTGTCACTGGCGGGTCAGGCCGGATCCGCAGTAATTGATTATGGACAGCTCACAGAACGTTGCAGGGTGCTGGTTGAATCGGCGATAAAGCTTTTTATAGAAACGGGTTATCATGAAACAACTACCCGGGATATCGCCATGGCAGCGGGCTGGACGGTGGGCGAGCTTTATGAGTTTATCAAGTCCAAAGGCGATATACTCTACCTGATTTGTGAATCGGTCCATCAGGAAGTCGCCGCATTGCTAAAAGCGGTGCGTGTAGACGGCGAAGACATCGAGTCCGCCCTATCCAATACGCTGGCAACTTACATGCGTTCCTGCGACAAGCAGCAGGACGCGATCTTGCTGATTTATCAGGAATCCACCTGCCTTTCATCCGATGCACGCAGTCTGGTCATGGAAAATGAAGAACGTGTAACGGATCTCTTCGATGCGCTTATTCGTCGCGGCATGCACGAAGGCAGTTTTCAGCTTCCTTCAGAAAAGGTTGCCCGACTCATGGCCCACAACATCACCATTCTCGGTCAGATGTGGGCCTTTCGTCGATGGTATATGCGAAAGCACTTCACCCTGGAAGAGTATATAACGATGCAGACCGAATTGATTATGCGCGACCTGAAAGTACGGTAGGTTCCATGGGGTCCGCTGAGACACGTCGATATGGCTTGTTTTCCAGTCAGGTTGCCTGGTGAACTCCTCCGCCCCACGTGGTCGGCCTTACGAGGCAACGACCGTTCCACTGCGCATCGTAACGGCCACGGCACTCTTCGACGGGCACGATGCGGCTATCAACATTATGCGCCGCATTCTGCAAGCCCAGGGGTGCGAGGTTATCCATCTCGGCCACAATCGGAGCGTAGAGGAAATCGCGCAGGCCGCAATCCAGGAAGATGCCGATGCCATCGCGGTAAGTTCCTACCAGGGGGGGCACAATGAATTCTTTCCTTACCTGATTGACCGTCTACGCGAACTGGGTGCGGCACAGGTGCAGGTCTTCGGTGGGGGAGGCGGGGTGATTGTGCCCGAGGAAATCGCGGCCTTGGAGGCCTGTGGCGTCAACAAAATTTACTCCCCGGAAGACGGTCGACAATTGGGCCTTCAGGCGCTCATTGCAGACCTGATTCAACGTGCGGAAAGCCACCGAAAGATCCGGCCCCTCACGCTCCCCGAAGATTTCGGTGACGCCGCGCAGTTGGGTGCCTTGCTGACGGCCGTCGAAGTTGCTCACGCCAACGACATGCCTGACCTGCGCGACTTCCTGGCCCGGTTGCCCGCCGACCGGGGGATACCAGTGCTCGGCATCACCGGCACCGGAGGGGCAGGAAAGTCCTCCCTGACCGACGAACTGGCACTGCGATTCTGCGAGGACTTCCCAGAGCGACGCCTCGCTATACTCTCGGTGGACCCGACGCGCCAGAAGACGGGAGGAGCCCTGCTGGGCGATCGAATCCGCATGAATGTCTTGTCCGCCCGGAGCAACGTGTTTATGCGTTCCGTGGCCACACGGGGACATCGTGGTGATACCGCGGGTGCCTTGGGCGATATGATAAAGGTTCTGAAGGCGGCACCCTTGGATCTGATCTTCGTCGAAACCGCCGGTATCGGGCAGGCCGATGCGGGGATCGTCCCGCTGGTAGACGTGGCACTCTATGTCATGACCGCTGAATTCGGCGCCGCCTCCCAACTTGAAAAAATCGCCATGCTCGATGAGGCCCATGCCGTGGCCATCAATAAATTTGACCGTGCCGGATCTGCGGATGCGTTACGGGATGTTCGGAAGCAATATCAGCGCGCCCACGAGTGCTTCGACGAATCACCCGATTCCATGCCTGTTTTTGGGACCACGGCATCCCGATTTAATGACCGTGGGGTGACGGCCCTCTACCTTCACTTGTTGGAGCAGCTCAAAACTAAACGTGTCGTGGGCAATTGGCATTCTCCACGGCATCATGCCGAGGCTGTCTTCAGCGAGCCCAAGGCAGCGGCCATTCCACAACAACGCAATCGCTATCTTGCGGAGATTGCTGAGACCCTGCGGGCCTATCATCGCCAGACCCAAACCGGTGCGGCGGCCCTGAGAGCCTGGTGGCACGTCAAGGAGACGGCCGCGCTGGCGGATGAAGTATTGGCCACACAAATCAATGGGTTGGCAGCGTCTCTGTCGGAAAGCGTAGGGGCGGAATTCCACTCGATACGAGCGCAATACGCTGAAATACAATCGGAATATCGCCGCGATGAATTTGAATACACCGTTCGTGAACAGCAACATCGCGTTCCCCTTAAAATGAAAAGTCTGACCGGAGCGCCGATTCCCCGCGTAGCCTTGCCCGTGTTGAGTGACCCCGGTGACCAGATCACCTGGATGCGTGGCGAAAACGTTCCTGGCAGATTCCCCTTTACCGCCGGGGTCTTTCCTTTTCGGCGCACCGATGAATCACCCACGCGCATGTTCGCAGGGGAGGGGGATGCCGCGCGGACCAATGCCCGCTTTCATCTGCTGGCAGCGGGGAGTGAGGCGAAACGGCTATCTACCGCCTTCGACTCCGTGACCCTCTATGGCTGGAATCCGGAAGAACGACCCGATGTGCTCGGCAAGGTGGGGAGTAGCGGCGTCTCCATCTGCACCCTCGATGATATGAAGCAGCTCTACGATGGCTTTGACCTTGCGTCGCCGAATACCTCCGTTTCCATGACCATCAACGGTCCGGCACCCACAATGCTTGCCTTGTTTTTCAACACGGCCATCTCCCAGGCTTGCGACCGCTTTTTGACAAGCGAGGGACGTTCCCCCGATGATGGGGAGCGGGCTTCTATTCGGTCTGACGTACTGCGATCGGTGCGCGGCACCGTGCAGGCCGATGTGTTGAAGGAGGACCAGGGACAGAATACCTGTATCTTTGCGGTAGACTTCGCGCTGCGTATGATGGGGGATATTCAGGCCTATTTTATCGAGCACGGCGTCCGTAATTTTTATTCTGTTTCGATCTCGGGATACCACATCGCCGAAGCCGGTGCCAATCCTATTACCCAACTCGCTTTTACATTGGCCAATGGCTTCACCTATGTGGAGCATTACCTTTCGCGGGGTATGGCCGTTGATGACTTTGCACCCAACCTTTCTTTCTTCTTCTCGTGCGGTATGGGCCCCGAATATGCCGTGCTGAATCGCGTGGCTCGCCGTATCTGGGCAATTGCCATGAAATTACGATATGGGGCCAACGAACGCTCCCAGAAACTCAAGGCCCACATACAGACCAGCGGTCGGTCCCTCCATGCCCAGGAGGTGACGTTCAATGATATTCGCACGACACTTGAGGCCCTGACGGCCTACTACGACCAATGTAACTCACTCCATACGAACGCCTATGACGAAGCCGTCACCACGCCCACGGAGGCAAGCGTCCGTCGTGCCGTCGCGATTCAATTGATAGTGCAAAAGGAACATGGACTCTCCCTGTGTGAGAACCCCATGCAGGGCAGTTACCTTCTGTCGGAGCTGACCCAGCTCGTGGAGGAGGCCGTCCTCTGCGAGTTTGACCGTCTGAATGATCGCGGTGGCGTTTTGGGTGCCATGGAGCGGGGCTACCAGCGGAGTACGATTCAGGAAGAGTCGCTCCATTACGAGCAGAAGAAAAGCGACGGCACCTATCCCATCGTCGGGGTGAACACGTTCGTCAACACCGGGGCGGACCACGATGCCGACATGGGGGCCCTTGAGCTGCGTCGGGGCACACCGGCGGAAAAGGAGGAGCAACTCCATCGCCTGGCAAACTTCCACCACCGCCACCGACGCGAATCTCCGCAGGCGTTGGAGTTGTTGAAAGAAGCCTGCACAACGGGTGCCAATACCTTCGCCGCCCTTATGGAAGCGACCCGGGTTTGCTCACTGGGGCAGATTACCCAGGCGCTCTTTGAAGTTGGCGGCTCCTACCGGAGAAATACCTGACTACGGTGACCGATCCCAGGTATGCGGCCCTGAAGTCGCAGGCAGTCCGCTGCAAATCAGTGTTTTCTCTTGCAGTCAGGCACATGTGTCCGGTAAAAACTTGACATATATTTCACTTTTCGTTATTTTATGCACCGTCGGGCTCCACGTGGTATGCTATCTATAGGTAGTTAGAATTCAAAGTCGCCTTTTGGCGGGAGAATAGCAGATGAAGTTTCCGTGGTCTCAATGGTTGCGCTTGGTCGCCCTGTCCACACCCATCCACACAATTATTATGCTTGCACTCATGATCAGCCCCCTTTGGGCTTCCGAATCCATCGTGCTGGTTAAGCCCCATAAAGGAAATACGTTCTTCGATACCGATGCCGGGTACGATACGTTTTCAAAAGGGGGATTCAGCGAGCAGTTTATCACCAGCGATCTGACCTTTAATATTACCTATGATGATGTGGGCGTTGGCTTTAACGACCCCAATACGGGCGTGGCCGTTCGCAATCGGCTTAAAGACGTTCTCGCCTATGTGGCCGATCAAATCAACTACCCGGGAAGAACCCTCGATATTCAGGTGACGGTCAGCGAAACGGACGGCACCGGTGCCCTTGCCTCTGCGGGCACATTTTATCCCAATAGCGCTGGTTTTCACACCGGTAGCACCCTCCAGCGTCTGAAGACCGGTTTAAAACCTTTTTTTGGATTTCCCGAAATCTCCGTCACGGTGGACGTGGGGTTTGCATGGAATGTTCCTGCGGGTACCCCCCAGCCCGGTGAAGCCGATTTTTTCACCGTATTGCTCCACGAAATCACCCATGGACTGGGATTTACATCGCTTATAGAGCCCGATGGCTCAAGTAGTATCGGGCCCGGAATCTATACCGTCTTCGACAGCTTTCTTACCGACGGCCCCGACGGCCCCCGTCTGCTCAGCGATGGCAACATCCCTGAATTCCAACTGGATGTCGCCAATCTGGTGGGCAATGATGTTTGGTTTGCCGGTCCCCAAGCCCGTCTACGCGATGCAGATGCTCCCGTTCCCGTTTACTCCCCAGGGCCCTACGAACCCGGTAGCAGCCTCAGCCACTGGGATATCAATAGACTTCAAAGCTCCTCAGCCATTACCCATGTCGTGTTCCTGGGAAGTACCCAACGAACCTATAGCGGCATCGATTTAGGTGCCTTAATTGACATAGGCTATACGAGAATAGAAGGCGCGCCCAGCGCATTGCCTGCAGGGTGTACACCCGCCGCTACGACAGGCGAAAAGACCCAATCCGCTGGCGCAGGCTTGATATTGCTCATCGTAGCGATGTTGTTTCTCTCAGCGTCACGTTGGTGGCGCGTCGCGGTAGTATGTTGATGTAGATCTTAGGTGAAGATAACCGATTAATTTGACCGAATGTGTGTAACTTGTTGGAGCACCTGAAAAGGTGCATTTATGGGATAGAATAAGGAGAATTAGATGATACTTAAACGAATGTTTTCAAAGAAATTGTTAGTCGCGACCTGCGCAGTACTTCTTTTGGGAGTCGTGGCGGGCAGCGATCGGGCCTACGCGCAAG
>CAXBPH010000085.1:0-24594 GCA_963977445.1 uncultured bacterium | reverse complement strand
GCGTATAGAAGTAAATGGGAATGACAGGCAGATCTTCAAGAATCATGTCTTCCGCCGTTTTGAGGGCAACCAGACGTTTTGCCGGGTCTGCCTCGGCGTAGGCCTGCTGTATGAGGGCATCATACTCCGGTCTGCTGTAGCCCGTTTCGTTGTTTCCGCCATCGGTGAGCCACATTTCCAGAAAGTTCACCGGATCCATGAAATCTCCAATCCACGCGGCACGGGCCAGGGTGTAGTTCATGCTCCGTGTTGTATCGAGATAGACTTTCCAGTCCTGATTCACCAACTGCACATCCACCCCGATCTGGGTCTTCCACATCTGCTGGATGGTCTCGGCAATCCGTTTGTGGTTTTCCGACGTATTGTAGAGAATCTCTACGGGCGGCATATTCGCGCCATTGGGGTAGCCTGCCTCGGCCAACAGGGCCCGGGCCTTTTCGGGATCAAAGGAAAGCTTGTCTTCACTCACATAGTCATTGATGCCCGGGGGCACATAGTGAAAGGCAGGTTGCTCCCCACCTTTTAACACGTTGCGCACCAGCCCTTCCCGATCGGTGGCCAGTGAGAGTGCCTGACGGACCCGGGGATCGTTGAAGGGTGGGCGGGTCGTGTTCACGCGGTAGAAATAGACGCCAAGGTAGGGGTCTATGTGGATGAGTTCGGGGTTTTCCTTTTGGTAGACAGGAATCTTGTCGAGGGGTACTTCCCCCGTCATCTGAATCTTGCCCGTCCGGAAACTCCGCTCCTCGGTTTGCATATCTTCAATGGGATAGAAGTCGATGCCATCGAGGCGAACATGGTCCCGATCCCAATAGTGCTCATTGCGCACCACCTTGATGATTTCATTGGGCCGCCAGGCGGTCAGGCGGAAGGGCCCGTTGCCCACGTGATTGCCTGCACGGGTCCAGGGCGTGCTGCGCTCGTCCATAGCACCGAAGGCCTCGATGGTCGCCTGATGAACGGGGTACCAGGCCTGGTGCATCTGCATGGCCAGCAAATAGGGCGTGGGGTTTACCAGGCTAAGTTCGAGGGTATAGTCGTCGATGACCTTCACCCCCACTTCGTCGAAATTCTTCAACGTGCCCTTGTTGAATGCTTCCCCATTCTTGATGCAATACAACAGATAGGAATAGTCCGCGGCCAGGGCCGGGCTCAGCATCCGCTGGAAGCTGTAGTGAAAGTCCTGTGCCGTAACGGGGTCGCCATTCGACCATTTACCATCCTTGCGCAGGGTGAAGGTGTAGACCCGACCGTCTTCTGAAATGGTCCAGGATTCAGCGGCACCGGGGATAGGCTCCAGGGTGGCCGGGTCCATATCGGCCAGACCTTCAAAAAGGGCCCCGTTGACGCGATGTTCGGGTACGCCGGTGACCAACTGGGGGTCCAGATCTTTAACCTCGGCATTAATATTAATCCGCAGGACGTTGTCCGCTGCTCCCGTGCCGGAGTCACCACCAGAACACCCCACCAGCGAAGTTATTGCGATTGCGACCAGCGTCCATTGAGAAAAATTAAATCGCACGAGAAAGCTCCTGTAGTTGTGAATAACATTCACCGAACCGTGCCGGGTGAATGGGCGGCTAACGATACACGGGCCCCGTCAGGCACAGGGCGACGGCCTACTTTTTCTCTATCACCGGGTGGCTACCCGGTATATAGGCACCACCGGAAACGATAAGTTTCATGGCGTCTTCCACCGACATGGCAACCGGTGTGAGCTCTTCCGGGGGCAGGTAGAGCAGGAAACCCGAGGTCGGGTTGGGCGTCGTAGGGACAAAGACCGCCGAAAGGGTGCGACCGGTTGTTTGCTGCACCACACCCTGCTCATCGGAAGTAACAAAGCCCACGGCCGTAATGCCTTTGCGGGGATATTCCAGCAAAACCACCTGTTGAAAAACGGCGCCCTCGCGATTTACAAAGACGTCGCGAATCTGCTGCACGGCCAGATAAACCCGGCTGATGAGGGGAATCTTACCCACGAGCGTTTCACCCGTGGCGATAATCTTCCGACCAACCAGGTAGCGGGTCAGGAAACCGGTGCAGAGAAAGAGAAGAATGGCGAGCAAGAAGCCCGTGCCCATGGAGGCAAAATCAGAATCGAAGCGAAAGTGCTGGAGGAAGTCCAGCGTGGGCACCTGCTCTCCGACCCGCCGCACATATTGCTCGACCCGGTTCATGGAAACGCTGATGGCCAGGGCTATCTTGGAAACAAACGTCCAAGCAACCCAGATGGTGATAAACAGAGGCACCCAGACCATGACACCGGTGGTCACATAGCGCTGCACCTGTTTGAAATACACACGCATGAAGCTGGTGAAACTGTTATATTCGGTATCATTTCTGGCTGGTTTCATGTCGTGCTTTCTTCAGGGAAACTACCCGAATTTGCGGTCCCCGACGCCATATACCGGCACAAATGCCATGTCTTATTCTACGTACCTCGGTGGGCCTTTTCGAGTTTACCATGGGGCCCCCCAATTTATTCTTCGGGTGGTGCCTGTGTTATCTCGATCCGCAGGCGGGTAATACTGTTCCCCGTGCCTTCCAGGATGGTGATCTTGAAGGGCTCGTCGCGAATAACTTCGCCCGTAGCCGGAATGCGTCCCAGTCGGTGCATTACCCAGCCTCCAACCGTTTCCACTTCTTCATCTTCAAGGGTCACACCCATGACTTCCGAAGCGGTTTCCAATTCCATATGGGCATCTACGACGAAGGCCCCGGGGCTGACTTCCCGTATCGAGGTCTCGGCCTTATCGTATTCATCATGGAATTCACCAAAAATCTCTTCCAGCACGTCTTCCTGGGTAATAATCCCGTCCGTACCGCCATATTCATCGGTAACCACCGCAAAAGAACTGCCATGCTCGCGCATGCGCTCCAGCAGGTCATCCAACTTCATGGTGTCGGGCACATGGAGCACTTCCTGAATAAAGCCTTCCAGGGTCTCAAAGGATTCGCGGGCCCGGAGAATATCAAACGCGTTGACCACCCCGATGATCGAATCGATGGACTCCCGATAGACGGGAAGGCGTGTGTAGCCACTTTCCACCAGTTTGGTAATAAGCTCGCTGCGGGTGGCCGTCTCAGGCAAGGCCACAATATTAATGCGGGGCACCATGACCTCTTTGGCCAGAATCGACTGGAGGTCAATGACCGAGTGGATCATGGCTTTTTCGTCTTCTTCGATGGTTCCCCGATGGGCACTCTCGTCAAAGAGCACGCGCATGTCTTCCACCGTGCTCATGAGGGACTCTTCGGCCTTCATCTCGCCTTCCACCATGGAAACGAGTTTGGCGGAGAGCCAGGATACGGGGACCACGACCGGCGCGAGCACCACATCAAAAAAACGAATCAGGGGCAGCAAGGCCAATGAAAACCGGGTCGGATGGAGGCGGAAGGCGCTCTTGGGCAACACTTCGCCAAAGACCAGAAACAGAGGAGTCGCAATTAATGTGCTCCAGAGCGGACCGAGCTCCCGGGTCAGGGCGATGGTGCCCATGACCAGGGCCATGTTGGTGCCGACGAGCACCACGGTAATCATACGCTCCGGGTGGAGCAGGTATTTCAGCAGAATTGCAGCGCGCAGGTGTCCTTCGGTCTCGGCCATATGGCGCACCCGAATGCGATTACTCGCCACAAAACCGGTCTCATAGCCTGCAAAGAATGCGTTGAGCATGATGCCCAGAACAAAGAGAAGAATTGCGGTCATCATGGCGTATTCCCCCCGGATTTACGACTACTTCGCCGAGGAATACGTATCTGTAACCGGGAAACGCGCTTGCCGTCGACCGCCTCAACCGTGTAGCGGACGCCTTCGTGGCGTATATGGTCGCCTACCTCCAACACTTTGTCACTCTGCTCCATCAGAAAGCCCGCCACCGTGGCGTGTTCTTCATCATCTACCGGAACGCCCGTAAGGGCTTCCAACTCATCCAGGGGAAAGCGGCCATCGACTTCGTAGAGATCTTTTTCCAACTGGACCACCGTCGATTCATCGGGCCGATCATCGAGCTCCATTTCACCCACAATTTCGCGCAGGGCATCGTGGAGGGTAACGAGACCCTCGGTGCCACCGAACTCATCCACCACGATGGCAAGATGGGTGCGAAGCAGCTGTACGGATTTCATGAAATCCGATACGGTCATCGTTTCGGGCACATAATGGGCCGGGCGCAGGAGCGGCTTGATGGGCACATCCATATCGCCCTGATCCACATGGATCAGCAGGTCTTTGGCGTAGAGAATACCGGTAATCTGGTCAATGCTCTCGCCGTAAACCGGGATCCGGGCATATTCATGTTCAATGACGACTTCCAGGGCTTGCGCGATGGTCACGTCCTCGTTCAGGGCGATAATATCCGGCCGGGGAATGAGAATTTCACGAACCATGGATTCGCTCACCTTGAGGATGCCCTGGATCATTTCCCGCTCATCTTTTTCGATGGCACCGGTCGCTTCGCCTTCCGAAAGGAGGGAGGCGAACTCGTTATCGGTCATAAAGGGTGCCGGACGGAGGTCGCTGAACCCCGTAACACGGAAGAGAAAGCCAACCAGCCACAATACACCATGGCGAAGGGGCATCAGAATCCCGCTGCAGAATCCCAGCGGATAGGCGGCCCAGCGCGCATAGAGCTCGTTGTTCCGCACCACCAGCAGTTTGGGCACGATTTCCCCAACGATCACCAGGATGGCCGTACAAAAGGCCACCGCAGCAAGGTACGAAAAGGCCGGCGGGAGTAAATGCTCAAAAAGCCGCTCAACGGGCAAGGCCAGCGTCACACCCAGCAATACGTTTACAATGGAATTACCCATCAGAATGGACGTAAGGAGTGCACCGGGATGGGTAAGCAAACGGCTCGCCGCCTGATCCAACAGTCCCGTTCGCTCGCCCAATGCACGAATATGCAAGGGACTCATTGAAAAGTAGGCCACTTCCGATGCAGAAAAAAACGCCGAGAGGGATAATAAGATTGCAACGACAACGAGATAGCGAGGCTGGAATGCGTCAGACCAGTCCTCCAGTTCCGGGGACGGGAGCGATGCGGCGACATCAGCAACTACGGCAGCGGGTTCGGCTCCCCCGTCGCTCCCAATGCCAGTCAAAATAAGCGCGGCGCTTGCCCAGCAAAAAGTTACAAATATGTGTCTAAACCATCGTGCTGAACTTCTACTGTCTTCTTCCAATGCGCTGCTGCGCTCCACCTCAAGATCACTGCAACTCGCTGCCCGAAAGCGTTACGAATCCGTGCGCCATGCGGCTTCCATATGCACGCCCAGATAGTGGGCCTGCTTTGCATTCATGGTCTGTCGCTCTGCGACTGTACCATGATCGTACCCTAATAAATGCAACATCCCGTGACAAAAGAGCAGACGTACATCGTCTCTCATTGCGTCACGATTGCCGTCATTCCGGCCTGCAACGGTCTCAAGCGATATCACGATATCGCCCAGAAGTCGCTCGCCGGGGATGGGGCTGTCACCTTGCTCAAAGGAGAGTACATCCGTCGCCGCATCTTTATTTCGATAGGCTTTGTTTAACGAACGTATTTTCTCATCATCGCAGAATAATACACTGACTTCGATACCCACTGCATCTTCTAGCTCGCCACCACAAATTCGGGTGGCCAGACGGGTAAGCACATCCCGCCGATACAGGTACGTTTCTGTTGACTCCGAAGAGATATAAAGGCGTATCACGTTTCGGCCTTCCCCGCTGCAGGAATGAAGTTATCCACCGTATCTTCCTTGCGCATCGACGGATAAGCCACCCGGGTGTGCAGGTTGGAAAGGATCCGCTGGGATACGACTTCGGCGATGGTATCAAGCTGTTTCAAGGTCAAATTGCAGTCGTCAAACTGCCGATCGGCGGACCGGGCCGCCACAATCTTGTCCACAAAATCACGAACCCGCTCTTCTGTGGGGTTCTTAATGGACCGGACGCCCGACTCGACGGCGTCGCAAATCATCAATATGGCCGTCTCGGGACGCTGGGGTTTGGGGCCGGGATACCGAAAATCGTCTTCCGACACATCTCCGTGCTTCTGTTCCTTCACCGCCTGCTGATAAAAGTAGCCAATGAGACAGGTGCCGTGGTGCTCCAGGATGCCATCGATAATGGGCTTGGGCAGGTGATATTCGCGGGCCAGTTCCGCCCCCTGGATGACGTGGGCAGCAATGGCCCGGGCACTCATGCGGGGCGAAAGTTCGTCGTGGACGTTGTGGCCGGTCTGGTTTTCAGAGAAATATTCGGAGCGGCGCATTTTGCCAATATCGTGGTAGAGGGCACAGACCCGGGCCAGCAGGCCGTTGGCACCAATAGCGTCAGCCGCCGCTTCGCCCAGATCACCCAACATGCGACTGTGGGCACTGGTGCCGGGGGCTTCCACTGCAAGTCGGCCCAGAAGCTCGTTGTTGAAGTCGGAATACTCGAGGAGCTGAATATCGGTGGTAATGCCAAAGAGGCGCTCCAGCGGCGACAGCACGGCGGGCACGGCCAGGAGGCAGATACACCCATTCAGGCCGATGAGGAAAAGGCGGCGTGCCGTTGCCTCGTCGAAGAGAGAATCGGTGGCCAGGACGACCGCCACCATCATGATGACGCCCACGAGGGTGGCCGTGATGGATGCAGAGGCCATATCGCTGCGCCGACGCACCCGGAAGATACTGAAGACGCCCGCCATCGACATGGCCGTGCCCAGGGTCAGCAAACGCCAGTCGTAGCCATACTGGGCCGAGACCAGGGTCGCCGTCAGGAAACTGACCACGGCAGCAAGCCCCACGTTGACCAGGATGGCATAAAGGATACCGCAGGCCGCCACGGGTACCAGGAAGCCGGTGGGTTCAAAATAGAGGGCAACGCGGCTCAGCACCAGCAATCCACTGATGAGCAGCAAGGCCAGTTGAAACAAGGTCATGGGATCGGCGGTGCCGTCACTGCGAAACAGCAAGATGGAACGATGCAGGCAAATCATGGCGAGAGCGACAAGAATGATATGGGCAATACCCGCGCTGATGAGCTGGGTCACCGGGTGAACGTCCCCCTGAAGTAGTTTCAGGTAAGTGCGCGCATCAGATCGCGATTGGGCCGTCCAGCGGCTACCGCCATCCTGAATCTTTTCCGAGGCCAGTATATGTTTGAGGACAGGTGCCACGGCGGATCGGGCCCGTTCCTGGGCACCAGCCGTCTCAACGGCGTCGTAGCGCAAGGTGTCGGTAATGAAGGTGGCGGCTACCGGTGCGGCGCCGTCCGCCAGCGCGTCAGCGGCGTCGGCCCCTGCGGCACCGTCGGTTGCTACCAGTGACGGCGTGCGCTCCAGCAAGACCTTGTCCAGATACGTACGGGCGGCAATGGGGTCCATCACCGTGTCGTAGCGGATCTCCGTGCTCAACTGTCCATTGCTGTCGGGCGCGTCGCGAAGGAGGGCAATGGTGCGGCTGCTGTCCTGGGGGAGCAAGGTCTGCTGGCGAATTCCAGCGCGAAGAACCTTCTCCAACCCATCCCGCGTCAGGCGAGCGAGGGTGTCGCTGCCGTTGTAGCTTAAGTTTTCCGGGTCATCGGAGGTAAGACGCACCGTGGTAAGAGTTTCGGGCGGGGGGCCCTGCTCCACGACCAAACCGGGCAGGGATGCCTTGTCGGGCATCAGCCACCGTGCCAGAACGTGCTCATCCAGCGAGGTCTTGGTCTCGTCGCTGCTGATAAGTCCCTTGGCGAACTGGTGCACCGTCTTACTCACGGCATTATCAATTTCTTCGGGGGTAGTTACGGCGGAAAGGCTCTTGATCACCGCCGCACTCACTTGCGGGCGCTGGGCCTGCAACCACGCCACCTGGGTCTGCAGCGCGTCGAGCTGCTGGGTGACCCGCTGTGCGTCGATGCGATAATAGGCAGGCACCTCATTGACCACCGCTTCCTGGGCTTCCTGGGTCAATTGGAGATCAACGGCTTCAAAATGAAAGGCCGCCCGTATTTCCCGACTGGAAAGCTGGGTATCAATTTCGCTCTGCAGTACTTCGATGACCGGATCGCGGTGGGAAGACTTGGTGATGGCGACGACCATCACGACGAAGGCGATTGCGATTACGGCGCGGTTGACCAGGCTGGCTTTCTTTTGCTGCCGGTGCCGTTCGGCCGCAGAGCGCCCCTTTTTCGCCGCCCGTTTTTTCTTCGTTGGAGCACGGCCCAACATCAGCGCGCCGAATCCGTCTCAGAACGCTCTCGGTCCTCATCGTAGGCGTCAATAATGCGCTGTACAATGGGGTTTCTGACAACGTCTTGTTTAGAAAGACGAACGATCCCGATTTCTTTTACGTTTTCCAATATACGGGATGCTTCTCCCAGTCCCGACTTGGTACCTTTGGGAAGATCACACTGGGTCACGTCACCGGTAATCACGGCCCGTGATCCCTGGCCGAGTCGGGTAAGAAACATCATCATTTGCTCGGTCGTCGTGTTCTGGGCTTCGTCCAGAACGACGAATGAATGGTCCAGCGTACGCCCGCGCATAAAGGCCAGGGGGGCCACTTCGATGCGCTGCTCTTCAAGAAGTCTGCGGGCGCGATCCGTATCCACCATGGAATAGAGCGCGTCATAGAGTGGGCGGAGGTAGGGGTTTACCTTATCTTCCAGATCGCCCGGAAGAAAACCGAGATTTTCACCCGCTTCCACCGCAGGGCGGGTAAGAATCACTCGACGCACCTGCTTGCTCAACAGCGCCGACAGGGCCGCCGCCATGGCGAGATAGGTCTTACCTGTACCGGCCGGGCCGATAACAAAGGTCATCTCATATTCGCTGATGGCAGTTAAATAGTCGTGTTGGCCCTGGGTGCGGGGACGGACGCGCAAATCACGCCGAATCACGCCGGGCACTTCGGTCTCTATTCGTGGGGGAAGTTGGCCGCCCGATTCGGAAGCCCCTTCAAGAATGGCGCGAATATCCTGCAACGTGGGGGTGTTGCCCTGCCGCACGGAGACCAGCAGCTCGCTCAACAATTCGGCGATAAAACGGGCGTTCTTGTCGTCACCCATGATGGCAACCTTGGCACCGCGATCCACAATGCGTACTTGCATGGCATCTTGCAGGTGTTTCCGGAGCTCGCCATTTTGCCCGAGGAGCTTCAGGGCTTCTTCTTGATTCTCTAAAAGGATTTCGTGACTCAGGAGATATAGTTTCCTATGGTAATCCGCAGCAGATCCCAGGCACCGCGGCCTGACGTTCAGCGTCGCTCTTCGACACGAAAGATGATTTCGCCTTCGCGCACCAACCGTTTTACACGGCGAATGGTCGCTTCCTGCTCAAGGGGATCCGTATCCATCCCTTTCGCGCGGCGCTGTTCACTGGCCACGGTCTCGCGCAACGTTGATACCTGTTGCTTCTGCTCTTGTACCGTGTCCATCGTCCGACGGTAGGTCGCATAACGCCCCTGAATGTCGCGGCGTTGAACATAGACCAACGCCAGCGCTGTTACCAGCGCCAGCGTCAGCCAATACCATGTGAGATCTGTGCGTTTCATACCACCGGGCACCCGCAGGGGCCCATGGGCACTCCTGCTATCGTAAATTGTAAAACGCATCCATACCGAGGAAGGCTGACTGATTGCCCAGTTCCTCTTCGATGCGCAACAGCTGATTATACTTTGCAATACGGTCGCTACGCGAAGCCGAACCCGTCTTAATCTGGCCAGCGTTCAAGGCCACGGCGATGTCGGCGATGGTGCTGTCTTCGGTCTCACCACTCCGGTGAGAAATTACCGTCGTGTAACCCGCGCGGTGGGCCATCTGACAGGCATCCAGCGTCTCGGTCAACGAACCGATTTGATTTACCTTAACCAGTATAGCATTTCCGACGCCTTCTTTGATCCCACGGCCAAGATAGTCCGTGTTGGTCACAAAGAGGTCATCGCCTACCAATTGTACCTTTTTACCAATCTTATCGGAAAGCTGCTTCCAGCCGTCCCAGTCATTTTCGTCCAGACCATCTTCAATGGAGATGATGGGGTATTTTGCCACCAATTCACCCCAGAAATCGATCATGGCGTTGGCCGTCTTCTCGGGCTGGGCCTCGGCACCCAAGGTGTAGGTGCCACCCTTGTAGAATTCACTGGCAGCCGCATCGATGGCCAGCCACATGTCTTTACCAGCCGTATAACCAGCCGCCTTGATGGCTTCGAGGATAACTTCGATAGCTTCCACATTGGAACCAAGATTGGGAGCGAAGCCGCCTTCGTCACCGACCGCCGTGTTCAAACCCTTGTCCTTCAACACCTTCTTAAGGGCGTGGAAGACTTCGGTACCCATGCGGAGGGCTTCTTTGAAGGTAGGTGCGCCACCGGGCATGATCATGAATTCCTGGATATCCACATTGTTATCTGCGTGGGATCCGCCATTCAGGATGTTCATCATGGGCAGGGGAAGGGTGTGGGCGTTGACACCGCCGATATAACGATAGAGGGGAATCTCCAGCGCTGCGGAGGCCGCTTTGGCCACCGCCAGGGAAACGCCGAGAATGGCGTTGGCACCCAGATTGCTCTTGTTCTTCGTGCCGTCGAGGGCAATCATGGTGGCGTCGATTTCACGCTGGTTGAGCGCGTCCATGCCGAGCAGTTCTTCGGCGATGGCGTCGTTGACGTTTTCCACCGCTTTGCTCACGCCCTTGCCGAGGTAGCGATCTTTGTCGCCATCACGAAGCTCTACGGCTTCGTGTTCGCCCGTCGATGCGCCGGAGGGTACTGCCGCGCGACCGTGAAAACCAGAAGCAAGATATACGTCTACTTCCACGGTGGGATTGCCGCGGGAGTCAAGGATTTCACGCGCTTGAATACCTGATATACGTGTCATGATAGGTTCTTTCTTTGTGGGTTGATTGGTAGCAACCAGATAAAACCGGGACCATTCAGGTCCGGCTATCCTTTCCAGGGGAACAGAAAATCTCTGAACCCGCGATTTAAATAGTCATCTTCTTCATCTTCGCGAATGTCCTGGTCTCCGCCATGATAGCGGGCCAGTAATTCGTAGGCACAACTTGCTAAAACCACCAGTGGTACGGTGGATAAGAGTGCGGCACCGGGCGGCGTTATCATAAACACCGCGTAGATACACACTGTAATCAAAAGCCCTAAACTCACCACCGGATGACCCGCCACGAGGGCCAACCCGATTCGTAAGGCACCGAGTGTACCAACCGACCGGGAAGGCAACGATGGTAGCGCGAAAAACACTGCCATCAACAGCAGGGCAAGGGCACTGGCGCAGCATTGGGCCAGAATAATGCCAGGCATCGGATAGGTGAACGCCAACACGCCACCGTAGAACCACAAGCCCACACCACATACCACCAGGGCCAACGCGGCGATTACGCCCAGTAGCAGCGTTGCGAGACCGAAGCGTCCCATGCCATTCCATAGGTGGCGGTACTCAAAGGCACCACCGGAAAGTAGTACGTTTACCAGATTCAGTTGTCCCGCCGTTACGACAGAAGTATAGATCACGATGGCAACCAGATTCAGCATGGCCGAGGAAATGGGGCTATTTTGACTCAGCCACAACAGGGCGGCCAGGGGGAGCATGGTTAGCAGATTTAAGACGATAAAATGGCCTAGATGGTCATAAAGGACCCAAAACGTCATCTTCTGTATGCGCCACACCATGGCCTGGCGCTGGGTTTTCAATCTATGCGCCGCGGGTGAAAGCGATGCACTATCTGAGTCCTTACTGGTACCGGCGCACACGGCTCCGCTTCCGCAGTTCCGCCATCCAACGCTTGTATTTTTCCGTGCCGTATTCCGCCCGGATGACCGGCTCAATTTCGGTGCGCACTTCGTCAAACTCGGCCAGACCGGCCTCCACCTTCTCCGACACCTTCAAGAGCATCATGCCCGTTTCGGTCTCTATAATCGGGCTCACGTCCCCTTCACCCAATCCGAAGGCAACCTCTTCAAGATCCGCCTGGAGGTCTCCGCGACCGATCCATCCCACGAAACCACCCTCAGCGGCGAAAGGCCCTTCGGAGTGCTGCTTTGCCAGTTCGCTGAAATCAGCGCCCAAGGCGAGCTCTTCCCGGATGGTTTCAATACGGGCCAGAGTCTTGGCGCGCGCGCCCCCGTCTTTACCGAGGGCAATAAAAATACGATAGAGTTTTACGCGCTCGGGTTTCTGAAACTGTTCGATGTGATCTTGATAGTACTGGGCGATTTCCGCTTCGGATATGGTCGCATCCCGCTCCAGATAGCGCCGTTTGTTCCACCCCATGGAAAGGGCGACGGTCTTCTTCCGAATGCGCTCGCGAAAGTCGCTCATGGTTTCGCCCGCGTCGGACAAGGCATCGAGGAAACTTTCTTCCGAATCGTAATCACTACGAAATTCTTTAATCTGCTCTTCGACCTGCTCATCAGTGATCTTGATATCATTCAAGATACCTTCACGATAGAGAATCTTCTGATCGATGGCCTGATCGAGGGCCTGGTCGAATATGGCATCGCCTTCAGAATCGATCTGGCCCGCAGGCATGCCCTGGAGGGCAGGCCGAATTTCATTCATGATATCGCTACGGAGAATAACTTCCGTATCCACGGTGGCAACAATAGCATCTACGATTTCGGAAGCAGCGGGAAAGATCATGCCGACAGTCAAAACTGCGACAGTCAGGAATCGATTGCGCAAAGTCATTAGCGGTCTACCTATCTCGTTGAATAAGGAAGCAACAAACACCCTGAAGCATACCATAGACGGGGCAGGCCCGCCAATGCGCATGCCAAAGGGCGGCCCGTTACTACGGGCCACCCTAGCATGATAGGTATCAGCGCATTTCAATCGTTCTCTACAGGGATTCTTCGCCTGCAGACTCGGACTCGAAGGTTTCGATTTCCAGGTCGTCTGAGAAATCGCCCAACGACTTATCCTTAAGCAACGGATGGGTGTCCTGGTAGTGAGGACTACCCGTACCGGCGGGGATAAGGTGACCGATGATTACGTTTTCTTTCAATCCGCTCAATTCATCACGTTTTCCGCTCAGGGCGGCTTCCGTAAGAACGCGGGTCGTCTGCTGGAACGAAGCGGCAGCAATAAAGCTCTCGGTGCTCAGTGCAGCCTTGGTAATACCCTGCAGGACGGGCTCGGCTTCCGCCGGGCGACCATCACGACGCTGGGTCTGCTCGTTGATTTCAGCAAAACGGATTTTGTCCACTTCCTGGTGAGCCAGGAACGCGGTATCACCGGGATCGTCCTTGATACGTACTTTACGCAGCATCTGACGAATAATAACTTCGATGTGTTTATCATTGGTGCGCACACCCTGAAGACGATACACCTGCTGCACCTCGTCGAGGAGGTAGCGGCGGAGCGCGTCTTCACCCTGTACCGCAAGAATATCCTGCGGAATAATGGGTCCGTCCGTCAGGCGCTGACCGGCATATACCCGGTCACCGGTCTGCACGTTCAGGTGCTTGCCTGGGGGAACCGTGTATTCACGTTCCTTACCAACGGGAGGCATGACCTTGACCTTACGCATGCCCTTGCTTGCGCCGCCCAGCTCCACGATACCGTCGATGTGACTGATAACCGCAGGGGACTTGGGTTGACGGGCTTCGAAAAGCTCGGCCACACGGGGCAGACCACCGGTAATATCCTTGGTCTTGCTGAACTGACGCGGCGTCTTCGCAAGGAGGTCACCTGCGAGAATCTGCTCCCCATTCGCCACCACCACGTGGGTTCCGGCGGGAATCGTCGCGAAAGCGAGAATATCGCCTTCGGGACTGTTGATCGTAATCTGGGGGTGCATATCCTGCTTGTGTTCCGTGACGACGCGTTCTTCCAGACCCGTATCGGGATTGACGTCTACGCGAACCGTTACGCCTTCAACCATGCCGTCCAGCTTAATTTCTCCGGACTGCTCGGCCATAATCGAGATATTGTACGGGTCCCACTGGTAAATCAGCTGGCCCTTACGAAGCTTCTGGTTGTCGTCGGCATGCAGTACGCAACCGGTGGGAATCGCGTAACGGTGAATTTCTTTTTTGTCGTTGCCGACAATCCGGATTTCACCACCACGGTTAACCACAACCGTTTGACCGTCACGATTAACGGCCGTACGGACGTTGTTGAATTCGATGTGGCCGTTATCGCCCATCTTGATTTCGGTGCTCTCCACCTGACGACTCGCAGCACCACCGATATGGAAGGTACGCATGGTCAGCTGGGTGCCCGGTTCACCGATGGACTGGGCGGCGATAATACCAACCGCTTCGCCCATCTCAACCACCTTACCGGTAGCGAGGTTACGGCCATAACAGAAGGCACACACGCCGCGCTTGGACTGACAGGTCAGCACGGAGCGAATCATGATGCCCGGCAAGCCGGCCGCCATAATGTTTTCCGCAACTTCCTGGGTAATTTCCTGCTCGGCGAAGGCCAGGGGCTCATCCCGCCCGGGGATCCGGAGATCATCCAGGGGAAAGCGGCCCACAATACGTTCATCAAGGGGTGCGATGATGTCGGAGCCGTCCATCAACGGTTCCATCCACACGCCGTTCAATGTACCGCAATCTTCTTCTTCGATACTTACGTCCTGCGCCACGTCAACCAGGCGACGGGTAAGGTAACCCGCATCCGCCGTCTTGAGCGCCGTATCGGCCAGACCCTTACGGGCACCGTGGGAGGAGATAAAGTATTCCACCACGGTAAGACCTTCACGGAAGTTTGACGTGATGGGGGATTCGATAATATCGCCCGAAGGTTTCGCCATCAGACCACGCATGGCGGCCAGCTGACGAATCTGGGATTTACTACCACGAGCCTTGGAGCGATACATGAGGTGAATACCGCTGAATCCCTGCTCGTTTTCTTCCATCTGCTTCAACATGACGGTCGACACATCTTCCGTTGTCGTCGTCCATTGGTCAATGATTTTATTGTAACGTTCACCTTCGGTGATAAGACCGTTCTGATACATGTCGTCGATTCGCTCGACTTCAGACTGGGCCTTTTCGATAAGTGCCGTTTTCTCTTCGGGAATCACCATGTCAACGATGGACACGGAAACACCGGAAAGGGTCGCATACTTGAACCCGGTGCGTTTCAGTGCATCGAGCAGTTCGAAGGTTTTCTTGTGGCCGTGCTGGTTGTAACAAACGGCAATGATATCGCCAATGCTACCCTGATCCTGTTCGCGGTTCACATCCTGAACCGTGATTTCGTCGGGCAGACCTTCGCAAAGGAGCACACGACCAACCGACGTATCGATAAGGCCGTCGGCGGTGTGAAGTTTAATGGCAGCGTGGTAGTCTATTTCACCCATTTCGTGGGCCATAACGACCGACGAGGTATCGATGAAGATCTTACCCGGCTGGAGTAGCTGGCCTTCGGGGCCGGTCCACTCGGGCTTCCATTCACCCTTGGCACCAGGACGAATCCGGGTCAACCACGCAATACCCAGAACGATATCCTGGGAAGGCGTTACGATGGGGGAACCATCGGAAGGGGAGAAGATATTGGAAGAGGACATCATCAACAGATGGGCTTCCAACTGGGCCGCTGGCATAAGGGGCACGTGCACGGCCATCTGGTCACCATCGAAGTCGGCATTGAATGCGCGACATACGAGGGGGTGAACCCGGATGGCTTTACCTTCGATAAGCACAGGCTGGAACGCCTGGATGCCGAGTCGGTGAAGCGTGGGTGCACGGTTCAACAAGACGGGGTGATCTTTGATCACATCTTCCAGGATATCCCACACCTCGGTGCGGCCCTGGGCGATGGCCCGTTTTGCGGCTTTGATAGTCGAGGAAATTCCTCGTTCTTTCAGCTGATGAATAATGAAGGGCTCGAAAAGCTCCAACACCATGTATTTGGGCAAACCGCACTGGTGCAGCTTGAGCTCCGGACCTACCACGATAACCGAACGACCTGAATAGTCCACACGCTTACCAAGCAGATTCTGGCGGAAACGACCCTGCTTACCCTTGAGCATGTCGCTCAGAGATTTGAGGGGCCGGTTACCGGCGCCAAGCACGGTGCGACCATGACGACCATTGTCGAACAGGGCGTCAACGGCTTCCTGAAGCATGCGCTTTTCGTTACGCAGGATCACTTCCGGCGCACGAAGGTCAATAAGACGCTTCAGACGGTTGTTACGGTTGATAACACGACGGTAAAGGTCGTTCAGATCGGAGGTCGCATAACGACCACCTTCCAGGGGCACAAGGGGACGCAGATCCGGGGGAATGACCGGAATGATGTCGAGCACCATCCAGGCGGCATTGTTACCGGACTTGCGCAGGGCTTCTACCACCTTCAGGCGTTTAATGGCCTTGGCGCGACCTTGCGCCGAGGTGGTGCTGGCGAACTGAGCGTGAAGCTCTTCGCTCAGCACATCAATGTCGATCTCTTCCAGCAGTTGCTTGACGCCTTCGGCGCCCATCTTTGCAATGAAGCGATCGCCATATTCGGCGCGGGCATCCTGAAACTGATCTTCGGTCATGGTCTGCATCTTATCGAGACCGGTATCACCGGGATCGATGACCACGTAATTCTCGAAATAGATGACCCGTTCCAGGGAACGGATAGACAGATCCAGCAGGTTACCTATACAACTGGGCGTGGTCTTGAAGAACCAGATGTGGGTCACCGGCACGGCCAGCTTGATGCTGCCCATGCGCTCACGACGCACCTTGGATTCCGTAATTTCCACGCCGCAACGATCACAGGTGATACCGCGGTGCTTTACTTTTTTGTATTTACCGCAACCGCATTCCCAATCCTTTACCGGACCGAAGATACGCTCGCAGAACAAACCGTCTTTTTCGGGCTTGAATGTACGATAGTTGATGGTTTCAGGTTTTTTTACCTCACCACGGGACCACTTGAGGATTTCCTCAGGAGAAGCCATGCGGATGGACAGTGCATCAAATCGTTCACCAGTAGTAGCGATATATTTGGCCAACGTATTAGTCCTCCAGAGATTCTTCTTCAGTTTCCGTGGCGCCATCAACCTTGACCAGTTTGATGACATCGAGACACAAGCTCTGTATTTCGCGCACAAGCACGTTGAAGGATTCCGGTGTTCCCGGTTCCACTTCGCGCTCGCCTTTAACGATAGCTTCATAGGCCTTGGTACGGCCCTGAATATCGTCCGCTTTGAAGGTCAACAGCTCCTGCAAGGTGTAGGCAGCGCCATACGCCTGCAGTGCCCAAACCTCCATCTCACCGAAACGCTGACCACCGAATTGGGCTTTACCACCCAACGGCTGCTGCGTTACCAGCGAATAGGGCCCGATAGCTCGTGCGTGAATCTTATCGTCTACCAGGTGATTCAGTTTAAGCATGTAAATCTGGCCGACGCAGGTGTGCTGATTCAACGTGACACCACTACGACCATCGCGAAGCTGAATCTTGCCGGAAGCAGGCAGGCCCGCTTTCTCAAGGAACTCAACGATGTTTTCTTCCGTTGCTCCGTTGAATACCGGCGTGGCGATTTTCATCCCCAGCGCCTTGGCTGCCCAACCCAGATGGGTCTCAAGCAACTGTCCCACGTTCATTCGGGACGGTACACCGAGGGGATTCAACAGAATCTGTACGGGCGTTCCATCAGGCAGGAACGGCATGTCTTCCACGGGCACAACCCGTGAAACCACACCCTTATTACCGTGACGACCCGCCATTTTGTCACCAACGGACATGCGACGCTTTTTAGCCACGAATACCTTAACCAGCTTGATAACGCCGGGAGGCAGTTCGTCGCCTTTGCGCATGCGCTCGATCTGACTGTCACGGAAGGCAATAAGCTTGGCTTCTTCCATGGCGGCCATATTGACCAGGCGGGTGAGCTGCTGCTGGGTCTTCTTGTCTTCTATGCGAAGACGGGCCAGCACGCTGTAGTCACCCTTGTCCAGGTGAGCCATACGGATACGCTTGCCTTTTTCAAGAACGAGCGCTTCCGTCTTGTGATCATATACATCTTCGAGAATCTTAAGTCCAACGAGGTCATCGCGAACCATATCAACGAAGGTCGCCCGAATCTCTTCGATCCGGTCGTCGTATTGACGTTTAACCTTGGCAATGTCCGTAAGGAGGGCCTTTTTCGACGTCGCGTCGGTGGCCTTGTCTTTGCGGCTACAGACTTTGACGTCTACCACCACACCGTTCGATCCCGGAGGCATTGTAAGGGACGCATCACGAACATCTTCGGCCTTTTCGCCAAAGATAGCCCGGAGCAGTTTTTCTTCTGGCGCAAGCTCGGTCTCGCCTTTCGGCGTTACCTTACCCACGAGGATATCGCCAGGTCCCACTTTGGAACCGATACAGGCAATACCACTTTCGTCGAGATTCTTCAGCGCGTCTTCACTGACATTGGGGATATCCCGCGTAATTTCTTCGGGACCCAACTTCGTGTCACGGGCTTCAAGCTCATACACCTGAATGTGAATGGAGGTGAATACGTCTTCTTTCACCAGCTCTTCACTCAGGATGATGGCATCCTCGAAGTTGTAACCTTCCCAGGGAAGGAACGCGACCAGCACGTTACGTCCAAGGGCCAACTCGCCGTTATCCGTCGCCGGACCGTCAGCAATGATGTCGCCAATCTCAACCCGGTCGCCCTTGGCCACAATGGGGCGCTGGGTGATACAGGTGTTCTGATTGGAGCGAACATACTTCTTCAGCTGATAGACGTCTTCGTCAGAACGGAAGGGGTTGTCATTCTTCGTCTTTTTGCTGCGAACGCGAATTACTTCGCCATCCGCGTACTCTACGGTACCGGCGCGCTCTGCGCGAACCACGGTGCCGGAGTTACGGGCGGTTACATGCTCCAGACCGGTGCCAACATAAGGCGAATCGGTCTTCAGCAGGGGAACGGCCTGACGTTGCATGTTCGAGCCCATGAGCGCCCGGTTGGCGTCATCGTGCTCCAGGAAGGGAATCAACGCGGCGGCCACACTCACCAACTGCTTGGTGGATATGTCCATATAGTCCACGCCGTCGGGAGTCGCCTGCGGGAAGTCACCACGGTGACGACACAGCACGGTGCGACGTTCGAAACGACCGCGCTTATCCAGCGGGGCGTTGGCCTGGGCGATAACGTAGTTATCTTCGTCGTAGGCGGAAAGCATTTCCACCTCGTCGAGAACGCGGCCATTTTCCACCTTGCGGTAAGGCGTTTCGAGGAAACCATACTGATTGATGCGTGAATACGTCGACAGTGACGCCATCAGACCAATGTTGGGCCCTTCAGGAGTCTCAATCGGGCAGATACGACCATAGTGGGTGGGGTGAACGTCACGCACTTCGAAACCAGCGCGCTCGCGGCTCAGACCACCTGGTCCGAGGGCACTCAAACGGCGCTTGTGGGTCAGTTCCGCAAGGGGGTTAATCTGATCCATGAAGTGGGACAGCTGGCTCCGACCAAAGAAGTCTTTGATCACCGCGCTGACCGGCTTGGGGTTAACCAAGGTCTGGGGTGAAAGCTGATCTTCTTCCTGGAAGTTCATGCGCTCGCGCACCGTGCGCTCCATACGCACCAGGCCAATACGGACCTGGTTGGACAGAAGCTCACCGACGGCACGAACACGACGGTTACCGAGGTGATCGATATCGTCAAGCACGCCTTCACCGGAGCGAAGTTTCACCAGATACTGCAGGGTGGCAACGACGTCCTCTTTCGAGAGAATCTTTGTTTCCTGGTCGATCTGGAGACCTAATTTACGGTTGATCTTATAGCGACCCACAGGCGCGAAATCATAGCGGCTGGGATCATAGAACAAACGCTGGAAGAACGTGCGACAGGTCGCATCCGTCGCCGGATCGCCGGGGCGGATACGGGCGTAGATTTCGCGAAGCGCGTCTTCTTGTGTCTGTGTCTTGTCTTGCGACAGGGTCATGGCGATGGTCGCGTCTTTGCTCACATCTTCACGATGAAGGACCTGAACACTCTGCACCGTGGAAGCCATAGCCCGTTCCAGGGTGGTGAGGGTCATCTCCGTGGCGGCTTCTGCAAGCACTTCGCCCGTTTCCGGGTCGACGATGTCAGAGGCAATCCAGAGGCCGACGGCGTCTTCCGGATCCATGGAAACATCGGCCACCTTAACTTTGGTGCGGCCGAAGGTCATGGTCTCGCAGCGATAGAAAAGCTGGAGAATCTCTTCGGCTTCAACATAACCGAAGGCCTTCAGGAAGGTCGTTGCAGGCAATTTGGAGCGACGATCGATGGTCAGCCACAAATAGTCGCTGATATCGTATTCAAACTCAAGCCAGGCGCCGCGATAGGGGATAATACGGGCGGAAAGCAGGGGCTTGCCGTTCTGGTGAACCTTTCGTTCGAAAGACACACCAGGCGATTTGTGCAGCTGGCTCACGATAACGCGCTCAGCACCGTTAATAATAAAGGTGCCCGTGGCCGTCATGATGGGAAGCTCGCCCAGGAATACTTCCTGTTCAAGCATCATTTTCTCGCGAAGCTCTTTGTTGCTACCGGAACCGACCTCTTCAAGACGCACCAGGCGCAATAACGCCTTGAGCGACGCGGAATAAGTCATACCCCGCTCCTGACACTCCTGTACGGTATACTTGGGAGGAGCAAAGGAGTAGTGGACAAATTCAAGTCGCGTCAGCTTATTTGGTGCCTCCACGGGGAAGACATCCATAAAGACTTCCTGCAAACCACGCCCGACGCGTTCGTCCGGTGGCACATCCCACTGGAGGAAGTCGCCATACGACTTGGTTTGAATCTCGATTAGATTGGGAAGCTCGTAGGTGTCTGGAATGGTACCCAGAGAAGGTCGCTCGTTGCGGGGAGCTACGGCCATGCAGAGACTCCTTTGTGTAAGGTTTGTACTGACAAGGCATTACAGCGGTCCGAGGTCGGCGGGGACCACCGGCTGCACTGGTGCCAAAGACAGATCTATCCCCTAAGGGGACGCAGCAAATCAGAGTATCAAAAAATGGGGTGGCGTGTCAAATCGAATCCGAGGCCCTACTTGTAGCACCCTGAAACCCCGGGGCTCAGCGGCTCTTAGAACCGCCCATCATGGACACAAAGTGCCGGAAAAGCTCGTTATCCAGCGTATCTCGCATGGTTTCGCCCATAAGCTTGAGGGCCTCAAATGTCGAGCGCGCCTTCTGGTGGTGCCGCTCGGTGGTCAAGGCATCGAATATGTCGGCTATCGTAACTATTCGTACAAAAATTGATATTTCTTCCCCCGACAGGCCATGGGGATAGCCTGTCCCATCCAGCTTTTCGTGGTGGTGGAGCACAATGTCGAGGGCTATCTCGCCCAATACCCCGGATTTCTGAAGGATGACACACCCTTCTTCCGGGTGTCGTTGAACCTCGTGCCACTCCTCCGACGTCAGGGCACCGGACTTAGTCGCCGTGGCCCGGTCGAGTACGGTTTCCCCCACATCGTGAAGGAGGGCACCGTTGGCGACTTCACGAAGGGTAGCGGGATCCAGAAAACCGGCGCGCATGCACAGGGCGATGGAGTAGGCCACCACATTCACACTGTGGGTATAGATATAGTAGTCACAGGAGATGGTCCGGAGCAGATGCTCCAGAAGAAATTCCTCCGAGCGCATGAAGTCCACCGTTCGCTGAACGATGGCCTTCCCGCGCTCGATATGGGCCCGAGCGGTCGGTTTCTTGAGGACATCTTCCACCACGGCCTGGGCCGAATCGTAGAGTATGGCCGATTTTTCCCGAACGGTGAGCTTGGGGTCGTCCAGAATGTGATTCAGATTGTCGGCGACATAACGGCTGTAAAAACTACGGTCCCGTTCGGCGATGTAGAGTTGGGTGATTCGATTCTGCTGGAGCCGCTTCTTTGCATCCCGGGTAAATTCTGTCTTCCGCTCGCAATAGAGTACATAGGGCTGATCCGGGCCCGAGCGGAAATACAGGGCAAAAGGCGGGCTCGTGTCCAGACGGAGTGAATCCATATGAATGGACATAAACGCCTGTTGAGCATCCTTTTCCGGTGCTTGTTCCGCCTGCACGGGTGTCAATACCTTACTCCTTGGTGGCCGCCGATCATGGCGTACCTTATAGTTTTATCACAGCTTCGCCAATTTTTCCACGATGGATGCTGGCTATCAGGCGCTGTTGCGGGTGATTTCTTCCCGGGTGCGCGCGCGCAAGACCTTCACATCGTGAATATGGAAGTCCGAAACAGATTCCACCGTGATCTCCCGGGAAAAGCGTTCTGCAATCTCATCGAGCATGGATTTATTCTCATTTCGGAGACGACGGGCTACATCGGGGTGCACCTGAAGCACGATACCTTTCTCTTTGCTGGTAACAAAAAGGCTCTGCAGGGTGCGTAGCGTGTCGAAGGTCATGGTGGTCACGGACCGGACCTGGCCACTGCCTTCACAATAGGGGCAGGGCTGGGAAAGGGCTTTCACCAGATTGTGTTTGACCCGCTTTCGGGTCATTTCCACCATGCCCAACTCGTTAATCTCGGAGACGGTGGTTTTGGCCCGATCAGTCAGCAAGGCTTCCTGCATGGTGCGCAGCAGCTTCTTCCGATTCCGCTCCTGAGACATGTCGATGAAATCGATGGCAATAATGCCGCCCATATCGCGGAGACGCATCTGGCGGGCAATTTCCTCGGCAGCCTCTATATTGGTCAGGAAAACCGTGTCTTCGAGCTGTTTCTTGCCGGTAAACTTGCCGGTATTCACGTCGATGGCGATGAGCGCCTCGGTCTGGTCGATACAGATATGACCACCACTCGGCAGATACACCTGACGGCGCAGGGCCTTGGCGATCTCCGTCTCGATTCCCATCTTATCGAAGATGGGGCGACGCATCTTATACAGGCGGACCCGTTTCTTCAGGTCCGGAGCCAAGTTCTCCAGGAACGCAAGAATCCGGTCGTGCTGCTCTTCATCATCCACCGTGAGGCGGTCGATATCGGTGGTAAAGCGATCGCGGACCGCCCGCAGAATGGGGCTGAGGTCTTCCCGAATCAATCCGGGCCCATTCATCCGCTCGTATTTCGTCTTGACCGTTTCCCAGACTTTCGCATAGTATTTCGCGTCGGACTGGAAGTCTACTTTTTTTCGGCCTTCGCCCGCGGTCCGGGTAATGAGTCCCATGCCTTTCGGGCGGACCTGACGCAGAATCTTTTTCAGGCGGTCACGCTCTTCTTCGGATTCGATTTTCCGCGACACACCGAGGGTGCTGACCGTAGGCATGAGCACCGTGTAGCGCCCCGGCACCGTGATAAAGTTGGTAATACGTGCACCCTTGGTGCCCAGGCGATCTTTCACCACCTGCACCATGATGTGCTGATTCTTTTTCAGCATGGTCTCAATGGGTTGCTGGCGGGCACGGCGGGCACGGGTGCGGGCACGGGGCTTGCCTTCGTCTAACATCATATCGCCCGTGCCTTCGGCACCAGCAATATCCGACACGTAGAGAAAGCCATTTTTTTCCTGGCCAATGTCGATGAATGCCGCCTGAATACCCGGCACAACCGAGTCCACACGGCCCTTATAAATGTTGCCCACAATACTGGGGCTTTCCTGGCGCTCCACCTGGAGTTCAACCAGGCGGGTACCTTCGATTTCTGCGATCCGCGTTTCGAGCGAACCGGCATTAATTACGAGTTCTCGCATAAAAGTTTTCTTTCTGTCCACCGCCCAGACGGAATCCGTCTAGCCGCCAAACATGCCTTCTTCCAGGAACATACGGCGTCGCATTGGAACATTCAAGAGAATGCCAACGCACGCCATGGTGGTCATATAAAACGTGCCACCATAGCTCAGGAAGGGGAGAGGCATGCCGGTTACCGGCATCAGGCCAATGGTAATTGAAATATTGAAGAATATATGGAACCCCAACACGGTGACCACACCAGCGGCCAAAAGGGTTCCCATCATTTCGGGACAATCACGGGCATACATAAGCCCGCGTAACAAGAAGGCCAGATAGAGGCCTATCACCACCACGCAACCGACAAATCCCCGTTCTTCCGCATAGTGGGAGAAGATAAAGTCGGTCCGGTGCTCGGGTAAATAATTCAACCGCGTATTCGTGCCCTGCTGAAAGCCCTTCCCCGCGAAACCGCCGCTACCCACGGTCACGAAGCTCTGATAGGCCTGCCAGTTGGAAACACGCGGCGCAAAATCCGGGTGTACAAACGTATAGATTCGCATTTTCTGGTGCCACTCAAGGTCCCAGGGTTTCTTAACGGCAGCAAACTCTTTTCGCTGCTCTTCCTGCACCCGCGGAATGGGGCTCGGATCCATGTCGTGAATCTGATACCAGGCAAAGGGGATCACCGACATCCCCACGAGCACCACCGCGCCAATATGCCAGAGGCGGCACCCGGCCACAAATAACATGATAATGACCAGCGGACCCAGGCAAGCCGCCGTGCCCAAATCCGGTTGCTTGAGAATCATCAGCATGGGGATGCCGACCAGCACAAAGGTCAGCAGGAACCAGTGTAACTTACGAATCCGTGGACCCAGGGTGTGAAAGTACCACGCCAGAAAATAGACCATCACCATCTTGGTAATTTCAGAGGGCTGGATGCGAAACAGGCCTAGATCAAGCCAGCGCTGACCGCCGTTCACTTCGTGACCAGCAAACATAACCGCCAGCAGCA
>CAXBPH010000084.1:0-25220 GCA_963977445.1 uncultured bacterium | reverse complement strand
AGGGTGAAGGCGAGGGTGAAGGCGAGGGTGAAGGCGAGGGTGAAGGCGAAGGTGAAGGCGAAGGTGAAGGCGAGGGTGGCTGTTTCATGAGCAAGGCCGGTGCAATGCAAGATCTCGGAAAAACCCTTAGCGATCTGTTTCTAATTGGTATAGCGCTGCTGACCATGCTGGGCTTTTCCGAAAGCGAAAGTCGTTAGATCGAGAGCGCTCCGTCACGAACGAATGTCGGGCCGGAGGGCCTTTCCAAAAGAAACGATCCTGCTGGACCACAAAATTTTTGTGGCGTCATGGCTGGCACAGATTACCGAATCGTACCGAGGTCATCTGTGGTTTATAACCTCAATCGTACGACAACCATGGATGCGTACGATAAGGTAATCAATATTGCCATAATGCAAAATTTTTTCGCTTCTTATCATAGTCAATTTAATGTAACATAAAGGACGTTATGATACGCTAAAAGCATTCCAGCGGAGGGTCGGATATGGGCACGGAATTGGTGGTTCAAACAAAGGGATTGGCGACCGGCCACAGCGGTTTTTCCGTACCCGCTCTGGTGGCGGCCTCGGGAGAGAAGGCCTCCCGGCGCTTCATCGAATTCTTTACCGCCAACATCCGGAATGCGAATACTCGCGCCGCCTACGCCCGGGCGGTCGCCGACTTCTGCCTCTGGTGCGAAGTCCGGGGTCTGGTGCTCGAAAAACTGGAGCCCGTCATGGTCGCCGCCTATATTGAGCAACACCCCGGCTCCTCCCCCACCATCAAGCAGCACCTGGCCGCGATCCGGATGCTCTTCGACTGGCTCGTGATCGGTCAGGTCATCCCCGTGAACCCGGCAGCGTCCGTCCGGGGACCCAGGTATGTCGTGAAACGCGGCAAGACTCCAGTCCTCTCCTCGGCGGACGCCCGTCGCCTGCTGGATAGTATCGACGTGTCCCACGTTGTGGGTCTCCGGGATCGGGCGCTCATCGGTACCATGGTCTTTACCTTCGCCCGGGTGGGCGCCGTGGTCGGCATGAAGGTTGGCGACTATTACCAGAACGGGAAGCGCTGGTGGATTCGCCTTCACGAGAAGGGCGGCAAGTTCCACGAGGTTCCGGCGCACCACAATCTGGAAGTCTATCTGGACCAGTACATCGAGGCGGCCAGCCTCGCCCAGGACCGGAAGAGTCCCCTCTTCCGCACCACGTTGGGCAAAACCCAGGTCCTTACCACAAATACCATGACACGCACGGACGTTTTCCGCATGGTGAAACGTCGTGCGAAAGACGCCGGTATCACGGATCAGATTTGTTGCCACACCTTCCGCGCAACCGGCATTACCGCCTACCTGGAAAACGGCGGCACCCTGGAAGCCGCCCAGGCCATCGCCGCCCACGAGTCCGCCCGGACCACCAAGCTCTACGACCGCACGGGCGACGCCATCACCTTGGATGAAATTGAGCGAATTGCTATCTGAAATCGTCGGTATGGGTCCTTATGGTGGCCACATAAGCCCGAATTAGTCGTCTGCGATGGCCCAGAAGATCTAATTCGGTTATTTTTCCCATAGCAACGTCGAAAAGAGCCTCCAGAATTGCCTTGTACGCCACGATCACCTCGTTGGTCGATGTCCACCACGATCCCATTTCGCCGTGGCACGCTGGGGAGTGGCCCGAAAAGTGAACCATCGATGTACCTATTTACACCCTACCCCTTCTCTTTACCTTGTTTCCACGCATCTGATAAAGGTACGATTAGTGACCGTTTTATACGGGTCACTGGAGGACGCGGACATCGATCGGAAGTTCGCAATAGACCCAAATTAGCGAGGATACAATTCGGAAGAGTAAATCATCCGAAACAGCGCAGCGCGGCCAGGTAGTCCGCAAGAGGAATTCCGGGAAGCATGTTTGGCCCGGATTCTACGGTATTATTGAAAAGGGAGGCACTGGTGAACGACGAAGTGAAACGCGCCATTTTGAGGCTGCGAATCGTGGTTGGCTACCTGGGAGAGAGCGCTCAATACGCGTGGTGGTCCACGTCCTTCTATGAGCCCTCCAGCCGCCTCTTTCTCGAGCCGGTTTTCTCCAAGACATCCCAAGTAGCTCAATATCATGGCGTCATAGAGGCGGCCCGTCGGCTTCACGATGAACACCTGAGCACGGGCAGCTACCACCTGTTCCGTTTACCAGAGGAGCTGGAACAGGACCTGCACGCTATGGTTCAGAGTAGCGGGGGCGAAAAATTCGGTGGGGAAGCGCTCCAAGGTAGAGAGTCGGCCCTGGCCGCATTGAAGTCTATGGCTGGCGCAAGTGTGCCCGCCACCGTGGGACCAACTGTAGTGGGGAACATGGCGGGGATCGATTTCGCCACTGTGCTGACGGTAATCGCGGGAAATTACCATTCGGCTTTCTCTCAAAATACCAAGTCCTATCCGTACCTGGTGGGCTAACGGTGGCCGAAGACAAACCATATACGATTCAGCTCGCCGCCGGTCTGGGCCTTGTAAGCGAGACGAAAACGTTACTTGATCTTTGGACACCGGGCATGTCCACATCTAAATTGCACCAAGTGGCCCTCGAATCAGGCCGGTTTCCCACCGTGACTGCGCGCCGATTGCGAAATATCGTAGCAGAGTGTTTTGCGCCCCGATACTTGGTTTCCGGAGGAGCCCCTGCGGCCAATCTGAAATTACTTGCCCCAGCGCTATCCACTTCCGACCTTACCCAGCTCATGCTTCTCTACACCAGCCGAGCTCATCCGATCCTGGCAGATTTCATCCGACAAGTCTACTGGCCTTGGTACGCCGGGGGCCACACAGAGATCTCTAACCGAGAGGCCCGGGCCTTCGTCGAGCGTGGAATCGATGACGAGATGACGGCGAAACGATGGACGGAAAATACCGTTATCAATGTCGCGGGCTACCTCACCGGATGCTGTGCAGACTATGGTATGTTGGAAGGCGGAAAACGTACGAATCGAAAGTTTCTGCCGTTTCGCATCTCCGCCCCCACAGCAGCATATCTTGCCTACGACCTTCACTTCGCCGGTATCGGCGATAACGCCCTTCTAGCCCATGACGACTGGCAATTGTTCGGTCTGGATCGGAACGATGCCCTGGAAGAGATTAAACGACTTTCCCTCAAAGGATTCTTAATTGTCCAGGCAGCCGGAGATGTGATCCGAATCAGTTGGAAGCTACCCACCATGGAGGCCCTTTGTGATGTCCTCAATCAAGGCTGATTTCGATGAATTGCGCGAACGAATCCGACACGGGCGCGAGCTCGGTCATGCGAGTTTCGAGCCGATCTACTACCTGGTTTTTCCCCCCGCACAGATCCTGGAGGTCAAGCGACAGACACCCGCATGGATTTCCAAACTCCATCAGGAAGGCTGGGATGTACACACCTTCTCCATCGCTGAACAGGTCTGGGCCTTGCTTAGGGAAGACCCCTTCTGGTCGCTCTGCGTCATGGAAGACAAATCCGCACCCCTCGATTGGGCGCGCACCAACAAAGCCCTGGCCGACATTCTGACTACGGATAATCGGTTGCTGGAACGCTTAGGAGATACCCTCCTACCTCTGGAAGGCCAACCCAATGCCTTGTTACTGGTTACCGACCTTGAAGCACTCCATCCCTTCCTACGTATCGGGGCGATCGAGAGCCAACTCCAGGGTAAGTTTCACGTACCTACAATTTTTCTCTATCCCGGTGTCCGCACCGGAAAAACGCGCCTGAAATACCTCGGCTTCTATCCGGAAGACGGCAACTATCGTTCCGTACATGTCGGCGGTTGACCCTGTAAAGGTAATTGGTAAAAAACTATGACGATCCGATCACTCTTCGACCCAAGCAGAGACATCTACCGGACCATCGAAAAGGTAATTACCTACGGCACTTCCCAGGAAGACCGCATCAAGTCTGAAATTGCGGAGTATATAGTCACAGAAAGTATTGAGGAGCAGTTCCGCAAGCTCCTGGACCGTATGCAACTGGCCATGGAAACGGGCGGTGAAAACGAGATCGGCGTATGGGTCTCCGGCTTCTACGGGTCAGGTAAGAGTTCCTTCACCAAATACCTCGGTCTGGCTTTCGACGGCGAGCGAACTATTAATGGCACTCCCTTTCTCAAGTATCTGCAAGATCGCCTCCACAAGCCCCAAACCAAGGCCCTCTTGTCCACCGTCGCCCAGCGATTTCCGGCCGCAGTAGTAATGCTCGACCTGGCCAGTGAAATGCTCACCGGTGCCTCGATGGAGGACATCTCCACGGTACTCTATTTCAAGGTGCTTCAGTGGGCAGGCTATTCCAGAAATCTGAAAGTCGCGGCCTTCGAGCGCATGGTGGAAAAAGACGGGCGCACGGCCGAGCTCCACGAGCACGTCGCCCGAGCCCTGCCCGGCGCCAATTGGGCCCGCGTCCAGAACAATCCCCTGGCCATCGACGGGCTGATCCCCAAAATTGCCCACGAAATGTACCCCGCCCTCTTTCCGGAAGCCAAATCCTTCTCCTCCAGCACCGACGACTTCTTCCAATTCGAGGATCAGCGGGTCCAGGAAATGCTCGACATTGTTCGTGAAAAGAGCGGCAAGCAGAACATCATTTTTGTCATCGACGAAGTCGGGCAGTACCTCACCTCCCGGGAAGGTCTTATCCTCAACCTCGATGGCCTGGCCAAAAACCTCAAACGCCTAGGCGACGGCAAGGCCTGGATTATTTCCACCGCCCAACAGACCCTCACCGAAGACGATCCCCGGGCGGCCCTCAATTCCGACAAGCTCTACAAGCTGAAGGACCGGTTCCCCATCCAGATCGATCTGGAGTCGAGCGACATCAAGGAAATCTGCTACCGGCGACTCCTGGGCAAGTCCCCTGCGGGCGAAACCGAGCTGGGCAAGCTTTTCGACGACCACGGTCAGGCCCTGCGGCACAACACCAAGCTTCAGGATGCCAAGTACTACGACGCCGACTTCAGCCGCGAGAGTTTCATCAACCTCTACCCTTTCCTCCCGGCCCACTTCGATATCCTGCTCCACCTGCTGGGTGCTTTGGCCAAATCCACCGGCGGCATCGGGCTGCGCTCCGCTATCAAGGTCATTCAGGACGTGCTCAAGGGCGAAGGCGGTGCCAAAGCCATGGCCGACCAGCCCGTAGGCTGGCTCGCCACCACGGTCACCCTCTACGACGAACTGGAGAAGGATATTCGGCGGTCCTTTACTTCCGCCCACCAGGCCGTCGGCAAGGTCCAGATTCGGTTCCCCGATTCCCCCATCCACCAGGATGTCGCCAAGTGTATTGCCGTGCTCCAGATTCTCGGCAATCTACCTGTCACCACACAAAACGTTGCCAATCTGATGCACCCGTCCATCACCGCAGCCTCTCGCCTGGATGACATCCGCAAGATAATCGACGAGCTGCTCAGCGATGTCCACGTGCCCCTCGGTGAAAAGGACGGCAACCTCGTCTTCCTCAGCGAAAAATTGCGCGATATCGACCAGGAGCGGGGCGCCATCGCCTTGCGCACCGTCGATGTGAAGCGCATCTTCAATGACGCCCTGCGCGAATGCTTCGACCCCCTGCCCCGCGTCAGCCTCCACGGCACCATGGCCGTCGCCACGGGCCTGAAAGTGCAAACGGGCAGCGCCCTGACCAGCCTCGCAGGCGATCAGAACCCCATCCAGTCCATCGTCGAACTGGTTGCTCCCAGCGACTATGACGCCGCGCGCAATCGCATGCTCGACGACTCCCGAAGCCGGTCGGGCCGCAACAGTATCGGACTTCTCGCCCGCACCAATCCCGAGGCCGACGACCTCGCCAGTGAGATCTACCGCTGCAAGCGTATCGCCGAGCTCCACCGAAACGATCCCGACCAGGAAGTGAAGGAATATTGCACGGCCCAGCTCGACCGTGCCGTGAAGATAGCGGCCCAACTCCAAAGCAAAATCAAGCAGACCCTCCAGGCGGGCTCCTTCGTTTTCCGGGGCCAGGCTACCGCAATCTCCGCCCTCGACACCGATTTACTCGATGCCGCAAAGAAGCTGCTGGCTGATGTCGCTGGCCAGGTCTTTGACCGCTACGTCGAAGCCCCCGTCCGCGCGGGCACCGACACGGCCGAAAAATTCCTGAAGGTAGCCAATCCCGCCGCCATTGGCAGCAACCTCGACCCCCTCGGCCTCGTCCAGACCGTCGCCGGGCGCGCCTCTTTTCTGTCCGACCACAAAGCTATGATCAGCATCCGCGACTATATTGAAAAGCGCGGCGCGGTAGACGGAAAGCGCCTACTGGAAGACTTCAGCAGCGATCCCTTTGGGTGGTCGCCCGATACCACCCGGTATATCCTTGCCGCCATGCTCATGGCGGGCGAAATAAAGCTCAAAGTCTCCGGCAGGGAAGTAACAGCAGCGGGCCAACAGGCCATCGACGCCCTCAAGACCAACAATGCCTTCAAACAGGTAGGCGTCTCACTCCGTATCGAGCGGCCCTCCCTCGAAACCCTCGGCCACGCAGCCGAACGGCTCACAGAACTCGTCGGAGAAATGGTCATCCCCCTGGAGCAGGAAATCAGCAAGGCGACCGCCAAGAATTTCCCCCGTTTCCAGCACGACTACGGTGCCCTCGAAGAAAAGCTCGGCGGCCTCGGGCTGGCCGGCAGCGATCGTGCGCGCACGCTGAATCAGGATATCGCCGACATCCTATCCACCGACGCCTCCGACGCCCCACAACGCCTGGGCGCGGAAACCTCGTCCATCTACGAAAACCTTAAGTGGGCCCTCGAAGTGAAGCGCGTTCTTGATAACGGGCTCGACACCACCCTGCGGGAACTGCAGGCCCACCGCCGCGATTTGCAGGCCCTGCCCGACACCGGCGTCCCCGGTGATCTGCGCCGCGAACTCGGAGAAGACCTCGAAAATCTCGCCGACCGCCTCGCCAAAGATGACTTCTACAAACACAACGCGGACTTTCAATCCCAACTCACCCACCTCAAGGTCCGCGTGCGCGATGCGGTCACCGCCCTGACCGACCAGCAGAAATCGCGGTTGAAGGAGGGCGTCGAGGACTTGCAGCGTATCCCCGAGTGGAACGAGCTCACCCGGGAAGAGCGTGGCATCGCTGTCGATCGTCTGGAGGGCCTCGCCCTCACTGCAAGCCCCGATCTCGACGGACTCAAGAAGCTCCTCGCCCGGGATTACGACGTCAACAGCACCCTGGAAGAGCTCAAACGCTTTATCCAACGCCTCGGCCGGGAACGCCAGCAGCAGCGCATGAAAGAAGAGCAGGAAAAATACGGCACCACCGACCCGGTCAAGTTCACCCGCGCCGTCGCCGTACCAGCTACGATGTCTTCCGCGGCCGATCTAGACGCCCTCATCCAGCAACTCCAAGATATCAAGGCCGAGTTGGGGCTCTATTCCGATATTGAGGTAACCTTTTCTTTGAGCGCGCAACCTCTGGGGGAACAACCTTAATTATGGAACTACCACAAGAATATAGAAAGCACCTCGCAGAGTTAGCGGGAGAAACGCTCCAGACCTTTGAATTAATTGTCCATTTTGCTACGGAAAGGCTCAACGGCGGCAGCACTCAAAATCCTGACGTCTTCGTCGAAGCGAATTCATGGACTGCAAACTCTCAGGTTCGCAAAGTGAACACTATCAGCCAGGAAATCCTACAAAGTTGCCGTCAACTGAGATCAGAGCCCGCCATTGCACGAATTGTGGCTGAAACAGAAAATGGCGTTACCAAGATCTACTACGTATGCCGAACAACACCTGTGAGGATTGATGATATCGATTTGGCGAGTTACCGCTCGCCCGTTGGACGTCTCGCCTCGTCACCAATTGGCAGCCTGTGCACTATCCCTAAAGTCGGCACTATGAAAGTGATCGAGCGCACCCAATTGCGGCCATCGCTCGAATCTGGTGGTTGGAACTCGCGGAACAGTGTGCTGGAGGGCAAGGCGATAGGACCATTGACGATAGAGTCACTGCGCGCCCTGTTCGAAGTCGCTGTGCGGGATGATGGCGTGGAACTCCTCGATAGCTTTCTTGCCGAGGAGCAGGCTGAACCGAATATCTTCGACGGATTGCGCCGAACGGTACTCACCAAGATGGGCCTTCGTGACCAGCCGATTCTGGACCAGTATCAAGATGAGATTTTCAGACTTCCACTCGGTGCGCGCCTCATGATTCTCGGGCCGCCCGGAACAGGAAAGACCACGACATTGATTCGCCGCCTGGGCCAGAAACGCGACATCTATTCTCTTGAAACTTCGGAGCAGCTATTGGTCGGAAGTATCAATGACCTGCAGGGTGACGATCACGCAAGCAGTTGGCTCATGTTTACGCCGACCGACCTGTTGAAAGACTACTTGAAAGAAGCGTTTTCCCGTGAAGGCGTTCCTGCATCCAATAGACGCATCAGGACTTGGGATGACTACCGGCGGGAGCTCGCCCGAGGCCCTCTTGGAATCCTTAAGACATCGACAGGAAAAGGCTCTCTCGTTCTTAATGACAAGGGCGCTAACCTGCGTGTTTCAGCATACGAGAAACCCATTCAATGGTTTACTGAGTTTAACGAATGGCAACGGCACAACCACTTTCAGCAACTTGTGGATGCAACAGAGACCCTGGTCGCAAGTCGTGATAACGAGAGCGTTGCTCTGGGGAAAAGGCTTAAAGTGATTATCGACCGTTCCGGTGATGTCACCATGGCCTCCACAATTCGAGCGCTTGCCGATGAGGCTCAGCACGCGCAAGGAATCGTGAACCGTTTAAAAACGACAACAGACAAGATCATAAAGGCTTCCATCGCGGGACGGTTCAGTAAAAATCGAGGCTTCCTCGATGAATTGGCCACCTTCATCGATGGGCTTCAAGACGGGCAAGGAGTGGACCCAGACGAACAGGACGAGGTCGATGACGAGGATTCAGGCGCTTCACTGACGACCTCCGTTGCCGCACTGAACGCCTACATGAATGCCGTTCGGGTCAGGGCCCGTGCCTCTCTATCCAAGCAACCACTGAATAGAAACTCCAGATATGCAAAGATCCTTGAGTGGATCGGTGAGGAGGTCATCTCAGCCCTCGACTTTGAGGAGATCGGCACCAACCAGTTGGTCCAGACAAGTGCCCGTCGATTTGTAAATCCATTGAAGAGTTATTTCGATGGTATCCCAAAGCGATACCGCGCATTTCGCCGCGCCAGTCAGGAGCAGGGAGTCTGGTATCTGAAAGATGGATTGGAGTCCAGAGAAGTGAATCCACTCGAACTCGATGTCGTCTTGCTGACCACTCTCCGTGATGGTTACAATCTACTTTCCGTGCCAGACATCAGGAAAAACATCGATTCCACTCACTGGTCCTCACTAATTCCGCTCCTTGGACTCTACCGCAATCAAATCCTGGTAGACGAAGCAACCGACTTTTCACCTGTTCAACTTGCCTGTATGGCCGCGTTGGCGCGGCCGGAACTTCAGTCCTTTTTCGCGTGCGGGGATTTCAACCAGCGCCTGACAACATGGGGCACGCGGACGGAAGATGAGCTCCGATGGGTCTTTTCAGACTTTGATATCAGGGAAATATCTGTTTCCTACCGCCAGAGCAGACAACTGAACGAGCTTTCCAGAGCGATAGTCCAAACACTAAAGGGAGCCGGGCACGTCGCCACACTGCCGGAGCACGTGGACAGTGAGGGAGTGCCCCCCGTACTCTTGGAATCAGCAGATTCCGATGAAGTAGTCATTTACTGGCTGGCTGAAAGAATACGCGAGATCGAAAAATTTGTGGGGCAAATGCCCTCGACGGCTATCTTTGTTAATTCAGAAGAAGAAGTGACCCTCATTTCAAGGGCCCTGAAGGACGCGTTATACGAACACAACATCCAAGTGCAGGCCTGCCCGCTTGGCCAAGTCGTGGGACACGACAACGACGTCCGCGTTTTTGATATACAGTACATCAAGGGGCTCGAGTTCGAAGCGGTCTTTTTCGTGGATGTCGACAATCTCGCCGAAATTCAACCAGAATTGTTTGACAAGTACCTCTACGTCGGTGCCACCCGTGCCGCCACCTACCTGGGCATTACCTGCCGGGAGTATGTCCCCGACTTGCTGGAAGACCTACGTGATCACTTTACCGGTGTTTGGGCAACGACGCAAAATCGCCAGGGTACGCACTGATGGCCTTCGACCAACCCACCCGAAACCGGCTCCAGCGCTTTGTGAATGAATCGCGCAAGGTGCTGGAAGAAGAATTCACCCGGCAGCTTCAGAATGACTACGGGCTGGACCCCGTCTCGGGCACCGTGACGGACATGGACAAGCTCCGCGATCTGAATGACGCCCAGCGGGAGACCGCCCGTATCCTGCGCGATACCCTCGCCCACTACCGCGCGAGCCAACAGGCCGACGCCCGCACCGGGCTGGACCGTATCGTCCGGGAGCAAGCCTTCACCGTGCTCAACCGCCTCGCCGCCCTGCGTCTGGCCGAGGCCCGGGGGCTCCTCGTGGAGTCCGTGGGCAATGGCTACCAGGCCAAGGGCTTCCAGCTCTATGCCCGCCTCGCGGGCACCGGCCTGGGCGAAACGGGCGACGCCTACCGGGTCTACCTCTTCAGCGTCTTCGATGAACTGGCCCAGGACCTCCCCACGCTCTTCGACCGCTATGCCCCCCAGGGCCGCCTCTTCCCCCGGGAGGCCGCCCTCCTCCAAGTCCTCCCCCTCATCAACCACGCCGAGATCGAGCCTCTCTGGGCCGAAGATGAGACCATCGGCTGGATCTACCAGTACTTCAACTCCACCGAAGAGCGCAAGAAGATGCGCAAGGACTCCGCCGCACCTCGGAACAGCCGGGAACTCGCCGTCCGCAACCAGTTCTTCACCCCACGCTATGTCGTGGAATTCCTGACCGACAACACCCTCGGCCGCATCTGGTATGAGATGTGCCAGGGAAATACCCGCCTGAAAGACACCTGCCAATACCTGGTGCGACGGCCGAATGAAGTTTTCCTCGCAAAGTCGACGGTGGACGAGAAATACGACCGTGAGGTGAAAACCTTGGCCGATGCGTTGCGCCAGGGGAGGATTCCCGACTGGCCAGCGGAGGAGAGAGCGCAAGGAGACCTTGCCATCCAGCTTGGACACTGTGTCGATGCCTACCAGCGGGACGGTGAGCCGGCGAAGCATCGGCATCTGGAGGAGCAGTACCGGGCTCTGGACGATTTGACGGCGGTGCCCTTGCAAGAATTGTGGGACTTTCTATTCTTATGCGCGCGCGCGGATCGCCAAAGTGGGTGTGGCACGATTTTCCGGCGCGGCAGCCTTGCTATGGGGGCCGCGCAGGAGATTCTGGAGCGGCTGCGCGCGGGCGAAGGAGAGGAGCACGCCCAGGAAGAATTACTCCGGGCGCCCGTGTTGGTGCCTTATCGGCCCCGGAAGGACCCCCGCGAGATCCGGCTTCTCGACCCGGCCTGTGGCTCCATGCACTTTGGGCTCTACGCCTTCGACCTTTTTGAAGCCATCTACGAGGAAGCTTGGGATAGTGGCGATTCCTCAGTCTTGCAGGAAGCATACGCCAACAAAGAGAATTTTCTGATGGATGTCCCACGCCTCATTATTGAGCACAACATTCACGGTATCGACATTGACCCCAGGGCCGTCCAGATAGCCGGACTCTCCCTCTGGCTCCGCGCCCAACGGGCTTGGAAAGACCAGGGCGTGAAACCCGCCGACCGCCCCCGTATCCGTCGCTCCAACATCGTTTGCGCCGAGCCCATGCCCGGCAGCCCCGAGATGCTGGAAGACTTTGTCGCCACCCTCGACCCGCCACTCCTCGGCGAACTGGTTCGGACGGTTTTCGACAGAATGAAGCTCGCGGGAGAAGCCGGGGCTCTCCTCAAAATCGAAGAGGAAATCCGCACCGCCATCGAAGACGCCCGCAGGGCTTGGGAAGAATTCGAATCCCGGCCCCTCGAATTGTTTACCACAGAGGAATTGAATCAAACGCGCAGGCCGGGTGCCCAACAGGAACCCACAGGTTTAGATCGCGTACTGGCGAAGGGTCGCGGACCAATGACTACCGATTTCTGGGACACCGCCGAGAACCAGGTTATCGACGCCCTTCGCGGCTATGCCGAACACGCCGAGACGGACGCCTACCAGCGCCGCCTCTTCGCCGACGACGCTGCACGCGGTTTTGCCTTCATCGACCTCTGCCGCAAACGCTACGACGCTGTCGTTATGAATCCACCTTTTGGGGAAGCTTCAAGTGAGTCTTACAAATATATTGACGATCGCTATCAAGATTGGAACAAGAACGTTCTATGCGCGTTCTTTGACCGAGCTGTCAATCTAAACACTTCGCTTGGCAGCGTCGGTGCAATTTACGATAGAACGGCAGTGATCAAAAGCACATACGAGAACTTCCGACGGCGGCACATTGTCCCAGACAATCGGCTGCGCTCAGTCGCAGATTTAGGCTGGGAAGTTCTAGATGCAAACGTCGAGGTGACATCGTCCATACTGTCTAGGGTGACTGGGCCTGGGGTTTTTATCGATGTTCGAAGTGCTAAGTCGGATTGTAAGGGACAGGAGATCCTTGCCGCTCTGAAAGCGGTAGAGTGCGGCCTTCACGAGCCTCGAGTGACGGTAGAAAATGCCAGCCGTTTCAAACGGTTCCCAAATGCCGTCATTGGCTATGACTTTCCCGGATTTCTCCGTGTGGCTTTCTCGGAATTCCATTCTCTTGGTGAGCAAGGCCTCTCTGCGTTCCAGGGGCACGCTCTGAAGTCCGAAAAACACTTCCGTCTTTGGTGGGAATGTTACCCTGGCTCGTCTGAAGTGCGCGCCCGCCTATTTAACGGATCTGGATTTTCCCCATACAAGACCCGTCAACTAGCAACAGTTGTTGCACCAGTTCCACTCGAACTAATCCCAAAAGATTCATCGACAGTATTGCGCAATCCAACAAAGCATTTTAAGAGAGGAGTGTGTTTCGGAAAGCGCGGTGAGTTTTTTGCAGCGCATGTCTTGCCTGACGGATTTGTTTTTACTGTTGAAGGTCAATCCTTCCCGATTCCAAGCAAAGAGCAGGCTCTGGCCTTACTCGGATTTCTAAACACACCTCTTGTCCGTTACTCATTGAATCGATTCTGTGGTCAGCACAAATACTCTGGTTATGTAAATCTACTACCACACATTCAGTTGGAGAACGAAAGCGAGATAGCTAAATACGTCGAGGAAACCATCAATAAACACGCATTTGCTGAATCGCTCGATGAACTCTCGCCCATTTTTGGAAATGCGCGCCCATCGTGCGAATCGCTTAGTGACGCGCTGCGGCTAATCGATTTTCATGTACAAAGTGCATGTGAAGGGTCTCGTGTAACCGAGCGTTTCTGCTCAGACTTGTATGAGGATGGTTTTTCCCTTACAGGCGAGGAGCGCCGCGTATTGGATGAATTCAGCGCAAAACAGCCAGTACCCGAACTACCAATTAGCGATGTTTCTGGCGCTAGAGATTTGGGCTGGTTTGTGGGCCAATCGTTTTGCTCAAATGCACTCGGCACCGTCCTCGGCCGCTGGGACATCCGCTACGCCACCGGGGAGCGCCAGCGCCCTGCATTGCCCGATCCCTTCGATCCGCTGCCCGTCTGCCCGCCCGGGATGCTCCAGAACGCCGAGGGCCTGCCCGCCGAGCCGGAGGACGTGCCCGCGAATTACCCACTGCGCATTTCCTGGCCCGGTATATTGGTGGATGACAAGATGCATCCCGAGGACATTGTCGCCCGCGTCCGTGATGCCATGGAGGTTATCTGGAAGGACCGCGCCGAGTCCATCGAACAGGAAGCCTGCGAGTTCCTTGGCGTAAAGACCCTGCGGGATTACTTCCGCCGCCCGGCTACCTTTTTCGCCGACCACCTCAGTCGGTATAGCAAGAGCCGTCGCCAGGCCCCCATCTACTGGCCGCTGTCGACCCCGTCCAATTCTTACTCTCTTTGGATCTATTACCACCGCCTTACCGACCAGACGCTGTACACAGCGGTCAACGACTTCGTGGAGCCCAAGTTGAAGCAGGTGGCCGACGAGATGGCCCACCTCCAGAGCAAAGCCCAGCGCGCGTCGACCGAGGAGAAGGATCTGGAGCGGCTGAGCGACCTGGAGGTGGAACTCAGGGAATTTCAGGATGAACTGCTCCGCATCGCCCGATTCTGGAAACCCAACCTGAATGATGGCGTACTGATCACCGCCGCGCCCCTGTGGCGCCTCTTCCAGCACAAGCCCTGGCAGAAGAAGCTCAAGGAGACCTGGGAAACCCTCGAAGGGGGCGGCTACGACTGGGCACACCTCGCCCTGAGCATCTGGCCCGACCGCGTCGTCCGCGCTTCGCATAAGGACCGGAGCTACGCCATCGCCCACGACCTCGAAGCGGCCCTGTGGGAAGAGGCGGAAGTGACCAAAAAGACCAAAAGCGGCAAGGCCACAAGCAAAGTGGAATGGTGCCCCCGCAAACTCACCGAAGCCGAACTCAGCGCCATCGTGGCAGAGGTAAAAGCACGATGAGGGACCTGACGCCCGAGAAAGAATGTAGGATAGCAGTCCCGGCTGTCTCTCGGTTGCCGCGCAACCCACAGAGCACATGTTGTTCGGCAATGGGGGCCAACCAATGAGCACGGTCCGCGTCACCTATCCCATCACCGCGAAAGTACACCAAGTACTTGGCGACTACCCGGAAATAGCGAAATCGATTTCGATTCCTGATTCCGGGCGTTCGGAGTTGGAGATTGTTTGCTTATTGAACAATACCCATTACGAGTCGTCAAAAAAACTCCTGAAGCTTATTAACACATGGCTACCTCTCTCAGGGCCCATCGGCAAGGCAATACTCAAAACAAAAAACTCATTTCAACGAAACCAGCGCGTTGCGGAATTACTTCTATTTACCCATTTGCACGAACGTTATGGTGACCATCTTGAAGCGCCTGAATCTAGTAACGCCCCTGTTTGTCCTGACTTGATTGTGGGAACGTCGGTCGGCGAGATTCGGATGGAGCTCTATACGCCGGTAGATTTTGTGGGCCTTCAACTACTAGAGGAATACTTGAAGGCGATTCTCGGGTACCTCGATCTCCCATGTGGTTTTAAACTAAGCATCCATGCGGGCCCGAAACGGGAAGCGGATGATTACGAACGAAACGACTTGTTCTACGCCTATACGTTTCCCAGCGCCGAGAAGGAGCTACACGCCTGGCTAATAGAATTCCAGGCAAAAGCCGAAGCCTGGTTATCCGAGGGTCGGCCCTCGTCGGACCTGGTAGTGGATGGCCCCGGCGGGAAAACCGAGATTCGAGTTGCTTGCGAGGAATATAACGAGGATTCTGAGGAGCGCGAAATTACCATCCATTGGGGCACACGCTCCACCGATACCCAATTGTTCTTTCAAGTCGGAAGCGCAGAGGAATGTGCCCGATCGGAATGGGGAAATAAGATCCGCACGAAATTGCGTAGGCGACAATGTGGCGGTGAGACCGAGGGCCTGCTGCGATTACTGGTTGTAAACTTCAGTATGGCCGACACGGGATGGCCCCACTTTATTTCGGAACCCTGGTTTACAAAGCGGTTTGATGAGATCATACGGGCAATTGTGGGCGACGGGATGACTTACGACGCGGTCATTCCTGCGCAGATTTATTCGAAGCCGTGCTTCGGCATGCCGGTAGTGATAAATCCCCGGCGAAAGGCGATGGCGGAAGCCTTCATCAAGGAGGCGGGGATGGATAAGCAATGTGAGCCACCACCGGAGCAAACGTCAGAGGAAATCGCGAAAGAGTTGGAAAATATGCTCTAAGAACTCAAATATCCTTGATTCAGAGAGGCACGTATCGAACCGCTAAGATGCGGAACGTAAGCCACAATCCAAAATCACGAGATTTAAACATATGAATCTTCCCGAACCACAATCATTAAACTACACCTCACTCATGACGGACATCGCGAAGGGTATCATCAAGATTCCCCAGTTCCAACGCGATTTTGTGTGGGATAAACAGAAGTCAGCAGCCCTACTGGACAGCATTATGAAGGGCTATCCCATCGGGACGTTTATCCTGTGGAAAACCAAGGAAGAGCTGCGGTCCATAAGGAACTTGGGCGGCCTCGACCTGCCGGTGACGCCGAAAGGTGACTACATTCAGTATGTGCTTGACGGGCAGCAACGGCTGACATCCCTTTTCGCCAGTCTAAATGGGCTGAAGATTCAGCGGGCCGACCGCGAGGAAGATTTCTCTGAGTTTTACTTGGATCTTGACGCTGGTGACGAGGACCCGATCGTGCTCACGGATCTTTCTGGTACGAATGGGCACAGCACCATCAAGCTTCACACCCTGCTACACGGTACCCTCTCCGAACTCAATGCGTTCCCCCAGGAATATCACAGTCGGATTGACACCTATCGAAAACGCGTTGACTCCTATCAATTCTCCTCGGTCTTGATAAAAGATGCGCCCATCGAGGTGGCCACGGAGATTTTCACGCGGCTGAACGTGAGCGGAAAGGCCCTGTCGGTCTTCGAGATTATGGTGGCCAAGACCTTCGACTCGAAGGCCAACTTTGACTTGGCGGAAAAGTACGACAAATTGCGGGACGAATTGGAGACCGTGGACTATGGGACAGTCCCCGAGTCGGTCGTATTGCAGACGCTGTCGGTGCTACTGACAAAGGAGTGCCAGAAACGCCACATCCTCAAACTCAAACGGGCTGAGGTTGTAAAGGCCTGGCCAGCGACGTCGGATGCCATCAAAGAAGCGGTGGAGTATTTCCGAAACTCGCTACGCATTCCCGTGTCCAAATTGTTGCCCTACCAAAATTTAATCGTCCCATTTGCGTATTACTTCCATCAAAGCAAGGGAAAACTCAAAGGTGACGCAAAAAAACGAATGGACGACTACTTTTGGCGTGCCTCGCTAGGCGGGCGATACTCTCAAAGCCTAGAAAGTCATCTGGCCCAGGATATCCGCAAAGTGGACGAGATTATCAAGGGTAAACTTCCAAAATATGAATGGGCGATAGATATTTCCGTTAATTTCATCGAAGATAATGGATTTTTTTCCCTTAGTCGCTCCTACGTTAAGGCCCTGCTTTGTGTCCTGGCGTACCAGCGGCCACAGTCTTTCATGGACAATTCTGAGGTTCGGATAAGCAACGATTGGCTCAAACAGGCCAACAGCAAGAACTATCACCATTTTTTCCCAAAAGCCTTCCTTAAGAAGCAAGGTGAAGATGATTTCCATATCAACCACATCGCAAACATAACCATCGTCGATGATTGGCTGAACAAGCGTGAGATCAAGGCCAAGCCACCGTCAAAATACATGCGTCAATTCCAGAAAGACAACGAAACATTAGACGCCTGCATGAAGACTCACTTGATACGCTTGAACGCATTTGGCATTTTCGAAGATGACTACGACATGTTCTTCTTGGGCCGATGCAAGAAAATCAGTAGCGAATTGAAAAAGCGCCTAATCCCTCAGGAGGTCGATCGTCGAGAGTCTGCGACTGCGGCGAGGGACACCGATGAGCTCGAAGCGGAATGAGGGGTAACGCATTATGTCAATAGAACAATTCATTAGCCAGGAAGTTCTCCTGCCCCGCCTGAAGAAGGCCGGGGTGCTGGTGGTCTACGATCCCGAGCAACGCTTCCGGGCGCTGAGCCTGGGACTGGCCACGGAGAAGCTGGCGGTGATCGACGCCTCCGAAAGCAGCATCGAGAGCCGGGAAGCAGCCCTGATGGCCCTGCGCGTCGTCGGTGCACCGAAGGGGACATTAGAGGGTGTGTTGATTTATGTGCCGAAACGGCGGACGGAAAGCGAGGCGGACAAGCAGGTCGATCCCTTCGCCCTCTACGCCGAGTGTGGGGCGGTGTTCCCCAAGGACGACGGTGACGAGTACCTCAGCCTGTGCCTGCGTGCACGGCCGGATTATGCCACGGATATCCGCCGGGTCTTCGCCGCGTCGCCCGGTGGGCCGGCCTTTGCCGTAATCGATGCGATTGGCGGCGGCGTGAACTGGCCCCAATTGCGCGCGACGCTGAAGGTGGACTCGGGCCGGGAAATTCTCGCGGCACTCCTCTCCCCCACGGCGACCCAGACGGACGCGTTGAAGGCGCAGGAAGGCTGGATGCCCGAGGCCCGGGACTTCCTCAAGATGACCCTGGGCATGGGCGTGAAGACACGGGGTAAGACCTGGAACGCGCTGGCCGATGAACTGTGGCGCTTCGTATTGTTCAGTGAGTTTGCCTTTGACCTGCCCGGAAAACTGCCCGAATCCCTGGAGGGCGTGCCACGGGCACCGGTGGAAGCCCAGCCCATTGTAGAAGATGTGTGCGAACGTCTCCGCAACGACCCGAAGTCACGCAATGGCTATATTGAACGGGCGGAGGCTATAGAGGGTGAGATGGAGCTGGTTGCGGTCTGCGGCAGCATTGAGGACCTGGGCGAACGGGACACCTTCCCCTTTGAAGAACGGACCTTCCTCCGCCGGGCCATCCGGGGCATCACCAACAATGACACCGATGCCACGCGCCGGGTATTGGGTGGCCATGGAAACTCGGTGTGGCTCGGGAAGGGCGAAAGTCAGGCACAATGGGCCCTGGTCCGTGCGGGCCTGAGCCTGGTGGAGGCCTGTGAGGACTATGAGCGTCTCCTGCCGGACCATGCCCGGAGCCAAAGCGACCTCCTCGATTTTTACCTCGGCAGTCTGCGCGAGGCCGACCGGCTCCAGCGCGAGTTTGAGCAGGCAGTGGGCGATTTTCTCGATCCCCATGACATGATGCACGAAGTCATTCAGCAGGCCCGGGCGCGCTATGGCCGTCTGGCGGAACGGGTGCAGGGCGTGTTTACGAAGCACGTGGAATCTGCGGGCTGGCCGCCAACGGGGCGCATGGCCAATGCGGACACCTTTGACCGACTCGTGGCGGACCGGCTCAAGGAGAATGGCACCAAAGTGGCCTACCTCATGGTGGACGCCCTGCGCTATGAGTTGGGCGTGGCCTTGGAGAAATTGTTGGCGGAGGATGGGCCGGTGGAGTTGCAGGTGGCCTACGCCCAGTTACCCACCATCACACCAGTAGGCATGGCGAGCTTGCTGCCGGGTGCGCGCACCCAGCTGACACTGACGCGGGAAAACGACACGCTCGTGCCCCGATTGGGTAGTGTACCGGTATGTAACGTGACGCAGCGCATGGACGTGTTCCGGAAACGGCTCGGCGACCGCTTCCACGAGATGCTCCTCAGTGATTTTGCGCGCGGCAAACCGAAAATCCCGGAAACGGTGGACCTCCTGGTCCTCCGTTCTACGGAAATCGACAGCCAATTGGAAAGCAATCCAGAGACGACATTGGGATTGATTCCCGGCACGCTGAAGCAAATTCGGGTGGCGCTACACAAACTGCGGGGCCTGGGCTTTAAGGAAGCGGTTATCGTGACAGACCACGGCTTCTTCCTCAATGCGCAGGCGGAAGCGGGCGATGTGTGCGTGAAACCCCAGGGCGATTGGCCGGTGAATGCCCACGACCGCATGATGCTGGGAACGGGCACAAGCGACAACCACAGCGTGGTGTTGGGTGCGGAAAAAGTAGGTATTCACGGGGACTTTGCTCACGTGGCACTACCCCGAAGCATGGCCCCCTATCGCGACGGCCATCTCTATTTCCACGGTGGGGCCTCACTTCCGGAGGCCGTGGTGCCTATATTGGTCGCGCGGCTGGATGTGGCGGAGCAGGACGACGTACGAAAGGTGCTGGTCGAACTGAACTACAAGAATGGTGCAAAACGGATAACCACACAGCTGCCCGTGCTTGAGGTCAGCCTGATGGCGGACGATCTCTTCTCCCAGGAGGTCAGCGTGGAAATCCTGCTGGAGGCCCAGGACAGCAAGGGCAACGTGGTCGGCGAGCCCCGTCCCGGCGGCGAGGTGAATCCCGCAACCCGAACCATTACCCTGACTCCCGGCGAGCGCAAACAAATCGCGTTGCGGATGGATGCAGAATTCCGGGGCAAGTTCACCGTCAAGGCCTTGAACCCGACTACGCTGGCGGCTTACTGTGCGCTGGCTATTGAAACGGACTACACGGAGTGAGCGCGATGGACGCACTGGACGAAAAACTTAACGCGACCTACGACGGCAAAGTGCTTCGGAAGGATTTGCTGCACCGCATCAAGAAAGGCACCAACGTGCCCACTTTTGTGTTGGAATTCCTCCTGGCCAAGTATTGCGCGAGCAGCGACCAGGCGGAAATGGACGCGGGAATGGAGGCGGTCCTTTCGACGCTGCAAGAGAACTATGTGCGACCCGACGAAGCGAATGCCGCGCAGTCACGCGTGGCCACGCGGGGGCAGCACCGTTTTATTGACAAGGTGCACGTGCGCTACGTGGAAAAGGAAAAGCGCCATTGGGCGGCACTGGAAAACTTCAACTCCCAGCGCATCGCTGTGGGCGAGAAGTTCTACCGCGACAACGACCGGCTGCTGGAGGGCGGTATCTGGGCAGAAGTTACGTTATCGCACAATGCCATCGAAGAAGACGACTACGCATTCTACATCGAGGAGCTGCGGCCCATTCAGCTTTCCCGCTTCGATTTCGATCGCTATATGGAGGGCCGAAAGGAATTCACGCGAGACGAGTGGATGGATGCCATCTTGCGCTCCGTAGGCCTGGAGCCCTCAAAACTTACCCAGCGCGTCAAGATGCATTTTATGGCGCGGTTGGCGCCCCTCGTGGAACCAAACTACAACTACATCGAGCTTGGACCCCGAGGCACGGGCAAGTCGTACTTCTTCAGCGAGTTCTCCCCCTATGCCACGCTGATTTCCGGCGGGCAGGCGACGAAGGCCACGCTCTTTTACAACAACAACCGCAAAAAGGTCGGCCTGGTGGGGTATTGGGATACCGTTGCCTTCGACGAGGTGGGCGGGATCAAGGTACGAGACCCCGATACGATCCAGATCATGAAGGACTTCATGGCAAATGGCCGTTTCTCTCGCGGGGTAGAGGTTATAGCGGATGCCAGTCTGAGCTTTGTCGGAAATATTGACCTTTCGGTGCATCAAGTCGTGAATTCGACGGAATATGACCTGTTTCAGCCGTTGCCGCCCGAGCTGGATCTCGCGGTCATGGACCGCTTCGCCGCCTACATACCCGGCTGGGAAATGCCGAAAAACAGCAGCGAATTTCTCACGAATCGCTATGGATTCATCACGGATTACCTTGCGGAGGCCTTCCACTACCAATTCAAGCACACCAATCGCTACGAAGAAGTCAGCAAGCGGATTCGATTGGGAAAAGCTATTGAAGGGCGCGACGAAAAGGGCATCAAGAAGACCGTTTGCGCCTTCCTGAAAATCCTCCACCCCACCGGACCGCCTACGGATGAAGAGTTTGAAGAATACGTGGCCTACGCAACGGAGTGCCGCCGCAGGGTGAAGGAGCAGATGAACAAGCGCAAGCCAGACGACGAGTTTGCGTTGATTAACCTGTCGTACTTCAAGGCCGGCGGGGAAGAAGTGGTTGTCTTCTGTCCGGAGTCCAAGAATGCGCTCGCCACCCAGGAGCCCGCACGCCGTGGCCTGCGCCTGGTGGAGACAAACCCGGGGGCAGACGCCGCTATCGTCCCCGAGACACCGCCCAGTACCACCGTGGTGCCGGAGCCTGTTCCAGCTGTCTCTGAAACGCCCCCGGTCTTGGAAATTCGAGATACCGAACCGACGGAACAGCACTTCACAATCAAGTATGGTGATACGGGCCACAGCTACGACTCGATTCTTGGACCGTACCTCCAGGGAGCGAAAGCGATCACAATCGAAGACCCCTACATACGCCTGCAGCATCAAATCCAGAACTTCGTGCGCTTTTGTGAGACAGTCGTGAATTACGGCACAGCACGAAAGATCACGCTGATTACGGGCTATGACGATGGTTTGCAGCAGGCAGACGCCATGGAAAAGCTCGGCGATCTCAAGCAAAGCCTCATCGAATTGGACGTCGAGCTTGACGTCCAACACAATCCAAGCATACACGACCGGGAAATCCGGTTGGACAATGGCTGGGTCATCAAGATCGGCCGGGGTCTGGACTTCTATCAAAAACCTGGAAGCTGGTTTGAAGTGGGCGTGAGCGACCTCAGCCTACGCAGATGTCTTGAGACTAAGGTGGATATCTTCCGACAGCCGGGTTGAATACCAACCATCACGTTGCCACTTTTTGACGTCTCCGGCGGGTTTGTTAACCGTGATGCGACCCGTTAACGTGGTACGCCGCATGCGGCCCCCTGCGTTTCCCCGCCGTCTCCGCATTCACCTTTTTTCGAAGTTGATGTGACTCCCATTCCCGCCCCACCTCCTTGGGCCAGTTGTTTTCTCTTGCGCGTTTCCTAGCTTCGCTCCCCCTCGGCGGTCCAGGTAGTGCTGCGCCTCCACCTTGACCGCCGGGCTCGCTTTGCATGGCCGTCTCCGCGAAGAAAACAACCCTGAGCCCCAAGGAGGCGGACATGAATACAGAAAAAACGGATCACGTAAAACAACTCATAGACCAGGGCCTTAAATCCCTCGTGGAAAATCTCGAAGCCGGAAAAAGCGAACAACTCACGGCCTACATCACAGCCATGGCGAAGTTTCACCGATACAGCTTCCGGAATATCATGCTTATCGTATCCCAATTCCCGGAGGCCTCACAGGTCGCCGGGTTCCGTGCCTGGAAGAAACTCGGTCGATACGTCAAGAAAAGCGAACAGAGCATCACCATCGTTGCTCCCGTAGTCTACCGAAACACCGACAAGGGTGAGTCCAAATCGCAGGATGACGAACCCAGCATTCGATTCCGAGCGGCCCATGTATTTGACCTGTCGCAAACCGATGGGGACCCTCTCCCCCACCCTGCCGAAGCCAGTGGCGATCCGAAGGACTACACGGAGGATGTGAAGACCTTAGTCGCGGCCAAGGGTATCGTGCTGGAATACTCGGACGACCTGGGTACCGCCGAAGGCGCTTCGTCTGGAGGCAAGATCCGGATTCGAGCAGATCTGAGTCCCGCTGCGGAATTCTCTGTTTTGGTTCACGAGCTCGCCCACGAAATGCTTCACTGGACCGATCAAGGCCTGACTGGTACGCCAACAATCCGCGAAACCGAGGCCGAAGCCGTTGCATACATTGTGTCAAATGCCATTGGCCTCGAATCTAACACGGCATCCAGCGATTATATCCAGCTCTACAAGGGAGACACCGAATTGCTTGAAGCCTCCCTGAACGGCATACGGAAGACCGCGTCAGAAATCATCACGGCGCTCAAACCGGAGGATGAATGACGTTCTCCCCGGGCGCCCGCGATGTTTCGCTGGCGTCCGTTTCAAAAGGTTTGACGATCCGGCGTCGCAGGGGCAGCGCTTCCACGGGGATGGTTTGCCGACCGTTCTGCTTGCGTATCTCGTTGAGCCGCCGCAGCAACAGCAGATATTGCCGGCGCACCGGGGCATAGGGTTCATAGGGCAGGCGGTAGAGTTCGTCCACGAGCCGGGCAGTAGACTGTCGGGCAACCTGCGCCAGGTAGTGGGCCATCAACTCGGTGTAGGGATCCCGGTCAATGCGAACGTGGCTGTGGAGGCGTCCATCGGGTCCTTTTCGAACACTGATAGAGTAACCTCCAATCCGAATAGGCACCTTGCGCGTATCGCGGATGGCCGCCGCTTCTTCTTCGAAAAACGGGTGCAGGCCCTTGGTCGCCATGACCAAAAAGGTACGCTCAAAACGCAGGTATTGAATATTGGCCATACCCGCACGCTTCCGGCGTGCCCGCTGCCATTTGGACAGGGCCGCGCCGTACTTTGTAATCAGCTTGGTATCGACCGCTTCCGGGTTTTTCCCCATGGGTACGAAGCCCTGGCTGTAGAACCAGTAGCCATGCGGAAGATAGGCCGTGGCCACCTGTTGGACGAACCCCGCGAGGCTCGTGGCAACACATCGGTATATCATAAAGCCCCCGCTGGAAAGTCCCCCGAATGAAGGGGCGGGATTGTTTAAGGCACAATCCCGCAAAGCCGTTGTTCTAACCCTTTCGCGCATACCAAGGCCATGCTGTAAACGACCAAGATGCAGAAGCGCCCGTAACGCAGCCTCGTGATGGGCTTTCGCACCGTCAATAAGAGCCTGCGAAACGAGCGCCTCGCCGGTTTCTTTACCACATCTAGCGGAAAAAGCAATGCCCGACCCATTCAATGCTCGAATTCATGGCAGACGCTAAACGACACATCCACGAATTCTGCAAAATCGGTCGACCACTCGGCACGGCACACTTACTTCCATAAGTACCCCGTGCCCAATTCATACCGGTAGCGCACTCAAAACCTTCTGTTCGAAACCTCCTTTCTCACATTGCTGCGCGTTGCCAATGCACACGCGTCATAGGGACCATCTCCCGATGGACCCCATGACGCCGTCCGTATCCCTGCCAAGGGTAAAGGGGGTGGCTGAACACCGCCCAGCCACCCCCTGGCAAAATCCAAGTGGGTAAAAACCCGTCAGTCCTTTCGTCGTGGCATATGTGTCCCGGCACCACCCGTAGACACACCAAGATGCATGCGACTGCCTTGCCGTCTGCACCCTCGAAACCGTCGACTTCTACTCAGACCACACTCCCCCACTGAGGCATTTGAAACACCTGGTTGAATGGACCAGGCACCGAGCACCACCCCGGCCGCCTCAGCGGTTCCCGCATTAGTGTTGACCTCCAATTCACGCGTCACGTCGCTAGAGGGTGTTATCCCTCAAAACCGATGACCGTACACCGGGACTCCCGTCCCGATGCAGTTTGCGTCTTCGCACAACAGGCGAATGACGATTTCAGGGGGTAGAAGTAAGAAGCTCCCCCTTACCCACCGATCACGGCCCTTCGCAGTTCGGCATCGTCTCACGTGAATTTTACTGGCAAGGGCTTTCGCCCCTCTCATGGTTGAGCTCTTCGCCGTCGGCTTTTTGTCACCGATCGCCGGGTACCTTCCGGCACCCGAACCCGCCTGTTACCAGGACGGGTACTCCCCACGCCAGCGCAGGTTGAACGGACATAGGGCTTGCGCCCCGTAGTCACGAACCCCCTGGGCGGATTTGCCGCGTAACTTCGGACGTCCGAAGTCCGCCGCGCACCGACTTAGCCCGAATATTTCACAAAGCCGGGATCTTTTGGGCTGCTCGGGGTATTAAG
>CAXBPH010000083.1:0-25399 GCA_963977445.1 uncultured bacterium | reverse complement strand
CACCATCCACGAGGCCTTGGACAATGGTTTGGAGTACCCGCTCCACGTCATGTTCACCCGTGGCATCCAACACGATTTTCTGTAGCACATCAACGTTCATACCGTCAGTTTAACGAAATTTCGGGTTTCTTGCAACGAAATATCGTTAAAAACGAAATGTCGGAGGTCGGAGTCGCGGCACAATTCTGTTGTAAGTCATGAGCATAAAATGGGATACGAAATGTCGTTGTCGTTGGCATGACTCCTGCCTTAAGTAGCTAACGTCGCGGATTCACCGGGACAGGTCCAGATGATTCGAAGAAGGAGAATGGGATGAGCTTCATACAACAACTGCAGCGTGGGGGATTGGCCGGGATGCTACTGGCGGGTTTCGCCCTGAGTGCGTCATCCGCCCACGGGGGGCCCACACACCCCGTCTATCACCGCACCGTGGCGATTGACGGCCTGAATATTTTCTATCGGGAAGCGGGAGATCGCTCCTCACCCACGGTTCTGTTGCTACACGGTTTTCCCACGTCGTCCCACATGTTCCGGGAACTCATTCCCCGGTTGGCGGACCGCTACCATGTCGTCGCGCCAGACTATCCCGGCTATGGGAATAGCGATGCCCCGCCCGTGACCAGCTTCGACTACAGCTTCGACAACATGGCGCAGGTGATCGAAAAATTCACCAACGCCCTGTCCCTGGAGCGCTACAGCCTGTATATGATGGACTACGGCGCGCCCGTCGGTTTCCGTCTGGCCACAGCCCATCCAAAGCGGGTTCAGGCCCTCATCATTCAAAACGGCAACGCCTACGACGAAGGGCTGGAGGCGTTCTGGGAACCGTTGAAGGCGTTCTGGGCCAATCCAGACGAGGATACGGCCGCACCGGTGAAAGCCATCCTCAAGCGCGAGGCCACGATCTGGCAATACACCAACGGCACCCGGAACCCGGAGGCTATCAGCCCCGACAACTGGAATGTGGATCAGCCCTTGCTCGATCGCGAAGGCAACGAGGCAATCCAGATGGCTATGTTTCTCTCCTACGGCAGCAACCCGCCTCTATACCCCGCTTGGCAGAACTACCTGCGGACCTATCAACCACCCACCCTGATTGTGTGGGGTAAAAACGATGAGATTTTTCCCGAATCGGGCGCCCACCCCTACAAGCGGGATTTGAAAACCATTGAATTCCATCTCCTCGATACCGGCCATTTTGCCCTGGAAGAGGATGGCGAAGTGATAGCCGAATTGATGCGAAATTTCCTGAAAGAACATGTGAACTAGTTCGTGAGGGCGGCCACCTGGCCGGTCTGTAAATAAAACCATGACCCCAATTACAAAGAGGAAAGTGCCATGACCAGAATCAACCAGATTAACAATGATGAAGCCACCGGCAAAGCGAAGGAATTGTTGGACGGCGTGCAAAAGAAGCTCGGAATGACCCCCAACCTCATGAAGGTGCTGGCGAATTCTCCGGTTTCCCTTCAAAGTTACCTGAATACCAACGAGACCCTCGCCGGTGGCGTCCTTTCGGCGAAAAATCGTGAGCGCATCTCGCTCCGGGTCGGCGAGTTGAACCGGTGTCAGTATTGCGTTTCCGCCCATACGTTATTGGGCGGCAAAGCGGGTCTTAGTGATGAAGAGGTTGTCGGGAATCGTCGTGGTGACGCCGCGAATCCGAAAGATGCCGCTGTTTTGGCGTTGGTCTCCGCCGTGGTGGAAAAGCGCGGCCGCATTTCGGCGTCGGAACTCACCCAGGCACGTAGTGCTGGCCTCACGGATGGCGAAATCGTGGAAGTGGTTGCCAATGCGGCCCTCAATATCCTGACGAATTACCTGAATAATGTGGCCGGGACCGAAGTGGACTTTCCGAAGGTGGAGCTCTTCGACGTCGCCGAAGTTTAGTCTATTACCACGCAGCAATACCTGAAAAAACGGGCGGAAGCCCGGAAAGGAGTACGCTATGTCAACACTCAAAAAACTCGAGAGCCAAAGTTTCGATATCACCGTCAACACCGCAGAGACACCGGTACTGGTCGATTTTTATGCAGACTGGTGTGGTCCCTGTAAAGCACTGGCCCCGGTGGTCGAAACCCTCGCGGAAGAGCGGAGTGACCGCCTCTCCGTAGCCAAGGTAGACATTGATGACAACCCGGATCTCGCGGTTCGCTTCGGCATCCAGAGTATCCCTACCCTGGTGGTATTTCAGGCCGGCAACGCCATCGGTAAGATAACGGGACTGGTTTCCAAAGCGGAATTGGAGCGTCAACTCGACGCCCTACTTGCGCAGGAAAAACCGGTCGCCATATAGTGACGTTTCGAAGGGCACACGAGGCCATCCCGCTTCGTGTGTCCTTCATCCATTTCTTCAAACGATGCGCACGGCGCAGGGGGAGAATCTTCGGTGAACTACACCTTCTTAGTGGATACTTACGCCACGGAAATTGAAAAAGTACTGAGTGTCTGGGCCATGTTCGATGACGAAGACATGGCCATACGGCCTCACCCGACGGACCCCCGTGGACGCAATCTGTTGGAGCATATGGTCCATCAGAGCGTCAGCGAAAACTTGTGGTTCGCGACCATGCTCGGCATCGTGGTGACGGACAATCCCCTTCCGGTGCGGGAAACCCGCCAGGAATTCATGGCCACCTATGGGCACAACGCGGCCCTCAGGCTGACGGCTCTACAATCCAAGGCGGATGGGTGGTGGGAAGAGTCGGTGGACTTTTTTGAGGTACACCGCAGTCGCGCCTGGATCATGACCCGCCGCATTGCCCACACCGCCCACCATCGCGGACAACAGACCACCTTGCTGCGAATGCTGAACCGTCCACTCCACAGCACCTACGGTCCGACCGCCGACACCGGGGGCCTCATGCAACACCACGCGCCCGTTATCTACGCCTACCCCAGCGTGTCGGTGTTGCTCGCAGAAGAGGGCGGTGAACGACGCAAGACAGCTCTGCCGAGCCCGGGAGATAACGCGCCCACCGAACGGGGGTAGCACCGACATCGCCCACGATGAATTGCACCGCCTTCCTCGTGGTCAAGGGGTGCCCTTTTCCCACCCAAGGGCATAAAGACAGTCGGGGCCGTCCCCCCGAGGGTGACTCGGCATTTCCCTCAGGGGGACGGCCCCGACTAATGCGTGTGTCTTCGTGTTGGTAGTTTTCTTTTTGGCCAAGGCGTGGTCGTGGGTTCACCGGGGAGCCCTTGGTCGGTGCAGTCCCCGGGGTGCGTTCCCCGGGTGACCAAGTGTTCCCTATAAACCGCCATTCCCCCCGAACGAGATGTCACGACGTGACGTCGAGATGGTGATGGTGAAACCTGCAATAACGTCCAACAAGGACATGAGGGAAAGAATCATGAAGGTGGCCGTGCCCGCACCGGCGACCACGATGTATTCAACGAGGAAAATGATAAAGACGACCAGGGAGAGGGCGTGGTCGATGATGGTGGATCGCGAAGCGCGGGTGGCCTTGAGAATCTCAAAGTAGAGAAAAATAATGCCCAGCATAACGAGCACGTCGCCCAGTTTCAGATGCATGGCTTCGTTATTGGCCATGAGGGGGATGCGGATTAAGTCGGGGTTGTTTGCGATGGAATCGCCGGTCAACATGAGGATGTTGTAGGCAACGAGGGGAATGGCCAGCATGGGGACGTAAAGGAGGTATTTCATAGAATGGCGTGCCTTAGGGGGTTAGGGGCGTGTGTTCGTCATACGTTGCAATTCATCAATCTGCCGTCATTCTAGTAGATCAAAGTAGCCACATGGAAGCAACGGGCTATGGGAATGGTATTATGACGTCACGTGCGAATAAAAACACAAAAGCATTTGTAATTGTTCGTATTCGCAAGTACTATTTGTTCGGCGACTTTAAGAGCGCCACTTGATAAAGAGAACGACGGATTCAAAAGGAGAGATGCGCCGATGTCAGATTTTGCAAAGAAGTGGGGCGACGAGTTTAACAAGTGCGTCCAACCCCTGCAGGGTAAGGGAAGCCCCCGGACGGCCGAGACCATTGAAGTGGCGAAAGGTTCAGCCCCGTTGCTCAAGGCCCTGATCGGGGTCGACAAGAACGACTCCTCGACGTTGAAAGCGGGGAAAGAGCGCGAGACGATGCACAAGGCACTCGGGAAAGAGGTGAAGAGTTTCAAGTCTGAGGCGGCAAAGTATGGCAAGCTCATCGATGCTGCGGTCAAGAAGACCAGTAAAGATGAAAAGGACGCCTACCGCGCGTTGAAGAAACTTCGGGCCCATCTCGACAATGTGGACGCCATGATCGAGCACCATTGGGTCAGCAACAGCAAGGCGATGGATAAGGAGAACGAAAAGGCGGGTAAGCGGATCGAGAAGGAGAAGGATGCGGCCTACAAAGCAGGCAAATCGGACAAGGAGGTCAATGAAGAGACCGACTACGCCAAGCAGCTTCGCTCCCTGATTCAGTTTCCAACCGCTGTGAAGGCGGCCTACACGAAGGCCAAATCCGCCGTGCAGTCGATCAAGTCGGATCCGACCGTGGCCACGTACAACACGGAAATGAACTCGGGCGGGCGCAACTACACGCAGCAGGTCTCCAACCTGATCAAGCTCAGCAAGGACTCGAAATGTCCCCCCAAGGTGAAGGACGTTCTGAAGGGCATTGAAAAGTACAAGACAGCGCTGGACCTCTATGGCAATGGCGCCCGCCGGCGCATCCCCGATGATACATCGGACAAAGACGTCATGACCTACTTGAAGAATTTCGCCACGCTCCTCAAAGAGACCTATCCCTATGCGGAAGATATGATGGCCTACCTGAAGAAGAACAAGATAAAGTAGAAATATCCTACCGGGGCAGGCTGGCGGACGTGTTCATCGGCCTGCCCCTTAGTGATGGACAGGGGCGGGGGGCGTTACAGCCAAGAATTCAGCAACTTGATTAAGCTGGGTAAATATGCGAAGTGTTCTCCGAAGGTGAAAAAGATTTTGAAGGGGCTCGATAGTCACAAAGCCGGGTTGGGTGCCTTCGGCAACGGGAACCAGCGGGCGATTTTCCTCGATACCTCGGAGAAGGATGTGTTGGCCTCCAAAAAAAATCGTTCAGTTCTTGAAGGCGGCCTATCCCTACGCGGAGAAAATGCAGGCCCGATTGAAGAAGCACATAGTAGAACTATCCTTCCCCAAAATGCTCTATAACTGCCCGGCGACTTGTGTTGCCGGGTATTCTTGTGCCCGCCATACAATGTCTCTGGTATGTCTGGCGGAACACCTTGGCAAACCCGCCGCCATCTCGACCCGAGTAAAACCGGGCGGACGGCCCGCTGGAAAGGATTGGAAACAGACACAGTTCCAACATGACTGCTTCATCACGACGACAAGCCGGATACCTATGGATAGGCGACGGAGTTCCAAGTTGAGTCCAACGGATTTATTGAGGAGTACGAGACTATGCCCAACTTTATGAAGCTATGGATGGATGACTATAACAAATGCTGCATACCACTTCAGGGGAAGGGCGCCAAAAAACTGCCCGAACATCTCGCAGTTGTTCGAGGCAACCTCGGTGTCGATGCGGCGTTGAAGAAAGTTGACGCGAACGATCCCTTTTCAAAGAACGCGGGCAAGGAACGGGACGCAATCCACAAGGTGCTTGAAAAAGAGGTAAAGGGCTATGAAGCCGAGGCAGCAAAGTATAAGAAGCTCATCGATGCCGCCCTTAAAGTCACGGCCAAGACCGAAAAAGACGCCTACCGGGCGCTGAAGAAGCTCGCTGCCCACCTGGATTTGATTACGGCCCAAATCGTGCACCATATGACTACGTATAGCAAGGAGAGTACAAAAGCCACGGCGAAAGCGGACGCTCGAGTCGAAAAGGAAACGAAAGCGGCCCAAAAAAAGGGGCTGTCAGACGATGATGTAAAAAAGGAAGTGGACTACGCCAAGCAGTTGAAATCCCTCAGCCAGTTTCCCACGGCTGTTGTAACCGCTTACGCCAAGGCCAAGGTTACCGTGCAGAATATTAAGTCGGACCCCACTCCGGCGACCTACAACAAGGAAATGGAAGCCGGCGGGCGCAATTACACCCAGCAGCTTGGAAACCTGATCAAACTCAGTAAGGATTCCAAGTGTCCGCCTGATCTGAAGGTGATACTTAAGGGGATTGATGCGTACAAAGGGGCGGTGGATGCCTATGGCAACGGGCCGCGACGCAAAATAGCGGACGATACCTCCGAAAAAAATGTACTGGACTTCCTGAAGGGTTTCGCCCGCTTGGTGAAGGAGAGTTATCCCTTCGCGACAGAAATGAAAGAGTATCTCAAGAATCATAAACTGAAGTAGGCTTGTGTCAAAAGCTATGGCGTGGGACCGGCGGCATCGACCGCCGGTCCGTTTTTTTTACCGTAGTTCCCGGGGTCAAGGCGACCAATGATAACGCCGTTTGACCCGTACTTCGTCGGGACTCCGGTGGCCCGACACGGACACGTTGAATTACACCAACGTCTTCGTGGTCAAGGGGTATCCTATTCCCACCCAAGGGCGCGAAGACAGTCGGGGCCGTCTCCCCGAGGGTGACTCGGCGTTTCCCAGGTGGTGGCGTTTCATTCGGAGTAAGGGCCATTTGGTACTTGCTACGGTGGGAGTAGTTATAGTAGTCAATGGTAACTGGCTTAAAATGGGAGTGTTTAGAAATGTTTAATAGATTTGGTATAGGCTTCGTCGCTACAGTGATTATTACCATAGCTCTGGCTGCTTGCAACGGAAACGAGGGTGACTCGGAAGATTTCGCCGCGTACTCTAATGCTGAAGATTTGCTCCAGGACCTAACCGCTGAAGGATACAGCATTCATCGGACGGAAAACCTCGACTACTTCGCACGCATCGGGGGACGCGTGGTGTATCAGGACACAGGACGAGCTGTGACCTCATTTGAAATCGGGTATAAACCTGGTGTTCTAACAGGCAAGGATCTCTGGGAGACAGAGGAGAGCGTATCTAGCACCTTTGGGCCCGCTTTTGTTATGTCGATGAATATATATCCTGACGAGCCATGGAACTGGGAAAGTGTGTCGGGCAGTCAAAATGGTCAATTTTCTATCTTGCTATACGACAAGGTGGAGACTGTGACGATATTCGTGAAAAATGGCAGCGCTAAACCGACATCAATGGAGTTGAAAGGGCTGGCAAAGGGGAGTGAAATGGTTGATCTCATAGTTTATGTCCCTGAAGGGCTATAACTCGGGAAAACCTGACAGCCCGTTGCAAAAGTTATTTTTTCGGACTTTTTCTTGACAGGTCGCTGTTTATTTTCGACACTCCTTGTGCAATAAGCAAGGCAAAACGAACCATATCGGTGGCTGTTCCCTGGTTTCACGTCTCGTGAACGGCGTTGAAATTGGACCACGTACGTGTTCGCCTGGGGCCTGAATAGTGCTTGTCCTCATCGTTTTATACGTAATCCGCGCAGCGGATGGCAGTTTGTAGCCTGGGGCGTCAGCCCCAGGTGCCCGTTATGTGTTGGATATGAATCCGCGCAGCGGATGGTACATGAAGACTGCCCGACATGTCTGCCATCCGCTTCGCGGATTCAACCCTATCAGGCCCCATTTCCTGGGACTGACGTCCCAGGCTACAGACTGCCGCTCCTCCGGAGCTAATGAGATCGAAATGCGATTGGCCTGTACCTAAGCGCCCTTCGTGGCGGTCCACTATTGCCGGTATAGTTGGCGAGTTGAAATTATTGGACCCGTCTCGTAAACTGCGTTGAAATTGGACCACGTACGTGTTCGCCTGGGGCCACGTAGCCTGGGGTTCCTGTCCGAAAATGGGGGTTTTCTTCGCCCACGATGGCCAGGGTAGCGGTTTGTTGAGATTGAGGGGATTATGACCACTGACGTAGATCATCCGTGCGCGAGCCGCGAAGACATCGAAGCCTTTGTAACCCGCTGGAAAGCGTCCGGGGCGGCGGAACTTGCCAACGGCCAACTCTTTCTGGCCGAACTCTGCGAACTCTTAGACACGCCGCGCCCCGATCCCGCCACGCCCGAAAATGCCGACAATGCCTATGTCTTCGAACGGGCCGTGACCTTCAACAATGGCGACGGCACGACCAGTCCGGGCCGCATCGACCTCTACACCGGCGACTGGTCCTACCAGATTCTACTTGCCGGCGTGGAGCCCTTTGGCTTCGAAGGGACCTTCACGCTCGACGTAGTGCCGTCTGCGGCGTAGGATTTCGACGTGCGTTATTCGAGGGCGATGCCCTGAACGCAATTGTTGAGGCCTTTCAGGCCGAATAGGCGTGGTTGTTTCGAGAGACGGAATGTACGAATTTCCGTGTGACGATGAGGGCTGCGGATGAATAAAAATTCTTTTTTGTAAAAGTTCTATATTTCGATATACTCCCATTTGAGGGTTATCGCCCTTCTGGGGTGCTCCGCCAACTGCGGGGCAATGCCCACTCATGATTTCATCGCAACAAGGGGCGGCAAATGAAATATAGGTGGATAGGAATTCTTTTTATGTTGGGGGCGGTCTCTGCGGCGTGCGCGCAGGAGCCGACGCTTCCGAACGAACTGCAGCCGCTGGTCCCAAAGCTCAGCGCGTCTGATCTTCATGTACAGAATGCCGCCGCGCGTGAGATTGTCGATTATTTGAAGACGCGGGGTGCCGAGGGCATCGAGACTGTTGCGCGGCTCTTCCTCGAAAGTGGTTTTCGAGGCTACTATCTCGAAGTGCTATTTCGCGAGAGCCAGACGCCGGAAGCCAGAGAGGCCATTGCCGAGTTTGTGACCCACGAAAACATGGAGCTCCGTGGGTACGCCATCCAAGCGCTTAGCGAGTTTCCATGCGACTCTCAGTCCGAAACCTTTCTCCGAGCCGCCCGCCATTTCGCGGAAGAGCCTCGGGAGGGCTCGTTAACGGGTCGGGCCAGGATGGATTTCGCTGTCTCACGGGCCCTCTGGAAGGCGGATCAAACGGCGGAGGCGGCCGAGGCCATTCTGACTCTCTCCCGGCTTCACGAGGGAGAACAGCGGCTTGATCTGTTGGCTGTTCTGGATACGGAGACAGGCGTTGGTTTCATGAACGCGGAGGACCGGTTGCACTTTATTCTCAAGCGGGTCCTTGCGAAGCGGGCGAGGTCTCCCCAAGCGCTGGAGATCGTATTTGAGCCGAGGGCGGGAAAGGAATCCCTTTTTCCGGACGGGGCGACCCAAGCGTTCGTAGAGGCACACCGCGAGGCGGCGATTACGATCATGCGGAAGGAATTGGACGAGGAAGGGACCAATCAATCGGCGCTCCTCCTGGGCTACTTCAAGGATGCATTTTCAATACCAGCATTGAAGCGGCAATTCATTTATAGCGAGTCCTGGTCTCCAGGCTGGTATTCCTCGATACCTGATATGTTCGCCTATTATCAGTTTACGGCCCATCACTGCTATGAGTCGGCACTTACCCATATCACCGGGAAGCCCTTGGAAGAAATCATTGAGCTTTCCGAGACGCAGATCGGTGAACTGAAAGAAATCGCTCCGATGGGTTACGGAATGAATGCCCTTTATGTATTGCACCGGCTACGTCCAGATATTGCCCAGCCTATATTGATCAATAAATACAAAGAGATGCGCGGAAAAAAGTACGGCAGCGAAGGTTGGGTGCCACTCACTCTCGTTCAGCACTACGTATCCGAGGGGATGACCGGTTCTATGGTGAAGAACGTCTTGGGTACACCAGATAGAATCGACGGAAGGACTTGGATTTACAGGGTGCCCAGTTGGGGAGAGCGGAAATCTATTCATGTCACGATGAGCGGGGGGACGGAGGACAGTCACGTAGAGGGTTGGACCTATGAATAGTTGCCTGGGCAAAGCAATGCTACGTTCCGGAATTTCGCTGCTTCTTCTGTCGGCCCTGCTTGGTGCCTTTTCTGTCGCGGACGTGTATGGCGATCCGTTTGATACAGCGGGATTTCTAGAAAGACTAGGCAACGACGAATACGAAGTCTGGCGTGGTGCACAGACGGAACTGGCTAATCGGGGCGTAGAGGGCGTAGAGATCGCCACTCAACTCTATCTGGAGGGGCGGATTCACGAATCCAGTCTTGGTAGTGTGCTTGATCTCGTTCAGACCGCCGAGGCCAGGCAGACCGTCGCCGCGTTGCTGACTCACGAGAGTATTGTCATCCGATTTCATGCCGCCAATGCGTTGGCTGATATGAAGGATGAAGGGACCGTGGTTGGGCTGCAACACGGAATCAGGCTGTTGATCGAGGAACATCGAAGCGGCTTGACCACCGACGAAGGCCACAGAGAAAGGGAGGCGCGTAGTAGTGCCACGTACTGGATGCCCAGGGCGCTCTGGGGCGTAAAACCCACCAAAGAATCGGCAGATATCATCATCGAACTTGCCGACCTCCATGAAGAGGAGAAACGTTTTGATATCCTCGCTGCCTTAAACGATAACGTGGGTAGGACCTTTTGGGATGCTGAAACGTCTCTAAAGGTGCTATTTCACGCCATGGGGTATATGGGGGGGCCAGAGGGTATGGATGTCAGGCTGGATAACGCCCCAGGGGGTGATTTCCCTCTCTTTGACGATGCCTTCCAGCGGGAATTCGTCTTGGCCCACCGGGAAGAGGCAGTAGCGCTCATGCGAGAGGAATTCGCGAAATCCAACTCGAACTTGTCCGTACTAATGCTTGGCTTCCTGAAAGACGAGACGTCTGTGCCTGCTATGGCGAAGCTTTACCTGACGGCAGGCGGATTTTACGGTTGGGAATCTTCCACTCCCGATATATTCGGTGGCAATCAATATATAACTCACACGGTCGTCGAAGAAGCCATAGAGCACATCACCGGAGAATCCATTGAGGATGTGATCACGTTGTCGGAAAAGGACATTGAGGTACTCAAGGCACGGGCGGATGAAGGCGAACGCGCGGCCCTCTATATCCTCCACCGATGGCGTCCCGAAATTGCCAAAGCGCTGCTGTCTAGGTATCAACGGGACAAGACAGTACTCTCATCCGAGGCGGGCTATGCCCTCATGCAGCACTATGTGAAGGATGGTATGACCATGAGTGAAGTGCGTGAAATGTTGGGCGAGCCTGATCGGGTTTTCGGATCGCAGTGGTATTATCGATTTGAGATCGGAGGCGTCGCGATTGGCCGTTTGCTTTTCCATACCGGAACGTCTGAAAAAGGGAATGTAGAGGATGGTGTGCTTATCGGGATGAGCCTGAGTGGTATGCAAGCGGATGAGCCTGAACTGTAGGTCGGACAGCGTCTGGAGCCGCTAGGAAGACCGGGTCCGTGGCCGGGATGGCCGTCGCGGCGGTGGAGGCGCAGGCACCCAAGAAGAGCGCCTGGCCCAAGGGCCTGGCGGACCAGGCCCAATCCGTGCGCGGTGCCCTGGACGCCTTCAACGGCCCCGCCACGGCGGAGCAAGTGGCCCGAAGTTTCACGCGCGCCCGCACCGATCGCGTGATGGAGTTGCTGGATACGCTGGTGTCGCTGGGACAATGTCGGGCCTTGGAGGATGGGCGCTATGTGGCGTGAGCGGGTGGTAGAATTGGAACCTTTGGGTACAGTTACCGACGGGCCCAATGTCTTTTTTGCTGAGTCTGGGTTCACGTACCCGTCGGAAACTGTCCCCGCCGTGTGCTGCCGGGACAGTATCCCCCGTTTGAAACAACCCATCGACACGTTAGTGGAACAACGACTGCGGCGGGGGTGACTGTACCGATAGGACTATTGAGTGGGCTTTGTGTCAGGCAGGTCTAGACGCGCCGTGGCGGGAATGTCCACGATCCTTTGATGCCAGGTCCAATGTCGGGCCCTACGTCTTTTTTGCTGTGTTCGGGCTCACTTACCCGTCGGAAACTGTCCCCGCCGTCTGCTGCCGGGACAGTATCCCCCGTTTGAAACAACCTATCGATACGTCAGTGGAACAACGACGGCGGCGGGGGTGACTGTACCGATGGAGCGTCCGCCTACGATGTCTGCGGACTGCACTCCGCCGTGGGTAGGGTGTCCCTGCAGCGTGCCATGATGTCTCGCCCGCCACAACGAATAGCCCTCAGGGGGACGGCCCCGACTATTACGCGTGATTTCGTAATTGTCGGTTACACGTTGGCCAAGAAGTCTTCGAGTATTCAAGACGAGTCCACGTCGGTGCAGTCCCCGGGCGGGTGTTCGAAACTACGGGACGTCCCGCCGCAACCAGCGCCTCTAATCGAAGCGCACCTATATGTGACAGCCACGATGTATCGGATAACGGATGGGGCCCACGGGCGGCGGCATGTCCCTGCGGGGGTTGATGTTTAAACGGGGAGTTCAACAGGATGTTTTCGTTGAGCAGGTAGTTGCCCCCGATTCGAGGTGCCCGTGCTTGAAAAGCGCGGGCTCTGAGACAGGTCTGCGACGCGCCGCAGGCGGGCCGGAATGCCTATCTCCCTGTGGGCATTTCCCTCTGGCTATAGGGGCTTATGCTAGATTGACGTGAGCATGGGAAACGAGGACTAAAGAACAGGTGGTTCTCCCAAATTTACCTCCAGGTATCACGGCATGTTCGGTCTGGCCTTACATGCCAACGTATACCTGGTGCCATTTGCCCTTCTCCCAGTAGTACTGATCGGCTGAACAAGACTCCAGCGCGCTGCAAACGATGGAGGGTAGAAGCAGGGCCTTTCTGGTCGGTATGGGTTCTCCGTAGCGGTCCAGTGGTATCGCATCGGGGCTCAGGCCTTCTGTGAGAACGAGCGAATGAAGTCCCGGGGAAACCAGCCTAATAACCTGGCTTACGTTACGTTGATAAATATCGCCGGGCGCGGGCTTGTCAGGATCCGGAAGGGGGGGCCACCGGTAGGCGTCGAGTATATCGTGGGTCCAGCCATTTTCCGTTGCCCGGACGACAACAAAGGCCTTCAGGTCCTCGTCTTCTCCTCCTCGCAGGAGGAGCGCGTAATCAACGTCGCCGTTGCCATCAAAATCGGCCCGCAAGACCCAGTTAAAAATGGACATTCTGGGCGCGGAGTATTTTCTGAGTGGATTGAACCAACTGGGGTCGTAGTCCGACGGAGTAACGGGCCGATACTCCGGCAGCGCTTGCTTCAGGTAGCGCAATACGGCAACGGGTAGCACGGTACCACGCGCTGCATTCGCCAACTTTGTTGGCGCTCCATCCTCTTTCGGCTCCAGCACCGGCGTGTCCGCAATGCACGCCCGCGCAATCAACAACATGCCCGCAAGCCACGCTATTCGTCGCATCGCGAATTCCTCCAGGTTCTATCGCAGTCATACGGTAGCATAATTCCCGCCACGGGGGATTAAGTTCCGTTTAAGACTGCCTCCCGCCCACGCGCTATCACACCAACCAGGCGCTGGCCACCATTTTTTGTCCCTCTCGTCCTTTTCGTGTCTGGTTGGTGCAGTCCCCGGCGGGGGCAGCGTTTCCAGGTGGTAGCGGCTTTCGTCCCGGGATCGCGCAGCGATTTGGTTAAATGGTATACTTTGCGGATTATCAACGGGGGCAAACTTCGTCGGCTACGCAAGGATTTGGCATTTGAACGGACAGGCAGTACATTTTGGTGCCGGCAATATTGGCCGGGGCTTTATTGGTCAACTTTATTGGGAATCGGGCTTTCGCACGACCTTTATCGATATAAATGAAGCCGTTGTAGGGCTTTTGCAGTCCCGTGGAAGTTATCCCATACATCTGGTGTCGGAAACGACGGTCGTCATCCCCGTGGACAATGTCACGGCGATTCATGGCGGCGATCTGGATGCCATTGCCGATGCGCTGGCGGTGGCCACGGTGGCTTCGACTGCCGTGGGCTCTCAGATACTGCCCCGCATCGCGCCCGCCATTGCCCGGGGTATCGAAAAACGCTTTGCCAACCCCGATGCAGCCCCCCTCAATATCATTATCTGCGAAAACCTTCTCCGGGGCGATGAGGTCCTCCGGGAGGCAGTTCGGAGCCATCTGGCGCCCGAATGGCATGAAGTCCTCGACGCCAAAGTGGGTTTCGTCGAGGCCTCCATTGGCCGTATGGTACCCCGAATGACCGAGGCCCAGCTTGCGATAGACCCGCTGTTGGTCTGTGTCGAGCCCTATTGTGAATTACCCCTGGCGGGCGACAGCTTTAAGGGCGAGATGCCCCCCATTAAGCATGCCAAGCCCTACGCCAATTTCGGTGCCTATGTGGAGCGGAAGATTTTCGTCCACAATATGAGCCACGCGGCGACGGCCTATCTCGGCTATCTCCAGGGCCACACCTATATCTACGAAGCCATTCAGGACCCCGCTGTGCGCCCCACGGTGGAGGCGGCCCTGGAAGAAAGTTGCCTGGGCCTGTCCCGGAAACACGGACTCGACAAAGCCGCACTGGACAGCTTCGCAACGGACCTCATCCACCGGTATCAGAACAGAGCGCTGGCCGATCAGGTGTCCCGTGTAGGCGGAGATTTGAAGCGGAAACTGGGCCCCAATGACCGGCTCATTGCGACTGCGCGGATGTGTCTGGAGCAGGGGGTAGAACCTACCGCGCTGGTCCAGGTGATAGGGGCAGCCCTCAAGTTTGATGAATCGACCGATGCCACGGCACCGGAAATTATGGCCCTGATTAAGGCGGATGGCGTGTCTGGTGTATTGGACCAGGTATGTTGTCTTACGGCGGAAGAGCCCCTGCGGGCCCTGATTCTCGCTACGCATTGATGTGCCGGATACATTGCCAACACACAAAACCACAACCTAATTAAAAAACGAAAGATACCGATGAAAACATACGATGTAGCAGTGATTGGAACGGGCCCTGGTGGATACGTGGCGGCGGTCCGAGCGACCCAGCGTGGCGCGAAAGTGGTGGTGATAGAAAAGAACGATATCGGCGGCGTTTGCCTGAACGTCGGGTGCATACCGACAAAAACACTCATATATTCCGCCGAGATGTATCGTAAGATGCAGCATGCCGGAGACTACGGTCTTAAAGCAGAATCCGTCGGTTTTGACATGGCCGCCATGGTCGCCCGTAAGAATAAAGTGGTCGCCATGAATACGGGCGGTATCGAAGCGCTCTTTAAGGGACACGGCATTGACGTGATTCAGGGCGAAGGACAAATTGTCGCGCCGGGCGAAATCAAGGTGGGGGAGGAGACCATCAAGGCCACCTCTATCATCATCGCCACGGGGGGACGGCCCGCCCAGCTTCCCGGACTCGAGTTTAACGGCACGACGGTCATCGGCAGCACCGACGCCCTGGACCTGACCGAGTTGCCCGAGCGAATCGGTGTCATCGGTGCCGGGGCCATCGGGGCCGAGTTTGCCTGCATCTGGAATGCTCTCGGTGCCAAGGTTACGCTCATAGAATTCATGCCCCACGTGTTGCCTCGGGAAGACGAAGACCTGAGCAAGCGTCTCGCCGCCGGTCTCAAACGGAAGGGCATCGACATCCGCACCGGAACCAAGGTCTCCAAGCTGGACCAGATCGATGGCGGCGTCCGTCTTACCCTCGAAGGGGATAAGGCCGGCGAGCTGGACGTGGATCTGGTGCTCGTGGGTATCGGATTGGAATGTAATTCTGAAGTCGTCACGAAGACGGCCGGTCTGGGGATGGAAATTGGTCCCCGGGGCAGCATCGTGGTCGACGAACGGATGGAAACCTCGATTCCGGGGATCTACGCCATCGGCGACGTGACCAACAAGACCTGGCTGGCCCACGGCGCCTCCGCCGAAGGCATCGTCGCTGCCACCAACGCCACCGGCGGCAACCGCCACATGGATTATCGGGTCGTTCCCTCCTGCACCTTTACCTCCCCGGAAGTAGCCAGCGTAGGATTAACGGAAACCCAGGCGAAGGAATCGGGATATAACGTAAAGACCGGCACGTTCCTGTTCTCCGGAAATGGCCGTGCCCACGCCATCGGTGAAACCGAAGGGCTGGTCAAAATCGTGGGCGACGCCGCTACGGACGAAATACTCGGCGTTCACATTATGGGCTGCGAAGCCGGCGAAATGATTGCGGCCGGTGCCATGGCGATGCAGCTGGAGGCGACGGTGGAGGAGATGGCCCACACCATTCATACCCACCCGACCTTGTCGGAGGCCATGATGGAAGCGGCAGAAGATTACTACGGCATTGGGATCCATACCCGCCCCAAGGCCGGACCTAAGAAGTAGATCGCAGTTCGATGAATTGGTGTATGGGCGCCGTCAGTGCGCCCCCCCTTCGTCGGAGTTACGTCAATATTTGGTATAGTGGACCGGGCGTGGTGATTGTCACCGCGCCCGGTGCCTATTGCAGATGTGGCAGACAGGAGTGAGACCATGATTGCTACATGGGGTCGAAAGCTGCGGGATAGCGGGCTCAGTCTTGCCATTTTGCTGCTCTTGCCACTTGGTGTCTATCTGGCGCCCTGGCTGAACGGTGACGTCGCCCAAGACGGTACGGCGCTCTTGAATCTGCCCCCCTGGGAGGTCCACCTGTCCGCCGAGGGGGAAGTGCCGTCTCGCCTGTCGGGCTGGCAGCTGCGTACCTCCTGGCCGGCCTACCAGTTCATAAGCAGCAACCGCCACAATCTGTCGGAGCTGCAATGGAATCCTGCGACAGCGCTGGGACTACCCTTTCTCGCCAATCCAGAGAATCGCGTTTTTTCTCCGTTTACATGCTTTTTCTATCTGTTTTCATTTGAATTTGCCTTGTTGTTGTCACTGGTAAGCAAGGCAGTGGCGGCGGGATGGGTAGCATTCTATGTGGCCCGACGCTATGGATTTACGGCGTGGTATGCCCTCATTGTCGCCCTGATTTTTCAGTGGAGTGGTGCCGTTTTCATCTGGGGAATGGAGCCGCTGAGTGACAGTCTGGTCTGGCTTCCCTTGCTGGTGCTCGCGACGGATCGATTGATTCTGGGCCAATTTCGAGCCTGGCCGGGTGTTGCATTGGTTGCTGCACTAATGATTATATCTGGCGGTTTGTACCTTCTTGTTGTTTCCCTGGTCGTTATGGTCTTGTACATGTTCTTTCGGCGCCTGCGAGACCACAAGCGGGCGCACATCGTGGCGGCCCTCCCGGGCTTTCTGCTGGCCATCGCTGCGGCGCTTGGACTGGCCGCCGTTCAGATAGCCCCCTACGTGGAGTTATTGCGGCAAGGCAATACCATCGATCAAACCTACCCCTGGTCCTTTGACGGTAACTTGCTGCTTGGCATTTTCGGCCCGTCCTATTACCAGAACCTAACGGGTCTCAACAATCCACTGGTTCATGTGGTCTTTATTGGTGTGGTGCCTCTGTTATTTGTTGGTTTGTGGGGTGCACTGCGTCGGCTCATTGACCGACCGATTCGACACCGGGTGGAAAGTCTGCTCTTCGCATCCTTGCTGGTGGTGGCCGTGCCGGTGCTTACCCGGGAACTGCTTCCGACCCTCCACGGGTTTCGACTGCTCAGTCCGGTCCACTACCTCGTGGGACTTTCCTTTCCCCTGGGCTTGATGGTAGCGGGCGTGGTGGAATGCTGGCTCCATTTGAATGCGGACCAGTGCAAGCGTGCTCTCCTTCGGATGGGCCTGATTCTCCCCGTGTTCTGGGGTGCGCTGTTGGTGTTTTTTATTCTTTTTTCCCGTAATGGGTCGGGGGAGGTCACTATTCATTGGCCGACCTTCTGGGTATTCACCGGGTCTGTGGCGTTCCTGGCTATCCTTTTTGGCGGCACCTTGCTCTACCCGAAGGCGCGCATCCTGATTGTGGGCACCATTGGATTAATCCTTGTTACGACGGCCTGGGGCACCTTGGGTTGGTTGCCTCACGCCGCTCGGGCCGATATTTTTCCCCAGACCGAAGTCATCCGGAGCTTGCAGCAGGCCGATGCCCGCGTCGGCGGCACGGCACAGATGCGGGAATGGCCCCTCACTGGCAATGAAATTCCTACACTCTACGGCCCGTCTACCGTAACCTTGAACCGTACCGAGCGCTTTCTGCGCCAGCTCGCCAAAGACCCCCTCTTGCAGCGACGGGCCGCCATCTCCATGGTCTTGCTACGGAAGGAAGACATACGAGGCATCTACGCACCTGTCCGGGCCGATTTGAACATTGTGGACGTCTTCGATTCGGGCCTGATTCTCTTTCGTGATCAAGGGGCCTACCCCCGGATTCGCATCGCTCACGAAGTGGAAAGCAATGCCCTGGAGGCGACCCGGTTGGTGCGCGATGCCCTGCCCGTGGTGCCCGATCTCTTGTTACCACCCCTTCCCGGTCCCGTGGACGATTCCATCAAGATAACCGACGTGCCCCGTAATGACGCCCTCGACGTGGAAGTGGAAATGGGACATCCCGGGGTTCTCATTGTTGCAGAAGCCTGGTATCCCGGATGGCGGGCCTGGGTTGACGGCACACCGGTGCCCATATTGCCCGTGGACGGTGCGCTTCGGGGCGTAGAACTGAGCACCGGCAAGCACGAAGTCTCTTTCCGATACCAATCGGGCACATTTCGCTGGGGTGCCGTTACGACCCTCGTCTTCGCATTGCTCTTTCTCATCGGTGCCTATTTTTCGGCCCGCCAGCGTCCTGCACGGCAATTTTAGGTCCTTTTCCCCGTCAATTTCCCCAACCGTTCCAAAAGAGAGCGCCTATTTCTCGTCAACGGGCTAAAGTCTCCTCAAGTACCGTCCGATAATAGTAGAGCGACGGATACTGGGCTCCATGGTGGAGCCTGATGCGAGGTGACACTATGGTTCAAGATATCAGTGGGACTCAACAGGCACTGCCGATAAGCAGCAAGCTTACTCAGCCCCGAACGACTCAGCCCCAGGCATTTTCTAAGACGACCCGGACCGACACCGTTTCCTTCAGTGGAACGGTATCGAGTAGCCAGGCCCAGAACATCGTTGTTGATCGGGCATACGAACAGCTCCGCGCTGTGGTGGGTGAAGCTCGGGCAGCCTTGGGCATCCCGGAGGGGGAAACCCTCGATACGTCTCCCGAGGCCACGGCCAACCGAATTGCCGATTTCGCCATCAATTTCTTCTCTAAGTACGCAGAGAACAACAAGCTGGCCGACGATAAGGCAGGACGGCAGCAGTTTGCCGACTTCATTGGCGGAGCAATTAATAAGGGAATCGGTGAAGCACGCGGTATCCTTAGCGCACTGAGCGCACTCGACCCGAAGATTGAATCGGGCATCAACCAGACCGCCGATTACATTCAAGGCCGTCTCAACGATTTCGTGACCAATGGTCTTGCCTGAGTAAACTAACGATTACTTAAGCGCCTTGTGGTAAAAAGTTGCACCATGGGGCGTTTTTTTTGTACTATGTTGCTCCCTTGCCCGGGTGGTGGAATTGGCAGACACGCAAGATTAAGGATCTTGTGCCAGCAATGGCGTGCGAGTTCGATTCTCGCCTCGGGCACCATATAAATATCGAAAGCCCCAGTCCTTCAGCGATGAAAGACTGGGGCTTTTTCGTGTCTCGAAATAGCGCCCGGGGCCGCCTGTTGCGAAGGTGGTCCCGGCAACTATTCAGGGGCCTGTTCAGCCTTCGGCGACTTCCTCTTTTTGCAGTTTCTTGTGGAGCGTGAGTTTTTCTGTCCGACTCTTCCGCATTTTCAGGTTGAGCATTTCTACGACGATGGAAAAGGCCATGGCGAAGTAGACGTAGCCCTTGGGCACGTGCACCTCAAAGCCTTCGGCGATGAGGGTGACGCCGACGAGCATGAGGAAAGACAGGGCCAGGATCTTAATGGTGGGGTGGGCATCCACAAACTCACCGATGGCTTTGGCGGCAAACAACATGATTCCGACGGAGATCACCACCGCAATCATCATGATGGCAATGTCGTCGGCCAGCCCCACGGCCGTGATGACGGAATCCAGGGAGAAGACCATGTCGAGGAGGGCGATTTGAACCAGCACGGCGCCCACACTCATTGCCGCTTTCACGGCCCCGTGTTCCTCCGGTCCCTCCAGGCTGTTGTGGATTTCGTGGGTCGATTTCGCCAGGAGGAAGAGTCCACCGCCAATCAGAATGAAGTCACGGCCTGAAATCTCGTGGCCGAAAACGGAAAACCAGGGCACGGTCAGTCCAATAACCCAGGAGATGCAGAGCAGCAGGAGGAGACGCATCACCATGGCCAATCCCAGGCCCGTGTTTCGCGCGAGGGGGCGCTTCTCCTCGGGCAGGCGTCCGACAAGGATGGAGATGAAAATAATATTGTCGATACCCAGCACGATCTCTAGTGCCGTAAGCGTCCCCAGTGCGATCCACGCTTCTGGACTCGAAATCCATTCAAACATTGTTGGGTTCCTCTCTTGTTAAACAGCCATTCCAAAAACGTTGCGGTAATAGCGGTAGCCTAGCGATTTACCTTCAACAGGCGCAAGATACGAGATGGTGCTTCGTATGACTAAAGACCGTCATCCTCGCGAACGGGGCTGTTGATTTAAGGTGCAGAATACGAATAAAGCCTACCAACCTGTATTTAGAGCCGACACCGTCATTCCCGCGCAGGGGGCTGTTGATTTAATGTGCGGAGTACGAATAGAACCTACCAACCTGTACTTAGCGCTCAGAACGTCATTCCCGCGCAGGCGGGAATCCAGTAGGTATGCACGGTGTCTGTGTACGCGTTACTGGATCTCCGCCTTTGCGGAGATGTCGGCAACGTGCTTTCATTCCGTGCGGTAGGCGGCGTTGAGTAAATCAACAGCCCCGCAGGCGGGAATGACGACCTACCTCGATTGGGTTGCAATTAGCGCGTTTTTTCCGCTCTTGAAACAGTAGTAGTTAACCGATATACTGCCACGCCAAGTGGCTGTGTGTGCGTTCAGGTATGGGCGGTCCCTTGTTCGTCGACTATTTGTCGCGAAGCGAAACGTCAACTTGGGAATTGATATGGGCCGTCGTGAATGACTCACACGGTGCGGGAGTCAGGTCATGTCGGAATTACGCAGTCGTGTTACGTCGTTGTTTTGTTTGGAACTCGGCGTACGCGTCGCGGTACGTTTACTGGTTGGTCTGGCTTTGGTGGGGGGGGATGGCTGAGGCCCAGGTGGGTGGCCCGGGCCCCGAAGCAACTTCGATTGTGCCCGCCACGACGGGCCCCACCAATGACGACAGTGTAGGCTTCGTAGTCACCTTCAGCGAAGGGGTTGAACGCTTTGACACGGTTGCTGACCTTGAGATAACTCACTCCGGCACGAGCAGCACGGGGGCGACCTTTGCCGGTGGTCTGGTTGTTTATGAAGTCACGGTGACGGGTATCACCGGCGACGGATCCTTTACCCTGGCGGTCAGCTCCACGACAGATATCCTCGATAGCGATGACAATTCACTGGTGTCGAGTGTGGCCAGTGCTGCGGTAGCGGTCGACAACACGCCGCCCACAGTGAGCATCGGTGCCCCCTCGGTAGCGAGCACCAGCACGGGGCCCGTGAGTTTTCTGGTGAACTACAGCGATGCGGCGCCCGTGAATTTGAGCGCTTCGGACATTGTATTGAATCGGCCGGGCAATACCCTGGGAACGATATCGGTTAGCGATGGAATGACGACATCACCGACGATTACGGTGGAATCTATTCTTGGCACGGGTACCCAGGGAATCACTATCGGTGCGGGAACCGCGAGCGATACCCTGGGCAATGCAACTACGTCGGTGACGACCAGCACGACCTTTTCCGTGAGCAATGATCCCCTGCCACCCAATCCGCTGGCCTTCGATTATGCGGTGGCACTGGCTGGGGTCGGGGAAGCGGGGGCGTATGCGGTTGGATTTGATGGTAGTGGGAATACCTATGTTACGGGGTATTTCAGCGGTACCATCGATTTTGATCCTGGCGTTGTTGAAGAAAACCCAACCGCGGCGGGTGGCGAAGATGCCTTCGTGGTGAAGCTGGACGAAGACGACAATCTGGTCTGGGTGCAGGCGCTGGGTGATGTTGGAGACGATTTTATTTTTGATATCGCTGTGTCCGACGGCGGGGCGGTTTATCTGGCGGGGGAATTCGAGGGGAAAGTCGACTTTGATCCGGGCGCGGGGATTGAAGAAGAAACGTCCGTGGGTGGGGGCTACGCTCTTGTGTTGCACCTCGATACGAATGGCGCGTTTGGTTGGGTCACCACCGTCGGTGGTGACGAGGCGAAGGCGAAGCAGTGCTGAACGGCACCGGTGGTGTGACGGCCTATCTGGTGAAGCTGGTGGGATTGGATGTGGACGCCCCCGATGCGCTGACCGTGGTGCCAAGAACCGAAGGTCCGAGCAATGCTACCTCTATTGAGTTCGACGTGGTATTCAGTGAACCCGTCTCTAATTTCGACGACGTGAGCGATTTGATGGTGGCCCACAGCGGTACCGCAAACACGGGCGCGACCATTACGGGGGGACCACTCGAATTCGTCGTGACGGTCACGGGGATTTCGGGTGATGGGACCTTCACCGTGGCCGTGGATGTGACGTCGGATGTGGTGGACGGTGCGGGCAACACGCTTACATCGAGTGACATCAGTGTGCCCGTTACGATTGACATGACGGCACCCGTTATCGTGTTGACGGACAATACGGAAGCAGGAAACACGGTGGACTGCGGCAGTGGAGATTATGAAGAGCCCGGTGCGACCGCGTCGGACAATTCTGGTTTCGTTGCTGGCCTTAACTTTAGTGGCCATGTGCTGACCGATACACCGGGAACCTATACAATTACGTATAACGCATTCGATGAAGCTGGGAATAGTGTGGAAGAAATTCGTATGGTAACGGTACTCAATAATTGTGGTGGCGAAGGTGAAGGTGAAGGCGAACGAGTAGCCTGCGGAGGGTATTCTAAATCGCTGATTTTGTGTATATTTCCCCATAGACGTTTGAGATGACGTTGGACTGCCCGACTCAGGTATAATCCCAGACAGATCTTCGCGTCGAAGATCGCTCGAAAATGGCTTGCTGCAGTGTTTGTAGCGGGGTATTTTGCAGGTAGTCCCGTGGAAGTGTCGCGGATGTGTATCGATTCATTCGGGATCGTATGCCATAGCATTTCCAACATACCCGGGGCGCTAACAATCAGGCGGGATATATGGAAGACACTCAGCTAATTCAGCTTGCACTTCTGGTCGTATTGGGTATCGCGGCGCAGTGGATAGGTTGGCGCATCAAAGTGCCGTCTATCTTGTTCCTTTTGGCGTCTGGCCTCATTGCCGGACCCATCATGGGCTGGGTACACCCCGACGAACTATTCGGCGACCTATTGCTGCCCTTGGTTTCGGTATGTGTGGCGTTGATACTATTTGAAGGGGGGTTAACCCTTCGATTCAGCGAACTGAAAGGGGTAAGTAGCGTATTCTGGCGATTGGTGACGGTGGGTGTGGCGGTTACCTGGGTTATTACCGCTGCCGCCGCCCATTATCTCCTGGATATTTCGTGGTCCGTTTCCTTACTCCTCGGTGCTATCCTGGTCGTTACAGGCCCCACCGTTATTGGCCCGTTACTTCGTCACATTCGGCCTACTGGTAAGGTTGGCCCCCTTCTCAAGTGGGAAGGCATCATGATTGACCCGGTTGGCGCGAGTCTCGCCGTGTTGGTTTATGAGGCTATCGACGCCGGTTCGGGGCATGCCGCCTCGGGGATCACCCTCGGAATTGTAAAAACGCTGGCTATCGGACTTGGATTGGGTATTTTCGGGGCCAATGCCCTGGTTTTCATGATTCGGCGCTACTGGGTTCCTGAAATGCTCCAGGTCGCCGTCTCCCTTGCTATGGTGCTCGGCGCCTTTGCCCTGTCCAACACTCTCATGCACGAATCTGGCCTGCTTACCGTGACGATTATGGGCGTCTGGCTCGCAAATCAGAACAAAGTATCGATCCGTCAGCTTGTGGAGTTTAAAGAAAACCTTCGGGTCCTCCTGCTCGCGGTCTTGTTTGTGCTACTGGCCGCCCGCCTCGATCTGCTTATGCTGAAAGATCTCGGCTGGGGTGGTGTGGCCTTTGCGTTGGTCCTGATTTTTGTGGCCCGGCCCCTCTCCATGTATTTCTGTACGGTCGGTACCACGCTCACCCGCGCGGAGCGTATCTTTCTTTGCTGGATGGCTCCCCGTGGTATCGTGGCGGCTGCCGTTACGTCGGTCTTCGCCCTCTCTCTTGCAAACACGGGCCATGTCGGGGCCGAGCGTATGGTGCCCGCAACCTTCCTGGTAATCGGTATTACGGTGCTGATCTACGGCCTTACCGCCGGGCCTCTGGCCAAACGACTTGGTCTGTCCATCTCCGACCCCCAGGGTTCGGTCATTATCGGGGCCCACGCCCCCGCCCGACAATTGGCACAGGTGCTCAAAAAGGAAGGCTTCGATGTGCTCCTGGTGGACAGCAACTGGCGAAATGTGACCATTGCACGTCAAGAGGGGATCCCCGCTCACTTTGGTGATGCGCTGTCGGAGCGCCTTCTGGATGATTTGCCCCTGGACCGTATGGGCCGTGTTCTCGCCCTGACGGGAAACTACACGGTCAATGCGCTGGCGACCCTCCATTTTGCGGAAGTCTTCGGTCGCAACGAAACCTACCAGATGGCTATCGAAAACAAGCCTTCCAAAGGGCAGGATGAAGCGGAACTGCCCCGTCACTTGCGGGGGCGAATTCTGTTCGATGACCACCTGTCTTTTCGCATCCTGTCCGAGCGTATCTGGGGTGGTGCGAAGATAAAAGTGACTCCCCTGACCGATACCTTCAAGTTTACGGACTATCAGGAGCAGAATCCCGACGCCATTCCACTCTTCATCATCAACGAAGAAAAGCAATTGGTGGTCATCACGTCGGAAAAACCGCCCACACCCCAACCCGGTCAGCGTCTGGTGTGCCTCGCCTAGGCGTCAGGGGGCCCATTTCGTGTGTTCAGGAAGACAAAATTCTTAGCCACAAAGTGCACAGAGCAGCCGTTGGCCGCAACCGAATATTTTGAACCACGAATGAACACTAATTTACACGAATATTATTGACCACGGATAAATCGGATGCTTAGGGACGGAAATCTATCGAAAATCGCCCCTCGAACAATCCGAACCGACGCGCTCTTAATTGGGCAATCTTATTTGTAGTTTGTCTTGTTTTATCCGTCTCATCCGTGGTCAAAATCGGAAATTTTCTCCAGCCTTGTCCTGTGACTGTAACCTTAAGAATGACATTGTAGTACAAACCCTTGCGAGTGTTTTCTTGTTCAAAAAAACAAGAAAATGCCGGATAGTAGTACAAAGAGCACAAAAACAGTTGGATGTATTCTTCTGTGTTCTTTGCGTTCTTTGTGGTTGGGTTCAGTTGCACAGTGTCGGGGACTGTGGGATTTATTTGACCACGGATAGTACGGATGACACGGATAGCGGGGGGCACTTATATTCGTTGGGCTGGTTGTTGGAAGCGGCGGGGTGAATCGTGGTTGCTCGGTTTTTATTTACTTAACCACAGAGAACG
>CAXBPH010000082.1:0-25662 GCA_963977445.1 uncultured bacterium | reverse complement strand
CCCAAAACCATAGAAACTCTCATAAGCCCTGGACCAAAGACAGGGGGCTTGCCAAGACGTTTAACCGAATTTCCATATCTTATCAAGATGAGGTCTGCGAAGACTGACTTTTTCATGAGTGAATCAGGGTCGCCAGACAGGTCTGGCGACCCTGATTTTTTGTTTTATTTCCGTTCGCTGTGTGGTGTTGCGATCAGACAGTCAGGTCGAAGCGATCCAGATTCATTACCTTGTTCCAAGCCGCCACGAAATCGTGGACGAAGCGCTGTTCGGCATCGTCGGAGGCGTAAACTTCCGCGATAGCGCGTAGCTGGGAGTTGGAACCAAAGACAAGGTCCACGGCGCTGGCTGTCCATTTCACTTCACCGGAGCTGCTGTTGCGTCCTTCGAAGAAGTACTCGCACATGGCGGACTTTTCCCACTCGGTATTCATGTCGAGCAGGTTTTCGAAGAAGTCGTTGGTCAAGGCTCCGGGCCGATCGGTGAAGACGCCCATCTGGGGGAATCCTACGTTGGTGTCGAGTACCCGCATGCCACCGATGAGAACGGTCATCTCGGGGGCGGTGAGGGTGAGCAGGTTTGCCCGATCGACCAGCGTCTCCGGGGTCGGTCGGTCGATATCACGTCCAAAGAAGTTACGGAATCCATCAGACGTGGGTTCCAGAACGGCAAAGGATTCTACGTCAGTCATTTCCTGGGTCGCATCGGTGCGCCCGGGTGCGAAAGGTACCTGGACATCGTGACCGGCTTTCTTTGCGGCCTCTTCGATTGCAGCGCATCCACCCAGGACGATCAGGTCGGCGATAGAGACGGTTTTTCCGTCGGTCTGGGCGCTGTTGAAGTCCTGCTGAACTTTTTCGAGGGCTTCCAGGACCTTGGCGAGTTGAGCAGGCTCGTTGACTTTCCAATCCTTCTGGGGTGCGAGGCGAATGCGGGCACCGTTGGCTCCGCCACGATTGTCAGAGCCGCGGAAGGTAGACGCTGACGCCCATGCGGTGGAGATCAACTGGGCATTTGACGGTCCGGAGGCGAGGATCTGGCCCTTGAGGGCGACGATATCCTGGTCTCCGATGAGGGGATGATCCACGGGGGGGACGGGGTCCTGCCAGAGCTGGGCCTCGGGAACCAGGGGACCAAGGCACCGTGAGTAGGGTCCCATGTCGCGGTGGGTCAGTTTATACCAGGCTTTGGCGAAGGCCACCCTGAACTCTTCCGGGTTTTCATGGAAGCGCTTGGAGATGGGCCCATAGATGGGGTCCATTCGCAGGGCCAGGTCTGCAGTGAACATCATGGGCGCGTGGGATTTGGAGGGGTCGTGGGCATCTGGGACGAGTCCCTTTCCCACTCCGTCTTTGGGTGCCCATTGTTGTGCGCCAGCGGGGCTCTTCACGAGTTCCCATTCGAAACCATAGAGGTTGTCAAAGAATTCGTTGGACCACTGGGTTGGCATGGTACTCCAGGCACCTTCGAGTCCGCTGGTGATAGTTTCGCCAGCGTTGCCCTTACCGAGGGTGTTTTTCCAGCCGAGTCCCTGCGCTTCCAGGGGCGCGCCTTCGGGTTCCGGTCCGACGTGTTCACCGGGGTTTGCGGCACCGTGGGCTTTACCGAAGGTGTGGCCACCTGCGATGAGGGCAACGGTTTCCTCGTCATTCATGGCCATGCGGCCAAAAGTAGCCCGAATGTCCTTTGCGGAAGCAAGGGGATCGGGGGTGCCATTGGGGCCTTCGGGATTGACGTAGATCAAGCCCATCTGCACAGCGGCAAGGGGGTTCGCGAGTTCCCGGTCACCGGAGTAGCGCTTGTCACCAAGCCATTCACTTTCCGGTCCCCAGAAGATGTCTTTTTGTGGTTCCCATACGTCTTCACGACCGCCTGCGAAACCAAGGGTCTTGAATCCCATTGATTCCAGGGCGCAGTTTCCGGTGAATACCATGAGATCGGCCCAGGATATTTTCTGGCCATACTTCTGTTTGATGGGCCAGAGAAGGCGGCGGGCCTTGTCCAGGTTGGCATTGTCGGGCCAACTGTTGAGGGGGGCAAAGCGCTGGGTGCCGTCGGAGGCACCACCTCGTCCGTCTGTGACGCGGTAGGTGCCCGCGCTGTGCCAGGCCATCCGGATAAAGAGAGGTCCGTAGTGGCCATAATCTGAGGGCCACCAATCCTGGGAGGTGGTCATTAAGGTTTCGATATCACTCTTCAGAGCATCCAGATCGAGTTTCTGGAATTCCTCGGCGTAATTAAATTCGGAACCCATGGGATTGCCCATGGGCGAATTCTGATGAAGGATATCGAGGTTGAGCTGATTCGGCCACCAGTCTCCGGTGGTCATGGCGGAAGCGGCGGTGTGTCGGGCGGGGGAGGCCGTTGCCCCCATCACCGGGCACTTGCTCAGTGCAGCAGCTTCTGCGGTCGGTTGGGCGTCAGGTGTTTCAGTGCCTTCTGCTGCGGTCGATTTGGCATTCATTCCGATGAAACAACTGAGCGCCAGGGCCACCACCCAGACCGGGCTTTTGGCAGGGAACAATCCCCCCGGGTGTTTTCGGGCGTCTCCCATCGTTTTGGGATACTGGCTTGCGGTTGCGATAGTTGACATGAATTAATTCCTGTTTTTGATTTTGTTTGTACTACAGATTTATTGGATTTACATTTATGGTAAACACGTATCTATCCCCGACACGTAAGAGAGATACGTGGGATTGTCCCCCGGAAACGTAGATTCGGCCCTCGCGACGTCGCGTTCAGGTCCTTCAATCAGAGCATAAGAAGGGCCCGCTCAGAGACGCCTCTGGCGGACCCTCCTGACAATTAACACTGGCGGACAATCCTGGTCCGCTGCTTTGGATGTGCCGTTTCCAATCAGGTGATCAGGTCGAAGCGATCCAGATTCATTACCTTGTCCCACGCAGCGACAAAATCCTGCACGAAGGTAGCCTGAGAATCGTTGCAGGCATAGACTTCGGATATGGCGCGGAGTTGGGAGTTGGAGCCAAAGAGGAGATCGATGGCGGAGGCGGTCCATTTGAGTTCGCCCGTGCCGCTATCGTGCCCTTCATAGAAGTGCTCGCACCGGGGGGATTTTTTCCACACGGTGTTCATTTCGAGTAGATTTACAAAGAAGTCGTTGGTCAAGGTGCCGGGCTTGCTGGTGAAGACACCGAGCTGGGATTGACCCGCGTTCGCGTTCAAGGCACGCATGCCGCCAACGAGGACCGTCATTTCGGGTGCACTCAGGGTGAGCAATTGGGCGCGATCGACCAGCATCTCTTCGGCGGTTCTCAGGTTTCCTGGTGCGAGATAGTTGCGGAAGCCATCGGCCGTGAGTTCCAGCGGAGCGAAGGCCTCGGCGTCGGTTTGCTCATTCGACGCGTCCGTGCGCCCGGGCGTGAAGGGGACCTGTACGTCTTGGCCGGCGTCCTTTGCCGCTTGTTCAATAGCGGCGCAGCCACCCAGTACGATTACGTCGGCGAGAGAAACTTTTTTTCCGCCGGAGAGCGTTCCGTTGAAATCGGTCTGGACCTGTTCGAGGGCCTTGAGAGCCTTTTCCAGCTCAGCGGGGCTGTTTACGGCCCAGTCTTTCTGGGGTGCCAGACGAATGCGGGCACCATTCGCACCACCGCGCTTGTCCGTGCCCCGGAAGGTTACGGCAGACGCCCACGCGGTGCTGACCAATTGAGATACGGACAGTCCAGAGGCAAGGAGTTTGCCCTTGAGGGTTGCGATGTCGGGAGCGTCGATCAAGGCATGATCCACGTCGGGGATGGGGTCTTGCCACAATTGCGCTTCGGGTACCCACGGGCCCAGGCAACAGGATACGGGGCCCATGTCGCGGTGGGTGAGTTTGTACCATGCCTTGGCAAAGGCGTCCGCAAATTCCTTCGGGTTCTCGTAGAAGTTCCGGGATATGGGTTCATAAACGGGGTCGAAGCGTAGCGCGAGGTCGGTGGTGAACATTATGGGCGCATGTTTCTTCGAAGGGTCATGTGCATCGGGTACGGTGCCCGCAGCGGCCGCATCGGTGGGTTCCCATTGGGTTGCACCGGCCGGACTCTTCACTTGCTTCCACTCATAGCCAAAGAGGTTTTCGAAGTAATTGTTGTCCCACTTTGCCGGGTCGGTCGTCCAGGCACCTTCGAGTCCGCTGGTGATGGTATCGGCCGCGTTACCGGTTCCGAAGGAGTTCTTCCAGCCGAAGCCCTGTTCTTCCGTGGTGGCGCCCTCGGGTTCGGGGCCCACATATTCATCGGGATTGGCGGCACCGTGGGCTTTACCGAAGGTATGACCACCGGCGATAAGAGCCACGGTTTCGTAGTCATTCATCGCCATGCGGGCGAAGGTTTCGCGAATATCCCGGGCGGAGGCGAGGGGATCGGGGGTGCCATTTGGCCCTTCGGGATTCACGTAGATGAGACCCATTTGCACGGCGGCAAGGGGGTTCTCAAGATCCCGGTCGCCACTGTAGCGTTCGTCGGCAAGCCACTCGCCTTCGGGGCCCCAGTAAATATCTTCTTCTGGTTCCCAGACATCTTGCCGACCACCGGCAAAACCAAAGGGCTTCAGTCCCATGGACTCCAGGGCGCAGTTACCGGCAAAAACCATGAGATCGGCCCACGAGACTTTTCGGCCATATTTCTGCTTGAGGGGCCAGAGCAGCCGACGTGCCTTGTCGAGGCTTGCGTTGTCGGGCCAGCTGTTGAGGGGCGCAAAGCGCTGGCCGCCCGAGGAAGAGCCCCCGCGGCCGTCGTTGATGCGGTAGGTTCCGGCGCTGTGCCAGGCCATTCGAATAAAGAGGGGGCCATAGTGACCATAGTCGGCGGGCCACCACGACTGTGAAGTCGTCATCAACGCTTCCATGTCCTTCTTGAGGACGTCCAGGTCGACTGTCTTGAATTCTTCGGCGTAGTTGAAGCGTTCACCCATGGGATTGGACTGGGGCGAATGCTGATGGAGGATGCTCAGGTTCAATTGATTCGGCCACCAGTGTTGGTTTGCCGAGGTCCCGACCGCGATTTGGGCCTTTGCTCCAGCCAATACGGGGCATTTGCTTGGGTTTTCTGACACGTTAGTCCTCCTTATTCTTCTTTTGGTTGGTTGCTCTATGTTCGAAATCTTGCTCACTAGAATTCGGTCAACCGCTCTTGAAACGCCAGCGGCGTCGAACACCAACGGTTACCCCCTCATGGCGGAGCCGCAGTGTGTCCTTGTTAGAGTAGCAAGTAAATTGCAATACGTCCAATCGATAATTTAGATTGTTGTAATAGGCTGAGACTATGAAGTGTGGTAGTTAACCTGTGGGAGGTCGATGACCGATTTCCGGGGTGGCCCGCCGTATTTTCCCTGCTTACCGGTGGCAGGTAGCACTTCGATTGGTCTGGAGAAGGAGGTTGTCATGACGATTAGAGATTTAGAATATTTCGTGGCCCTGGCGGAGACCCGTCACTTTGGTCAGGCGGCGGAGCGTTGCCACGTTACCCAGCCCACGTTGAGCATGCAGATTGCCAAGCTCGAGAAGGAGCTGGGGGTGACCCTTTTTGAGCGGGACAAGCGGCGGGTCTCTCTGACGGATATGGGCCGCCAGATTCTGGCCCGGGCCGGTGCGGTGCTGGATGGCATTGGGGAGATTCGTGATGTAGCCCGTGGGGATACGGGGGGGCTTGCAGGGCCCCTCTATCTCGGCGTGATACCGACGGTGGGGCCCTATCTGCTGCCCCACCTGTTACCGGAGCTTAAGGCGGTCTATCCAGAGGTCAAACTCTATCTGCGGGAGGCCATGACCCACCAGCTGGTGGAACAACTTCAGCATTCCTCCCTGGATGCTGCCATCATGTCCTTACCGATTGAGCAGCCCGATTTGTCCTATATGGTCTTCTTTCGGGAGGAATTGGTCGCGGGTTTACCGAAATCTCATCCGTTGGCGAAGAAAAAAACGATTGCCATGGACGAGCTGTCGGACGAGCCCATTCTGCTGCTGGAGGAAGGAAATTGTATGCGGGACCAGACCTTGAGCCTGTGTCGGGGGTCCCGGCCGGCCGATCCAGAGGGCTATCGTGCCTCGAGTATCGAATCGTTGCGACAGATGGTAAGTGCAGGCATGGGGTGCACCTTCCTGCCCAAGCTCAGCACGATTGGCCCCTTTGCGGCGTCGTCGCCCATAGCGATACGGCCCCTGCACTCGCCGACGCCCCGCCGGGATATTGCGCTGGTATATCGGAAGACCTATCCGAAGGCGGCGAGTTTGAAAGAATTGGCCGTGGCGCTACGGGATCGGATGGAACGAAGTCTGAAGGATGTATATAGCGAAACACTCGGCGAATCGGAACGGTGAACCGGGTCAGGCGAGGATATCCTTCACGACCTTCCCGAAGACATCGGTGAGGCGGAAGGCCCGCCCCTGGAAGTCATAGGTCAGGCGTTCGTGGTCGATGCCGAGCAGGTGCAAGAGGGTGGCGTGGAAATCGTGGACGTGTACGCCATTCTCGGCCACGTTGTAGCCAAATTCATCGGTGGCACCATAGGTGATGCCCGGTTTGACGCCTCCGCCGGCCATCCACATGGAAAAGCAGCGCGGATGATGGTCTCGGCCGTAGTTGGTGGCGGTGAGTTCCCCCTGGGAATAGTTGGTGCGGCCAAATTCACCGCCCCAAATGACGAGGGTGTCTTCGAGCATGCCCCGCTGCTTGAGGTCGGCAATGAGGGCCGCAGAACCCTGGTCCGTCTTCTGGGTCATGTCGCGCATGCCACTGGGTATGTTTCCGTGGTGATCCCAACCCTGGTGGTATAGCTGGATGAAGCGGACGCCTTTTTCTGCGAGTCGCCGCGCCAGCAGGCAGTTGGCGGCGAAAGAGCCCGGCTTCTTTACATCCTCACCGTAGAGATTCAAAACATGTTCGGGCTCGTCGGAGAGATCGGTAACTTCGGGCACGGACTCCTGCATGCGGAAAGCCATTTCATATTGGGCGATACGGGCTTCCAGGGCGGGGTCGCTCTGTTGGGCCTGCTTGTGCTCGTGGAGTTCCATGAGGCTGTCGAGGAGTTTTCGGCGTCCACCCCGGCTAATGCCCTCGGGGTTTTCGAGGTAGAGGACCGCGTCTTTACCCGACCGGAAGCGCACCCCCTGGTGGGCAGCCGGAAGGAACCCGTTGCCCCAGAGCCGTGCGTAGAGGGGTTGGCCGCTCTGGTCTTTGGTGACGAGGACCACAAAGGCCGGGAGGTTTTCGCTCTCTGAGCCTAGCCCGTAGCTCAACCAGGAGCCAATACTGGGGCGTCCCGATAGCTGTGAGCCGGTCTGCAGGAAGGTGATGGCGGGATCGTGGTTGATGGCTTCGGTATACATGGATTTGATGAAGCAGAGGTCATCGACCACCTTGGCCGTGTGGGGGAGTAACTCGCTTACCCAGGCACCGCTCTGGCCGTGTTGGGCAAAATTGAAGATGGAGCCCGCCATGGGGAGGGAGGCCTGATTGGCCGACATGCCGGTGAGCCGCTGTCCCTGTCGGACGGAGTCGGGCAACTGCTCGCCGTTTCGCTGCACGAGCATGGGTTTGTAGTCGAAAGTCTCCAACTGGGACGGACCACCGCTTTGAAAGAGGTAGATCACCCGTTTGGCCTTGGGGGCGAAGTGGAGTGGTGGCAGGGTGACGGCATCGCGGGTGGCCGCACTCGCCTGGCTGGGCTGGAGCAATTGGCCGAGAGCGATGGCACCGAGGCCCATGCCGACTTTGCCGAGGCATTCGCGGCGGGTCATGCCCAACAGGGGATAGGAACCGGTACATTCTGGTCTGGAGTTTTTCATTGTTTCACCTGAAATTCTTCGAAGTTCATAATGGCCTGGGTCAGGGCCGTGGCTGCGGCGAGACCGACCGGGTCGACGCCTTCGGGGATGGGTTGCTCTCCAATAGACAGGAACGCCTGGGCGGCTGCGGGATCGCTTTCAAATTCTTCCTGCTGTGCGTGCAGGGCTTCCTGGAGGATGCGCCGTTCATCATCATCGGGTTTTCGACTCGTCAGGTGTCGGAAGACCGCGTCAATCCAATCGCCGGAGCCATCCACCACGGTTGGCAACGTCGCGACGGCCAGGGCGCGGGCGGCTTCTACGTATTGGGGGTCATTGAGTAAAACGAGGGCCTGCATGGGGGTCACCGTCGTTTCGCGACGGGCGAGACAGACCTCCCGGCTGGTGGCGTTAAAATTCAGCATGGACGGTGGCGGTACGGTGCGCTTGATGAAGGTGTAGATACTGCGACGGTAGAGCCCTTCGCCTGTGTCGGGTGTGTAAACCAGCCCGCTGGCTTCTTTCCAGAGTCCGTCGGGCTGATAGGGCTTTACGCTCGGGCCCCCGAGCTTTTGCACCAGCAAGCCAGAACTTGCCAACGCATTGTCCCGGATTTCCTCGGCACTCATACGCCCTTTCGGGCCTCGGGCCAAGAGTCGGTTTTCGGGATCGCGTTCCCGTAGTTCCGGAGAGGCGGTGGCGTCTTGTCGATAGGTTGAGGACAGGACGATCTCACGGAGGAGGGCTTTCACGTTCCATCCGGAATTCACAAAACGGGTGGCCAGATAATCGAGGAGTACCTGATTGCTTGGCAGGCTGCCTTGGGTGCCGAAGTCTTCCTGGGTTTTCACGATGCCCACGCCGAAGCACAGTTGCCAGAGTCGGTTTACCTCGACCCGGGCGGTAAGGGGATTTTGGGGGTTGACGAGCCACGCTGCCAGGCTCAGACGATTGCGGGGCACGTCTTCAGGCAGGGGGAGGATGTGCTCCGGTGCGTTGGGTTCTACCGGCTTGCCATGGTGATTGTATTCGCCGCGCTCCAGAATGTAGGCCGTCCGTGTGTCGGGCATGTCTTCCATCACCATAATGCTCTGCAGACCGTTTACAAAATCGACCTCTTCTTTGCGGGCGGCGAGGACGCGGTCCCGCTGTTCCGAGCATACCGTATCGACGGCCCGGACGAAGAACTCTTGCAGCTGCGCGTCGGCAGGCGCGGTGGCCTGCTGGTCAATGGTGGCGACCAAATTGACCGTTCCGGCGAGACTCTCGACTTCCAGGGCAGAAAGACGGCGGCCAAATAGTTTAAATTCGTCCAGTTGTCCGCCTTTGAAACCGTTGTCACGGAAGCGCATGGCCAATTGGACAGCCGTATCGGCTTCGCCTTCATAGAGAATGGTTTTTGTGAGGCCATCGCGGATTATGTCTACGTCGACCTGTTTACCATTCAGGTAGAGGGCCAGGCCATCGGCCCGAGAGCTGCCGTCGTAGGTAATGGCGCAATGGGTCCAGGTATTTAACGGTATGGCTTCACGGGCCTGCACGCGGATGGCATTGCCGGGCCAGAAATGGCATAGGGCGAAATCGGGCTTGCCATCGGTAAGTAACAATTCATAGCCCCGGCTCGCCGCATCTTCGGCCGCCTTGCTGCGGTGAAAAATCACATTGCGTGGTGCTTCGGCCGTACGTCGCAGCCACAGGGCAAAGGTGACGGGCTGGTGTCGCTCAAATCCCGCAGCGGCATCTTTCAATTCAACGCCATTGTCGCCGTTGAATTGCAGGGCCTGGCCTTCCGGGCCCCCTATCGATTCGGGGCTGCCCGACAAGGTTGCACTGCGGTCGGCGGCGCCGTCGGGGGTTGTGCCCTCGACCACCGTATCAAAGGATAAATCGACGACTGGTGTGGGCAGGGGTAGGGCCCGCATCGGGTCGGCCGCCCAGGTGGAGAATCGGGCCGTTGCATCCGACAGGGCCTTATTCTCGGCCTGTTCTGCCTGGAGGATAGCGGCCTTTAGCGCCTGGTGTTTTTCTGCCTGGTCGTCGCGGTAGAGAAACATGCTGGGCGACGGTACAACGTTGGTGAAATGGGAATACATACCCGATTCGTCGACGCTGTTGAAGAAGGCAGAAAGCTCGTAGTAGTTTTGCTGCGAGATGGGGTCAAATTTGTGGTCATGACATTTTGCGCAATTCATGGTCAGCCCAAGAAAGGCGGTGGCTGTGGTTTCTGCCCGGTCAGACACGTAGGCCACGCGAAACTCTTCGAGGACGCTGCCGCCTTCGTTGGTCTGGCGATGAAGACGATTGAAGGTGGTGGCGAGGCGTTGATCCTGGGTGGGATCGGGCAGCAGGTCTCCCGCAATTTGCTCGCGGACAAATTGGTCGTAGGGCATGTTTTCATTGAAGGCCGTGATGACCCAATCCCGCCAGGGCCATACGGTGCTTTCCCGATCATTCTGGTAGCCATAGGTGTCGGCATAGCGGGCGACATCGAGCCACTGTCCAGCGAGATGCTCGCCATAGGCGGGTCGGTCCAGATACTGGTCCACCATGGTCTCGTAGGCGGTAGGGGTGGTGTCGGCCAGGAAGGCGTCAATTTCAGGCAGCGTGGGTGGGAGGCCAATAAGATCAAAGGCCACGCGGCGGATCAGGGTTTCCCGGGGCGCTTCCGGAGAAGACTCCAGGCCGAGGCCCCGCAACTTTTCCTGCACCAGGGTGTCAATGGTGGGGGCGCCCTCCGGTGCCACGGGTGGAATGAAGGCCCAGTGCTTCTCATAGACGGCCCCTTCCCGTATCCACTGTTGCAGCGTCTCTTTTTGCGTCGCGGTGAGGGCAAGCTTCGACGCCGGGGGCGGCATGAGGTCGTCGGGGTCTTCGGTCAGGATGCGGGATACGAGCTCGCTTGCCGAGGTATCGCCCGGAATGATGGCCTTGCTGCTGAGCGCTACTTCCGGGTCGTCCAATCGCAAGTCGGCTTTGCGCGCGGCGGAATCGGGGCCGTGGCAAGTAAAACAGTTTTTGGACAGGATAGGCCGTATGTCGCGGTTGTAGGTCAGTGCTTCCTCGGCACGTGCCCCCATGGACAGGAGGAGGCTCCCCGGGAGCAGGAGACAGGATGTTAAGCAGCGATATCTACGTAGAACGGTCATGATAACAGCATATGTCAGAGGATAATCCACAGCGGTACTTCCTTACTTGGGGCGAAATAGCATCGCCCTATAGTCTACAACCTGTCGCAAAACATAACAATTCGGAAATTCGGCGGGTTCTGGTAGAATGAAGTGGGCTTGCGGGAGTGGCCAGACCTGAGGTCGATGGCGATGGATGAGATGTATTTATTTCCGGATTTTGAGCCCGTACACCATGGGGTGTTTCTGATGCGCCATGGCCGTGGCAGGCGGCCCGGGGTTGTCTACTCCAATAAAAAGCTATGTTTTGTGGCGACGGACCAGAGTTTCCTCGCGGAACTTCTGTTTGAGCTTTCAAACCGTGACGACTGTTACATGGTCAAATTCACGTCACAGGCGAAGTCGGGCATGTATCTCGGTCGGTGCTTTCTACTTGACGAGCACGCGGTGGGCACGCTCTGGTACCAATTCAAACAACACCCCAAACTCATGTGTACCCTTCAGGATGATGATTTCACCGAGTCTTATCGCTAACGACCATCGCGCCCGCGCGTTTAGTCGGACTGTGCGGTTCCCAACCGGGAAGGCCCCAGACTCGTTTTTCCTTGATGCCACGTGGCGGCTTTTGTGGTGGGGTACTAAAGGTCCGTTGCAATATTGCCCGGGTCTTTGTTAGCGTGACCCAAGGTCGTGGCTCAACTCTAAATGGGACGGGGGATTCCGTATTAGTTTTCAGTGCCCGCCGCCAGAGCCTAACGGTGCTCGGCGTGCGCACGGAGTTCCTCTGATAACGAAAAACTTCGATAGAGGTATTGGGACGACGCTAATCGAGCCGGAGAGCGGTTTCGCGTCCGCGAAAGGATAGTGACCCTATGCTGTTTTACATTTTGCTGGGAGTTGTGGGGGTTGTTCTAATTATTGGGTTGTTCATTGTAAATCTGGTGAACAACGCGGTGGTAAAATCAATTCACCTGATGGTCGATGCCAATCCCTTCCTGCGGGAAAATATCAATGGCGTGGGTCAGTTGGAGGGGCATCCGGGCTATGCCGACAGACGGGCGTGGGCTGAGGCGAATGAATTTGAACCAGAGTTGCATGCCAGCACGAACGCGACCCTGGACGGGTCCTCAATCGATGTGGCCGTGTGGAAAAATGCCTATAAAAACACGTGCATGGCGAGCTACACGGGTGGTGGCAAGGTCACGTGTGAGTTTGTGACAACCCTCGGTGAAGACGGTGGCCTGACCACGAGCAACGCTCTCGATTCGGTGCTCTTTCCCTCGCGCCCGACGCATTACACGCAGGCCTTTGATGGGGCGGAGCTCTCGGAATTGTACAAACAACATGAAGAAGCCCTCCTTTTTCTGTTGGAGAAGAAAAAGCTCGTCCCCGTAGATCGGCAGGGGGAGACCTTGGCGCAGATAGAAGAGTCTGTTCAGTTGCAGTGTGCCTTCATTCAATCGCTACCCCTTTGGAAGTTTTCCGGTGCTTACTGGTATTTTGTGCGTCGTCCCCGTTTGAAAAACAAGTCCATTGCGGAACGTTATTCGGACTGAGGTGCTTACAGCACGTGAAGGAGAGTGGTGTTGGTCTTGCTTGAGATGCTGGCGGTAGGTCTTTTTTGCGGCGCTGTTTGTGGCTACATTCAACTCGTCTTTGTCTTGCGTGGCATGGCCCGACCCGAGCGGAATTTTTCGGAGGTGCCTCTGGGTAAATTCATGTTGATGGAAGAGCCCGCATATCGCGATCAATTGACGTGGGCCCAGGGTCACGGATTCATCGCCAATTCGATTATCGAGCGACATGGACGCAACCTGTTTGGGAAGACGCGCATTTCGATAGGGGTGTGGCGTAGCGAAAAAGAAAAGATATCCCTGGAAGTGTTTGCCGTGGGAGAAGGATTCTTGTTCGAATTTACGACCGAATTTGAAGGTGGCGAGTCCCTCGTTACTTGCAACAGTGCGTCGATACATATCCTTCCCATGGTTCCCGGACACTATCGGCAAAGCTTTGAATCAACCGATCCAACGGCGCTTCTCGACAGGCATCGTGCGGCCGTGGTGTATCTGGGTGAACACATGGGGCTCCATGTCCTATGGTCGGGGCAGTCCTATCTTGAAGTGATATTCGTCGCCCAGCGAACACGGGCTGATTATTTTCGACCGTTCTTTCTGTGGGCCCTACGAATCACGCCGCGCATGTTCGGGTTTCAGCTTATTGCCCATGGTAAAAGTGTGATGGAACAATATCCAATAGGCACAAAAGAAACGATGCCGTAAGGCAGGAGCTATTCAGAATGGTTTGGTTTGTTGTCTACGGCGGATTGCTGCTTGGGGTATTTACAATCAAATTCAATGTGAACGTCGTTCGTCTTGTGGGGCGTATGGCAACCGCCGAAACCCGTTTGGATTTTGTGGACAACGGTGCCGTCGTGCTCACCCATGCGTCGGAGTACCAGCCGATTTGCCGTTGGGCGGCGACCCGTGGCTTTGCGCCTGTCGGGATCGTGGATTTCTTTGGCATCCTCGGTCGGGCGCGAACGACTACCGGCCTTTGGAGGAGCACGCAGCATAAGACGTTGCTGATTTCCTATCTACATCGGAACCAGCGCATCTATGAATTTGTAAGCGCATTGGAAGAGGGCAAGCGATTGTGTTCGAGTAACAATGTCAATGCATTGTCCTTTCCCGATCCGCCATGGGTCTACATTCAGGCCTTTAGTAATACGACGCTGGACGAGCTTTTCGAAAAGCATTGTGAGGGGCTCGCCTACCTCAGGGACCGCAAGGGCCTTTCCGCTATCGATCGGCCGGACCTCACGCAGGAATTCATGTGTGAATCCCTGCGGCGTCGTGCTGAGCACATTCGGACGTTGTTCTTATGGCAATTACGCGGGCCCTATTGGTTCTTTATACGAAAGCAATTGCAGAAGAACAGAAGTATTGCGCAACGCTATCCGGGTGGAGGTGGCGCGAGAACGCCGTAGGGCTCGGTTTTGGTGTGGCCATAGGCGGAGGGTCCGGGCCGACCAACATTTTATGCCTTTATACCACGCGTTCACGGGCAAGCCTTGCAGGCTTGTCCGTGCCACCCAGACGCCATCTATGATACGCGCCGGAAGCCCGTCTCACTGACTTCGACGCAAATGTCCGATGGCACGGGGATTCCGACGAGCTGGGCGGGGCGGGTAGAGGCCATGGTCCAGGCGTCGTCGAAGTCGGCGTCGGTGTGTTGGGTGGTGTAGATGACGCCCATGTCCATGGTGAGCGCCGAGCCGGCGAGTCCGGCGTGGCCCACCTTGGTGCAGCGTAATTCCTCCGAAACTTCCACTTCGAAATCACCCAGGCTATAGCGCCCCGGCCCGCAGTCCGCCGCGTTGATGGCGTCGGAAACCAGCACGGTTTTATCGAAGCCCTTGGCGCGGATGAAATTTTTCAGGGTGTAGAAGGGCACATGGTGTCCATCGGCAATGAAGCTGGCGAAGAGTTCATCTTCCGAGAGCTGGGCCTGGATGTAGTTGTCCATGCGGGGGAGGGTCTGGTGGGAGCCATTGCCCAGGTGGGTAGACATTTTGAGGCCCGCTTCCACGCCCGCGCGGATGTCGGCGGCGGTGGCGTTCGTGTGGCCTGCCGACGCCACGATGTCGTTTTCCGCGCACCAGCGAATCAGTTCCAGGGCACCGGGCAGTTCGGGGGCGAGGGTGATGATGCCCAGTCGGTTTCCTGAGGCCTCCTGGAGCCGCTTCATAAGGTCGGGCAAGTCGGCGGGGTTACATGCGTGCTCGATGGGGTGGGCGCCCCGAGGTCCTTCGACAGCAGAAATAAAGGGCCCTTCCACATGGAGCTTGGGAAAGGCGGTCGCGAGTTCGGCGTCGCTTTCGACCAGCTTGGCATAGGCGCGGCAGTTTGCCTCCAGCCGTTCCGGCGACGCGGTGATGTAGGTGGGCAGGGAAACCATAACGCCCCGGGCCGCCATTTTTTCGCGGACGATGTGGAAGGTCTCGGCCGTGAATACATCGTCGGAGCCATTGAAGTCGATGCCCGCGTAGCCGTTTACCTGCAAGTCAACGAGTCCGGGGCCGGTGTAGGTGGTGGGGAGGGCGGTGTTCATCTTCGTGGGGACTTTCTGCCAATTTTAATCGGGTGTATTTACGGAAGGTGACAAATCGGGCCAGAAGCCATTGCGTGGTAGTTCGGCACCTGGGAGAATATGACGCACCCGACTGACGGTGTTAGGGGCAGTCGGGTGCATCGTAATGACAACAGGATGTATTTAGGAGGAGACGACGACGGCCCGCTCTTTGTCCCACGCCATCATCTTCTTGTTGAACCACGAGAGGTTGGCCATGCGAACGGCGGCGACGCCATAGAGACCGATTTCACTCGGGCAATTGAGGGCCACACCTTCGCGGATGGATTTGTGGTGGTTGCGATGGTGGGGGTCGAGGTCCTCGGCACCCGTCTTTTTGTGGGTGGCGATGATTGCGTCCTTGTCGGCCTTGATATCACTTTTGATTTCCCAGCCCGTGCTGGTAAATTTCAGGGTCGCATCGGTACCGCGAATGCAGTGGTCATTACCATCATCGTTGGCCATGGTGCCGAGGACGTGCACGGTCATGCCGTTGGTGATACCTTCTTTTGCGGGGTACTCGGCCATCATCTCGAAGCTGTCGGGGAGATCGCGGCCATCGTCCCAGGTGTAGATGCCACCCATGCCGACGACCCGGTCCGGGAATTCGAGTCCACAGGCCTTGATGAGGCGGGTGAGACGGTGAATGAACAGGTCGGTGGCGATACCGCCGGAATAGTCACGGTAGCAGCGCCATTCATAATAACGTTGTGGATCCCAGTCGTGCTCCGGGGCAGGTTTCTGCCAGGTGGCCCAATCGAGGTCGCTGGGCTTGGGCGCGTTGGCGTCGCCGCCACGGCGCCAAGGTCCGTTGCCTTCATAATTGCGCACGTAGTCGATCTGTGCATGGACGAGCTTACCCAGTTTGCCGGCCTTGATGGCTTCGAAGGCGCTGGAATAGCTGTCGTCGGCCGTGCCCTGGACGCCGACCTGGAGTTTGAGATCGGTTCCGGCAACCTTGGCGACGACGGCCTGGGCTTCCTTGATGTCGTGGGTCATGGGCTTTTCGACGTAGACATGTTTCCCGGCGTCGAGGGCATCCAACGTGATGTAGGCGTGGGAGTGCTCGGGCGTGGCGATAAGCACATAGTCGATGTCTTGCCGGGCGAGAATCTCTTTGTAGTCGTTGTGGAGCGTGGCGTCACCACCCGCTTCTTTAATTTTCGACTGAAAATCGAGAGCCCGCTTGGTGTAGACGTCATTGACCGCGACGAGGTCGAGGTTTTCGCTGTCTTTGATGCTGAGGAGCTTATCCAGGTGCCCGCCGGCCATACCGCCACAGCCGATGAAGCCCATGCGGAGGCGGTTATTGGCACCAGCTACCTGGGCATAGCTCTTTGCGGTCATGGCCATGGCACCCACGGCGGTTCCCGTGCGAATGAAGTCGCGGCGACTTAGGGAAGGTTTATCAGACATGTATATACATCCTTTCACGAGGTCTTACTAGTGGAAACTAAGGCCACAGGATAGGGGGCGGCGGTGGGTGGATACAAGTCCGTAGAGGAGGGCTGCTTTTTCGGGGTATGGAGACCGGGCCCGGTGTTGTGTATTATAGGGACGAAGCAACCGAATTGATTTTTGGGGCGATCAGGAGTAGTACATGGTCCGAGTGTTTTTTGCAGTATGCTTTCTCTTCACCCTGGGTGCCGTCGGTGAAGCGGAAGCGCCCTTCTATGGCGACAAACAAGATTTGTTGCGTGTCATCGATGAGGGGGGTGCGGTACACGCGGTGACATCCGTCGATGGGTGGAATAAACGGCGCGAACACGTATTGGCCAACATGCAGGCGGTTATGGGGCCCCTCCCCACCCACCCCCGAGGCGACCTCGATATCCAGGTGGTGGCCGAAGAAGTCTTCCCGACCTACACGCGAAAGCAAATCACCATTGCGGTGGAGCCGGGCGATCGCCTTTCCGCCTACCTGTCCATACCCCACCACATTACAGGCAAGACAGCGGGTATTGTGGCCCTGCACCAGACCTACGCCCGGGGAAAAGATGAAGTGATGGGGCGGAATGGCTCCAACAACCTGCGCTACGGCCATGAGCTTGCGGAGCGGGGCTATGTGGTGATTGCACCCGACTATCCCCGCTTTGGCGGTTACGACATTGACGTCTATGCCATGGGCTACGAGAGTGCGACCATGAAAGGGATCTGGAATCACATGCGCTGTGTGGATTTACTCCAGCAATTGCCCGAGGTCGATCCGGAGCGCATTGGTGCCATTGGTCATTCGCTGGGTGGGCACAACACCCTGTTTGTGGGGGCCTTTGACCCACGCATTAAGGCGTTGGTGACGAGTTGTGGATTCACCCGCTTTCCCCGCTATTACGAAGGCGATCTTACGGGATGGACCCACGCGGGCTACATGCCGGCCATCGCTTCGACATACGGGAAGGTCGCCGCGAAACTCCCCTTCGATTTTACCGAGATACTCGGGGTGATCGCGCCCCGGTCGGTCTTTATCAATGCGCCACTGCGAGACAGCAATTTCGACTTTGTCGGGGTGGAAGAGTGCGTGGCGTCGGCCCAGCCGGTGTATGGGCTGTTCGGCGCGACAGAGGCCCTGGTCGCCGCCTACCCCGATTGTGAACATGATTTTCCGCCGGCCCAGCGCAGCGCGGCCTATGAAATGCTGGATCGGGTATTACGGCCCTGATTCATTGGGAAAGTTTTTTTGCGCGCTGTGTGGATCGACGCATTGGGAACTGTGGCTAACTGCCGCGCGCAATCAAAAGCCGTCCGTCACACGTTTGTGCGACGGACGGCTAATTTTTTAAGTTCATGCGATTGTTTACGCAATTTTAATCGTCTGTACGGGGTGTCGGACTAGTCCGTGGCACCCATCTACCGCCTTGGTTTCCACCTGGCTTTCCTGGAAGCATCCCGCGTGGGACAGCGCCTGGGATTGCCTTGTGTCAGACAGGAATGTCCGACTCCCTGCGACGGGGATCAGGCGTTCCACTTTTCCTTAATCATCTTCAGTCCATTAACCGCGAGGTATTCTTCACTCGGGGCCATGGTGCGCCAGATGCAGGTGGCACCGGCGAGGTCGGGAATCCAGGAGCCGAAGGCTTCGATAACGAGCCAGCCGTCGTAGCCAATTTCTTTGAGGGCTTTAAAGGAGCTGTCGTAGTCGATGTGGTCGTCGCCGGGGGTGGAGCGGTCGTTGGCGGAGATGTGGACGTGGTTGATGCAGTCCCCACCGGCCTTGACGGCTTCCGCCAGACCCTTCTCTTCGATGTTGGCGTGGAAGGTGTCAAACATTTCGCCCACACTGTCCAGCCCGACGGCCTTCACCAGTTTGGCGGCGTCGACCTGGGTATTGAGGAAATAGGTCTCGAAACGGTTGAGGGGTTCGATAGAGAGGAGTACACCCTTTTCGGCGGCATAGGCTCCGGCTTCCTTGAAACCCGCAACGGCGCGGTCGAACTCTTCCGGGATGGGGCCACGGCCCACGAGGCGCCCAACGGGGCTGTAGAGGGGCCCGAGCAGGGTTTCTGAGCCGAGAACGACACAGGAGTCGATGCACCCCTTCAGGTGGGCCACGGCGGCAGCGCGTTCGGCGGCGTCTTCACCGATGAGATTGGCGCCCTCGGGCATGACGGTGACGGCAGTGCGGCGGAGGCCGAGTTCGTCACATTTCGCGGCGAGGATTTCCCAAGGGGAGCCGCTTGGAGAAAACATGGGAAATTCGACGCCGTCGAAGCCCCAGCCCTTGATATCTTCCAGCAGTTTCAGGTGGCTTTCGTCGGCGCTACCGGTCCACAGCAATAAATTCATCCCAACCTTCATGGGGTCTCTCTCCTTCTGCTTTTTTGGGGTGGCATTTACCGCCCCGTCCCAACACCGTAGTGTATTCAACAGGCACCTGTCGTTCAGGTGCCGAAGTTGCTCAACAGCAACGTAGCATAGCATTCTGTGGCGTGAAGGGCCACGTGGCACCGAGTATAGCCTGTTCCGCCTGTGGATGTCGTGTTGTTACGTGGGTGTCTATTTGTTGAGCATTGGGAAGGTCCTTGGGGGCCTTGTCTGGATGAATTTGGCGATAGGTTATGGTAGACTTCATTGGTAGACCCGGTCGGGGCACCCAAGGCGGTAGCCGTGTGGTGAAAATCGGGTCACTTGCAGGCTTCAGCGGTGCATAGCCCAGAATTCTTCCTGTTTGTAAGTGTTTTTGTTTCAATGGGTTGCGTTTTTGTGGCGCGGACGGTGAAACTTTATTGGAACGTCGGGGATACTAAATACCATAACGTAGGAGTAGTATCTCGCATGTTTTTGAACACATCGAAACGTCTTGTTTGCGCCAGCAGCATGGCCCTACTTGCCTGGTCGCCCCTGGCCGTCGCCGAAGCGCCGACTCCGGAGTCTCTGGACTACTTTGAGACCCACGTGCGCCCCGTGCTGGCCAGCCGTTGCTATAGCTGCCATGGTCCGGAAAAGCAAAAGACGGGACTTCGACTCGACTCCAAGGCGTCTATGCTCGGGGGCGGTGATGGTGGTCCCGTACTGAATGAAGGGGAGCAGGCGGCAAACAGCCGTATTCTCCAGGTCATCAACTACGATACCCACACGAAGATGCCCCCCGATGCCAAGTTGCCTCAGGAGGAGATCGACGCGATTACCGCCTGGGTGAATATGGGCGCGCCCTGGCCGGAAGGTGACGCGGCGCTGGCGACGACAACGGGCAATCCCTGGGAAGAGCGTGTCGCGGCGGCCAAAGCCACGCACTGGGCCTTTCAGCCGGTCACCAATCCCGATGTGCCGGGGCTACCCGACACCGCTGTCATACAGACGTCCGTCGATGCCTTCGTCCAGGCGCGTCTGGCCACGGCCGAAATAGCTCCCTCCCCGAAGTCGGACAAGCATACCCTGATTCGCCGGGCCTATATGGACCTGACGGGACTGGCCCCCTCCATAGAGGAGGTGTTGGCCTTTGAAGCCGACGACAGCCCCGAAGCCTTCAACAAAGTTATTGAGCAATTATTGGCCTCGCCCCACTACGGCGAGCGGTGGGCCCGTCATTGGCTCGATGTGGCCCGCTATGCGGATACGAAAGGCTATGTGTTCCAACAGGAGCGCAACTTCGGCTTTTCCCACACCTACCGGGACTACGTGGTACGGGCCTTCAACGAAGACCTGCCCTATGACACCTTTCTGAAACAACAGCTCGCCGCCGACCGCATGGAATTGGGCGAAGACAAGCGTCCCCTCGCGGCGCTGGGCTACATCACCCTGGGCCGTCGTTTTGTGGGGAATATCCATGACATCACCGACGACCGCATCGATGTGGTATCCCGGGGCATGCAGGGGCTGACGGTGGCGTGTGCGCGGTGTCACGATCACAAGTATGACCCGATTTCGGCAAAAGACTATTACGCGCTCTATGGGATTTTCCGGAGCAGCGACGAGCCGGGTGAATTGCCCTTAATTGAAGAGCCCGATCCCAATGATCCGAAGTATCAGGAATTCCTGGTGGAGCGGGACAAGAAGGTGGCCGAGCGGGAATCCTATATCGACAAGATTCAGACCGAGCTGTTGACCGACACCCGGAACAAAATGGGCGCGTATTTGAAGGCGGCGGCTATTGGGTGGGATATGGACGCCAATAAGCTGAAGGTCGTGGCGAAAGAACACGAGCTGAAGGGCGACCTTTCGATACGATGGCGCGATCATCTGAAGAAACTTTCGGAGGCCCATCACCCCGTGTTGGCGCCATGGTTTGCCTACCGCGCCATTCCCGAAGGCGAATTTGAGGCCAAAAGCACCGCGCTTGCCCAGGAGATAGCCACGAAGAAAATCGGTGGTCAACCGGTTAACCCCCGTATCGCCCAACGTTTTGAAGGGGATGCCCCCAAGTCGATGGACGAAGTAACGGATCGCATCTCCGGGGCCATTCAGGAAGCGAATAAGGCTTGGACGGATACCCTGGCCTCCTATGCCCAGATGGCGACCCGCCAGCCGGAGAATCCGCCTACAGTGCCCACGGCCCTAGAGGATGGCAACCTGGATGAAATTCGTCACCTGCTTTACGGCGCGGATAGTCCGGCTAATATTGCCCGGGGCGATGTGCGCGGATTGAGTGAAGTGCCCATACAGAATCAGATGCGTGAACGGGACAATGCGATTGCCCGTGTGGAAAGCACCCATCCGGGACGTCCCAACCGCGCTATGGCGTTGGTAGATTTACCCAATCCCTTTGACCCCTATGTATTTCGACGGGGACAGGCCGGAAATCGGGGTGATTCCGTACCCCGACGCTATCTGGAAGTTCTTGGTGGTTCCGATGAGGCGCCTTTTGCCAACGGCAGTGGTCGCCTGGAAATGGCGAACGCCATCGCGAGTAATGATAATCCTTTGACCGCTCGGGTCATGGTGAACCGGGTGTGGATGCATCACTTTGGCGCGCCCCTCGTGGCGACCCCGAGCGATTTTGGGGTGCGGAGTGATCCGCCAACCCATCCGGCGTTGTTGGACTATCTGGCGAGTGAGTTTATGGCCAGTGGCTGGTCGGTGAAACATCTGCACCGCTTGATTATGCAGTCCTACGCCTACCAGCAGGATAGTCTGTCACAAGGCCACGGTGTGGACGTTGATCCCGAGAATTTCCTGGTGTGGCGTCAGAATCGCCAGCGACTGGATTTTGAGTCTATGCGCGATGGGGTCTTGCTGGCTGCAGGCCGTTTGGACTTGTCCCTGGGTGGCGAAGGTCAGGAAATGACGACAGAACCCTTCATGACGCGGCGGACCCTCTACGGCCGGATCGAGCGTCAAAACCTCCCGGATTTGTTTCGCACCTTCGATTTTGCGAGTCCCGACGCCCACACGCCCATGCGTATTAACACGACCGTGCCACAGCAGGCACTATTCCTCATGAACAGCCCCTTCCTTGCGGAGCAGGCAAAGTTTCTTGCGGAGCGTGAGGTGGTGGTCAGCCAGGGGACACCGGAAGAGCGTATCAGTGCGCTCTATCAGGCCGTGTTTCAACGGGAACCGGAGCCTGTGGAAATTGAACTCGGTAAGCATTTTGTAACGACCACCACGGCGTCCCCACCGGAACACTATACCGACCCCCGTTGGCAATATGGCTACGGTGCGGTCAATACGGAAAGCGGGAGTCTCGAAAGCTTCACCCTCTTGCCTCACTTTACGGGTTCGACCTGGCAGGGCGGCCCGGAAATCCCGGATCCGACCTTGGATTGGGCGGCCCTGAGTTCCCATGGTGGTCATCCCGGTAAACCGGGTCTGGCGGTAGTGCGTCGATGGACGGCTCCCTTCGACACGGTACTTTCGATGGAGGGTGAGCTGAAGCATGGCTCCGACAAGGGCGATGGCGTGTTTGGTTATGTCATTTCGAATGTTTCCGGTGTCTTGTGGCAGGGCCATGCCCACAACAATGCTATTGGGACGGGCTTTACCCACGTTGCCGTAACCGCTGGCGAGATTATTGATTTGGTATTGGACTGCGGCGCGAACCAAAGCTTTGATTCCTTTACCTGGCACCCGCGCCTCCTCGTGGCGGAAGCGGCCGCCGCTACCGCGCCGACGGGCCAACCTCGGGAATGGCTGACACGGGTAGACTTTACCGGCCCGCCACCGCCGTCGATGGAGCCTTGGGAAAAGTATGCCCAGGTGCTGCTGATGTCCAATGAATTCATGTTCGTCGATTAATTATCGTGCGTCGGGAAAATGATAAATGAATCCGATTCGTCTGGCATGCCACCGCATGGTGCAGGCCAGTAAGAATTCATCCATGGAGTAAAAAACAATGGGTCATCACAAACCGACCGCCGACGACTATATTCTCAACCGTCGTGATTTTTTGAAACGTACTGGCATGGGCTTTGGTGCCATGGGGCTGGCAAGCACCCTGCTGGGTGGAAGCGGCGATGCCTTTGGTGCCTTGAATCCGACAGCACCGCGCATGCCCCACTTTGAGGGCACGGCGAAGCGGGTCGTACATATTTTCCACAATGGTGGTTTGTCCCAGGTGGACTCCTTTGATCCGAAGCCCGCCCTGACGAAGTATGCCGGGCAGGACCTGCCCATGACGTCGTTACGCACGGAGCGGCCCACCGGCACGGCCTTCGGCTCCCCCTTTGAATTCAAGGAATATGGTGACAGCCGCATTCCCGTAAGCAGTCTCTTTCCCCATATCGCTGAGAATGTGGATGATATGTGTATCGTCCGCTCCATGTACGCGGACGTGCCCAACCATGAGCCGTCGCTTTTGCTGATGAATTGTGGTGATGCCCGTCAGATTCGGCCGAGTGTGGGATCCTGGGTTACCTACGGCCTGGGCACGGAGAATCAGAATCTTCCGGGCTTTATTTCCATGTGCCCCAAGGGCTATCCCATCCAGGAATCACAAAACTGGCAATCGGGCTTTTTGCCGGGCGTGTATCAGGGTACCTACGTGGATACCCAACACACCGAAATGGAAAAGCTTATCGCCAATATTGAAAACAACTACCAGAACACCAAGTCACAGCGTGCCCAGCTTGATTTATTGAGCGAATTGAACCACCGTCACATTGAAGCCCGCAATAACGATGGTGAATTGGAATCCCGATTGCAGTCCTTTGAATTGGCTTACCGCATGCAGCTTGATGCGACGGATGCCTTCGACGTGACCCGCGAGCCGGAATATATTCGCGAAATGTATGGACCCGGTGTACACGGGCGTCAGTGTTTGATTACCCGGCGATTGCTGGAGCGCGGCGTTCGGTTTATCCAGTTGTGGCATGGTGCGGGACAGCCGTGGGATAGCCACGATGATATTGAAGAGCGCCATGGCAGTCTGGCGAAGGAATGCGACCAGGGTATCGGCGCGCTTCTGAAGGATTTGAAACAGCGGGGCATGCTGGAAGATACCCTCGTAGTGTGTAGCGGTGAGTTTGGCCGCACGCCGACGGTGGAGTTGCCTACGCCTGGTTCCAATGCCGGGAAGATTAATGGCCGCGACCACAACCACTACGGCTTTACCTGTTGGATGGCCGGGGGTGGCGTGAAGGGTGGTCACATCCACGGTGCCACCGATGAGTTTGGTTTTCAAGCCGTGGAAAACCGGGTGCACGTCCATGACCTTCATGCGACCATGATGCATCTGTTGGGCTTTGACCATGAGAAACTCACCTATCGCTATGCGGGCCGGGACTTCCGTCTGACAGATGTGCACGGGAATGTGGTCCACGATATTATTGCCTGACTAAGCGAAGCGTTATCGCGGCATTGTTTCGATCAAACTGATTGCCCGCCTTGAAAACGGGGGCTCAGGGGATGCAGGTCTTGCTCGCACCCCCGGCCTCCTCCGCAATTACCCCGTCAACAGCGTTTCACCGATGCTCCATTCTCAATTACCACGTGCCCGTGCTATGCTATGCGCATACTCATGGGCAGAGTAGGCCGCAAGCAGTATTTTTTTAATTTCAGGAGAGTCGAGAGCGATGTCAGAGCAACAGGACGAGATTTGGGCACGGGTGCGTGCGGAGGCGGCGGTGGATGTCCAATGTGAGCCCATGCTGGCGAGCTATATCTATTCCATCATATTGAATCACAAGTCGCTGGAAGATGCCCTCAGCTTTCAATTGGCGGGCAAGCTGGAAAGTCATACGCTGACGGCGGTGACGCTCCGTGATTTGATTGACGAAGCCTTCGCCAACGACCCTGCCATTGGCACGGGTATTCGTGCCGATATGGTGGCGGTCTGTGATCGGGATGCGGCGTGCACCAAATATTCCACGCCCCTGCTCTATTTCAAAGGGTACCAGGCGATTCAGGCATACCGGGTTTCCCACTATTACTGGAATCAAGATCGTAAGGAGCTGGCCCTCTTTTTGCAGAGCCGGATCTCTGAAGTTTTTTCGGTAGATATACACCCGGCGGCCCGCATTGGCCACGGTATTCTCATGGACCACGCCACGAGTGTGGTCATTGGGGAGACGGCGGTGGTGGAAGACAATGTATCCATGCTCCACGAGGTGACCCTGGGCGGTACGGGCAAGTCCCATGGGGATCGTCATCCCAAGGTGCGCCAGGGCGTGCTTATTGCGGCGGGTGCCAAGATATTGGGCAATGTGGAGATTGGTGAAGGTGCCAAGGTGGGTGGTGGTGCGGTGGTGCTGAATGATGTGCCGCCTCACACGACGGTGGTGGGGGTTCCTGCAAAACCCGTATGCCATACGAAAGAGAAGCAGCCGGCCTTGGAGATGGATCACCGAATTGACGAAGATATATTTGAGGCAGGGGACGGGATTTAGAGCTTGCTGGGACGGTGCAGTTCCTGAATCAGAGCAGGGGTGAGACGAGTTGGGAGAGACCTTCGGCCCAATCGTTCAGGAGATTTGGTGGAGTGGGCTGCCAGTCATCACATTCCTCCTTCAGCGCGTCAATCCAGGAATCAATTTCGGCGATGTCGGCTGGGCTGTAGTGAAAGAGAGCGATCTCGAAGTTGAGGTACATGCTGCGCATGTCGAGATTGGGTGAGCCCGAGACGGCTAGCGTGTCGTCAAAGAGAACGAGCTTGGCGTGGATCATGCCTTTGGCGTAAGTGTGTATGTGGGCCCCTGCGGTGTTGAGACGTCGGAGGGCGGGACGACGGGCCCAATCGGGGATGCGGTGGTTCGAGCGGAAGGGCAGTAC
>CAXBPH010000081.1:0-26232 GCA_963977445.1 uncultured bacterium | reverse complement strand
CACCTTCACCTTCACCTTCACCTTCACCTTCACCTTCACCTTCACCTTCACCTTCACCTTCTCCTTCTCCTTCACCTTCACCTTCACCTTCTCCTTCACCTTCTCCTTCTCCTTCACCTTCACCTTCGCCCTCACCTTCTCCTTCACCCACGACAACATCCGCGACGGTAATCGTGATGGTCTCGGTGTCGGTCTGGACCGGGGTACCATCGTCGGTTACCGTGAAGGTGACGTTATAGGTGCCCATGGCCTCGAAGCTGGGCGTCCACGAGAAGGATTGGGTCGTAGCGTCGAATTCGGCGCCTTCGGGTGAATCAGTGACACTATAACCGAGGCTATCGCCATCAGCATCTACCGCTGTCACCATGAAGGAAAGGCTTTCGCCCTCATTCACCGTGCGGTTTCCGATGGCCGCCAGCTCGGGCATGCGATTCACATCGCCCACCGTGAGGGTAATGGCCTGGGAATCGGATTCTACAGGTGAGCCATTGTCGGTCACCGTGAAGACCACATCCGAATAGACACCGGCATCGTCAAAGCCCGGCGTCCACGAGAAGGTAGCCGTTTCGGTATCGAATGCCGCACCTGTCGGCAGGTTCGTGGCCGAGAAGGCGATGGTGTCGCCGTCGGGATCACTACCGGTTATCGTGAAGCTGAGCGGCATGTTCTCCGCGGCGGCCTGGTTGTCCAGGGCGTCCAACACCGGCGGACGGTTTACATTGCCGACCGTGATGCTGATCGCCTCGGTGTCGGTCAAAGGCGGCGTGCCATCATCGGTGACCCGGAAGAGCACCTCCATAACGACACCCGACTGATCGAAGGCCGGGGTCCAGTTGAAGGTCGCCGTCTCTACATCAAATGCAGCACCCGTCGGCAGATTGGCCGCGTCGAAAGTGAGTGCATCGCCCTCCACATCGGTGGCCGACAACGTGAAGGTAAGCGTAGCGCCCTCCTCCACTTCCTTCGAGCCAATGGCCGCCAAGGCTGGCATGTCGTTCACCGACGTAACGGTCACGTTCACCGTGATGGTGTCCATGGTGTCGTTGCCGTCGGAAACCGCGATGACAAAACTGTCTGCACCATTGAAGTCCGTCGCAGGCACGTAGGTGAAGACACCAGGCGATACGCCACTACCACTGACGGTGGCGGTGCCGTTTTCCGGTGCCGAAGCAAGGGACCAAGTCAGTGTGTCGCCGTCCACATCCGTTGCACCCAAGGTCGGTGCCACGAAGGCGGTGGGAACACCGTCTTCGTCCATGCTTACCGCCAGGGCATCACCCTGACCGATTACCGGAGCATCATTCTGGGCATTGACGGTCACGCTGACCACGATGCTATCCACACCGCCGTTGCTATCATTCACCGCAATGGTGAAGCTGTCCGCACCATTGAAATTGGCCGCCGGTACGTAGGTGAAGACACCGGGCGTTGTGCCGCTGCCACTCACCGTCGCCGTGCCAGTACTGGCCGGAGAAGAAACCGCCCACGTCAGCGTATCACCGTCTACATCCGATGCGCTCAGCGTGGGTGCCGCAAAGGCGGTCGGTGCACCGTCTTCGTCCATGGTTACCGCCAGGGCATCACCCTGACCGATTACCGGAGCATCATTCCGGGCGCTGACCGTGACGTTGACCACGATGCTATCCACACCGCCGTTGCTATCGTCCACCGCTATGGTGAAGCTGTCCGCACCGTTGAAATTGCTCGCCGGTATGTAGGTGAAGACACCGGGCGTTGTGCCGCTGCCACTCACCGTCGCCGTGCCACTGCTGGCCGGAGAAGCAAGGGACCACGTCAGGGTATCGCCGTCAATATCGGTCGCACCCAAGGTGGGCGCCACAAAGGCCGTCGGCGAGGCATCTTCGTCCATGGTGATAGAGAGCGGGCCGTCGCCTTGGTCAATTGTCGGCGTATCATTTTGGGGACTGACGGTCACGTTGACCACGATGGAATCTACGCCACCGTTACTATCGTCCACCTGAATGGTGAAGCTGTCCGCACCATTCTCGTTGAGATCGGGCACATAGGTGAAGACCGACGGGGCCGCGCCCGTGCCACTGAGGGTCGCAGTACCTTTTGTGGCCGGGGAGCTCACCGACCACGTGAGGGTGTCGCCTTCCACATCCGTCGCACCAATCGTTGGGGCAACAAAGGCCGAGGGTGTGCCATCTTCCGACATGGATACGGCGAGCGGTCCCGCTCCCTGCGTAATGACGGGCGCGTCATTCTGCGGATCGATGGTTACGTTCACCACTATCGTGTCGACGCCCATGTTCCCGTCGGAAACCTGAACGGTGAAGCTGTCCATACCGTTATAGTTCGTCGTGGGCACATAGGTAAAGGTTCCGGGCGACGCGCCAGCGCCGCTAACGGTGGCCGTGCCGTTGCTGGCTGCGGCGGAAAGGGACCACGTCAACGTGTCCCCACTGTCGTTATCGGTTGCGGCCACGGTTGGTGCCACAAACGCGCCATCCTCATCCATGCTTACCGTGAGCGGGCCGTCCCCCTGGGTAATAACGGGGACATCGTTTACGCTGTTAATGTTCACGGTTATGGTGACGGTATCCGTGCCCATATTTCCGTCGTCGATATGGACGTCGAAACTGTCGGTGCCCGTGTAATTCGCCACGGGTACGTAGGAGATGGAATTCTCTGCTCCGGTTCCCGATACGGTGGCCACCCCATGGGAGGCCGGGCTGCTCACGCTCCAGGTTATGGTGTCATTTTCAGGGTCAATGGCCTCCATAAACAGCGCAAAGGGCTTGGGCATACCATCTTCGTCCATCGTCACCGTCGGTGTCGAGGCGAGGACCTCAGGCAAAAAGTACTGTACGCGTTGGCCAAAGGCCTCCGCGACGTAGATTCGGCCCGAAGGTGCCGTTACTATGCCGGTCGGGTAGGCCAACAAGCCTGGATCCAGCCCGAGCTTTCCCCAAGAGGTGAGGAAGGTGCCGTCTGTCGAAAAGGCCTGAATGCGCCCAGAGAAGATCTCCGTCGTCAAGACAATGTCGTCTGGACGTACATCGATGCCGATGGGGGCATAGAACTGTCCTTCTTCTTCGCCGGTGCTGCCCCACGTACGCACGAAGTTTCCGGTGGAATCAAAGACCTGCACGCGGCCGTTGTTTGCATCGATGACGTACAGGTTTCCGGCGTCATCCAGGTCGATGCCGTTGGGGTTATCGAGTTCGCCAATGCCGTCACCCAAGGTGCCCCATTTCCGGAGGAAGGTGCCGTTGGAATCGAACACCTGAATTCGGGCGTTTCGGGTATCGCTCACGTACACTTCGCCGGAAACACCTATCGCCAGACTATAGGGGACCTGGAACTGGCCATCGCCGACGCCCTCGGTACCCCATCCCAGGAGAAAGTTTCCGCTCGAATCAAATTTCTGAATCCGATTGGTTTCGCTGTCCGACACATAGACATTGTCGCTACCATCGATCGCCAACGCAAAGGGATACAGGAATTGCCCATCGCCGGAGCCCTCGGTACCCCACTGTCGGAGGTAAAGGCCATCGGCGTCGAATACCTGAACCCGACGGTTATCCGTGTCGGTCACATAGACATTCCCTGCACTATCGAGATCGAGGGAGAAGGGTACCTGAAACTCACCGTCTCCACTGCCTTCGACGCCCCAACCTCCAGCGGCAAATTGGACAATCGAAAGGGACGGTGCATCGTTGATGGGGGCCACCGTAACGTCTACCACAATCGTATCCGGGCCGCTGTCGCCGTCCGTCACCCGAACGGTAAAGCTGTCCGTGCCGTTGAAGTGGGTTTCGGGCACATAGGTGAACGTCGGGGGTGAGGTGCCAACCCCGCTCACCGTCGCCGTGCCGTGGCTCGCGGGCGAGGACACCGACCAGGTCAACGGGTCACTCTCCGGATCGGTCGCACTCAGCGTGGGGGCCACGAAAGCCGTGGGCGCGCCGTCTTCGTCCATCGTTACCGTAAGGGGTCCTGCGCCCTGATCGATAATCGGGGGCTCGCTCCGCGCGTCGATGGTCATGTTTACCACAATAGAGTCGGCACCCATGTTCCCGTCGGATACTTGGATTGTAAAGCTATCCATGCCGTTGTAATCGGTCGTGGGCACATAGGTAAACGTGCTCGGAGAGGCACCCGAGCCGGACACGGTCGCCGTGCCATGGCTCGCGGGCGAAGACACCGACCACGTCAGCGTGTCGCCGTCCGGGTCTGTCGCGTCGAGGGTGGGCGCGGCGAAGGGCACCGGCACACCGTCTTCATCCATCGTAGCCGCCAACGGCCCGACACCCTGGGTAATAACCGGTGCATCGGCCTGTGGATCGATGGTGACGTTGACCGTGACGGTATCGGTACCGCCGTTGCCGTCGGCGATCTGGACGTCGAAGCTGTCCATGCCGTTGTAGTCGACGGTCGGCGTATAGGTAATCGATTTTGAGTTCCCCGTGCCCGAGACGCTGGCCGCCCCATGGGCCGCCGCACCCGAAATGCTCCACGTGAGCGTGTCCATCTCGATGTCGGATCCATTCAGGGTCAATGCGAAGGGCGTGGGGGTTCCGTCTTCGTCCATGGCCACGGCGGCCATCGTGCTGACGGCCACATGGCCGAAATACTGTACGTTGTTCAGGTTAAAGTCAGGTACGTAGACCCGGCCCGAAGGCGTCGCCACGATGCCGAAGGGATAGCTAAACTGGCCATCTCCCGAGCCGATGCTGCCCCAGGTCTCCAAAAAATCGCCCGAAGACGTAAAGGTCTGGATTCGGAGATTGCCGCTGTCGGCGACATACACCACGTCGTCGGGGCCGATACTGATGGCGTTGGCATCGTTAAATTGGCCAACGCCCGAACCGGAACTACCCCACTTGCGCAGGAAATTGCCGCTGCTATCGAAGACCTGTACGCGAGTCAACGTATAATCCGTCACGTACACCTGCCCCACAGAATCCACGGCCACGCCGGAAGTTCCCGCAAACTGGCCGTCGCCGGTACCGCTGCTACCCCATTGGAGCAGGAAGTTGCCCGTGGAATCGAATTTCTGGATACGAGAACCGCCGTAGTTTGTCGTGTAGACATTGCCCGATGGCCCTACCGCGACTCCAATGGGATCGATGAATTGGCCAGCGCCGCTGCCCGGGGTGCCCCATTTCAGGAGGAAGTTGCCGTTGGCGTCGAATTTCTGAATACGGTTGTTGCCATAGTCGGCCACGTACACGTTGTCGCTGGCGTCCAGCGCTATCCCCGCAGGGTTGAAAAACTGGACATCGCCCGATCCGGTACTGCCCCATTTCCTCAGGAAGGCACCGTCCGCGTCGAAGACCTGCACGCGTGAGCCGTTAAATTCGGTCACATAGACATTCCCCACGCTGTCCACGGCCATGCCGATGGGGTTGTTGAACTGGCCGTCCCCCCCGCCCGATGTGCCCCATTTCCCCACAAAGGGGTGGGGGGCGAAAAACGTCGGCGCGTCGTTTACGGCACTAACCGTCACATTCACGACGATGGTATCGGTACCGCTGTTCCCGTCCGAAACCTGGATGGTGAAGCTGTCCATGCCGTTGAAATGGGCCGTGGGCGCATAGGTGAAGGTCGAAGGCGATGCCCCCGTACCGCTTACCGTCGCCGTGCCGTTGGTCGCCGCCGAGGACACCGACCACGTGAGCGTATCGCCGTCCGGATCCGTCGCGGCAAGGGTGGGCGCGGCGAAGGGTACCGGCACACCGTCTTCATCCATCGTCACCGCCAACGGTCCGGCACCCTGGGTAATAACCGGCGCATCGGCCTGGGCGCTGATGGTGACATTCACTGTGAGGGTGGCCGTCCCGCCATTGCCATCACTCACTTGAAGATCAAAGCTGTCCATGCCGTTGTAGTCGGCGGTGGGCACATAGCTAAACGTCGATGGCGAAGCGCCCGTGCCACTTGCGGTCGCCGTGCCATGGCTGGCGGCACTGGAAATGCTCCAAGTCAGGGTGTCGCCATCTCGGTCTCCGGCTTCAAGTGACAGCGCGAAGGGGGATGGACTACTGTCTTCATCCATCGACACCTCGACGGAGCTACCCGACACACCAGGCTCGAAATACTGGACACGGCTGTTGGAGATGTCCACGACATAAACACGGCCCATGGGTGAGCAGACTATCCCGACCGGCCTATTGAATTGGCCGTCTGCGGTGCCACTGACACCATTGGTGCCCCATAGCTCGACAAACGTGCCGTCCGAAGTAAATACCTGGACACGGTGCTGGTTGTAGTCGGTGGTATAGATCCGGCCGTCCCCGCCGACGGCAACGCCCCGAACCGCATCAAATTTGCCTTCTTCTACCCCGGTGCTTCCCCACTTGCGCTGGAATACGCCACTGGTGTTGAAGACTTGAATGCGATCGTTGCCATCTTCGCAAACATAGACGTTGTCCGAGGCATCAACCGCTATGCCGTAGGGGGTGCTAAACTGGCCATCGGCGCTGCTCGCGGTGGTGCCGCCCCAAGCCGCAATAAAATTTCCGCTTGCATTAAATTTTTGAACGCGATGGTTGCTGCGGTCCACCACGTAGACGTTGTCTGAAGAATCGACGGCAATACCTTCGGGGCTTTGAAACTGGCCGTTGCCCGAGCCCTGCGAACCCCACGTCAGCAAAAACGTGCCGCTCGAATTAAACTTTTGGACGCGGTGGTTGTTACGGTCGCCCGCATAAATATTGCCGTTGGAATCGATGGCAATACCCGTTACACGACGGAGCGGGCCATCGCTCGATCCGGAACTATCAAACTGGGAGAGGTAGTTTCCATCGGCATCGAATTTCTGGATGCGGTCATTGGAGAAATCGCCGACGTAAACATTACCGGCCCCATCGAGGGCGATGTAGTCGGTCTGGCTCATACGGAATTGGCCATTGCCTGTACCGTTTGAACCCCACTTGCCCCCGAATTTGAAGGCACTCTGGAATTCAGGCGCATCGTTAACCCCGTCCACCGTTACATTAACGACGATGGTGTCGGTACCGCTGTTCCCGTCCGAAACCTGGATGGTGAAACTGTCCATGCCGTTGTAATCGGCTGTGGGCACGTAGGTAAAGGTCGAAGGCGAAGCCCCCGTGCCGCTTACCGTCGCCGTGCCGTGGCTGGCGGCCGAGGAGACCGACCAGGTCAGCGTGTCACCCTCCGCATCCGTCGCACCCAGGGTGGGGGCCGCAAAAGCCGTCGGTGCACCATCTTCGCTCATCGTCACCGTCAGGGGGCCCGCGCCCTGCGTGATGACCGGCGCATCGGCCACGGCGTTTACGGTAACGTTTACCGTCATGGTGTCCATGCCGCCATTGCCGTCAGCAATCTGAACGACAAAGCTATCCGCTCCACTGTAGTTTGCGGACGGCGCGTAGCCGATGGCCTTAAAGGAACCCGTTCCCGACGCACTCGCGGTGCCGTGGGAAGCTGCACTACTGATACTCCATGTAATTGTATCGGTGACGTCCGGTTCACCACCATACAACGTCAAGTCAAAGGCCGTGGGCGCCCCATCCTCGTCCATCGTGACGGCGACACTCGTACCGGTGACGGCCCGTTCGAAATACTGAACCCGGTGGGAATCGGTAACGTACATACGCCCCGTCGCATTGACCGCAATTCCCTGCGTCGTCGTGAACTGACCAGCGCCCGTTCCGGCCGTGCCAAAGCGGTCCAGTGAAACACCCGTCGGACTGAAGAGCTGCACCTCGGCGTCACTCTGATCCGTGGTGTAGACCGTGCCGTCCAGTCCCACCCAGATACCGTATATATCACCAAAAAGACCGTCGCCGCTGCCAGCAGCACCCCATTTCAAGAGAAAAGTACCGTCTGCGTCAAAGCGCTGCACGCGGTCCTGGGACTGGTCCGCCACGTAGATAGTTCCCGATGGATCCGCCGCCAGTATAAAAGGTGTAGTAAACTGCCCATCGGCGCTGCCGCTGCTCCCCCATTTCAGAAGAAAGTTGCCGTCGGTGTCAAACTTCTGGATGCGGCGGTTGTTGACCTCTGACACATAGATGTTGTCCGACGGGTCAATGGTCAGGCCGACGGGGAAATTGAATTGCCCATCGGCGGAACCACCACTGCCCCATTGCGCGAGGTAGGTGCCGCTGGTATCAAATTTCTGGATCCGTTGGTTCGAAGAGTCCACCACGTAGACGTTATCCGAAGAATCGACCCCAATGCCGGCGGTGTTGTTGAATTGGCCGTTCCCACTTCCATTCCCACCCCATTGCGATAGGTAGGTGCCGTCCGCGCCAAACTTCTGTACCCGGTGGCCTGCCCATTCAGACACATACACGTTGCCCGCGCTGTCGAAGGCGACGCATTGGGGATCATTAAACTGGCCGTCGCCTGAGCCGAGCGAGCCCCACTGGCCGGCATAGGCATAGTCCTGCACAAATTCGGGTGCATCGTTCTGAGCATCAATGATCACGTTCACGACAATCGTGTCCGAACCAATACCACTCGCCCGAACCGTAAAGCTATCGGAGCCATTGAAATCTGCGTCCGGAGTGTAGTTAAACATGGTCGGCGAAGCGCCCGTCCCGCTCACGACTGCGGTGCCATGGCTGGCTGCGACGGAGACAGACCAGTTGATGGGTTGGCCGCAACCATCGGTAGCATCCAGTGCGGGAGGAATAAAGGCGATTGGACTGCTATCTTCGTCCATCGTGACCGACAGCGGCCCGGCACCCTGGGTGATTTCCGTGGTCGAGCCATAGGCCGACGAGAGAAAGAGGGCGAAGGGAAGTGCAAGGAAGATTGCAATAGGGAAGCGGGTCGCGGTACGCGAAAACGGCGTCATGAAGGGGAGCTCCTGGTGTGGATGTTGCCGCTGGGGCTCTCCTGGGAACCCCAACAGGGCAGGCTACACGCGTGAATCTCGGCAGCCATTACCCGACGCCAGAATACAATAATACTAAGAATTAGTCAATAATTGCCCTATTTCGGACCCGAATACCCCTCGGAATCGGGTGTGGCGGGCGCCAAATAACAAGGGGGTAGACCGTTTTGTGCCCGGAACCGACCCACCTACCCCCGGTCGCCCTCGTCGGAGAGTACTTCCATGCGGACGCTGCTGGTCCGCTTGGCTTCGGGGACGAGTTCGCCAAACCAGGCGTCGTTCTTGCGCAGGACCTGGACGGCACGGTGACACACGTCGCAGGAGACTTCGGAGCCTTCAAAGGTGCTTTCGTCGAGCTGGATGAAGGTGCTGCAGAAGGGGCAGGCGATGCTCCGCTCGGAACTCTTGTGGTAATCCTGGAGGATTCGGTCGATTTTTCCGTTGCGATAGCACCGAATGAGGGCATCGGCACATTCCGGGTCAAACTGGGTGCCTTTGTTTTCCTCAATGATCTGGATGGCCTTTTCGGGATCCAGCCCCTTGCGGTAGGGACGATTGCTGGTGATGGCATCGAAGGTATCGCCGACGGCCAGGGCCCGGCCTTCAATGGGAATTTCTTCGCCCTTGAGCCCGTGGGGGTAGCCTTTTCCATCATAGCGTTCGTGGTGATAGAGGCAATAGGGGATGAGGGGCTGGAGGAACTCCACGTTTTCCAGCAACTGGGCGCCCTTTTCCGGGTGCACCTTGATCTTCTCAAATTCTTCGTCGGTCAGGCGATCCGGCTTACGGAGAATGGCATCGTCAACGGCGATCTTGCCCACATCGTGGAGCACACCGCCCATGCGGACTTCCTTGAGTTTTTCTTCCGACCAGCCGAGCTCTTTGGCGACTTCGATGGTGAAGTTGGTAACGCGCCACGTGTGGCCCACGGTGTAGTGATCCCGCATTTCGATGGCGTTTGCCAGCACGAGCAGGGTATCGGCGTAGGCTTTTTCCAGTTTCCGGACGAATTGGGCATTTTTGATAGCAACGCCTGCGGGGCCTGCCAGGGCGACGAGCAATTCGAGATCGCTGTTTACGAAGGCATTGGTCGTGCCCCGGGAATCTACGTAAATGACCCCCAGGCACTCATCCTGACAGGTAAGAGGCGCGCACATGGCGGAAGCGATGTTCTGGCTGATAATACTGGCACCGGCTTCAAAACGGGAGTCATCGGCCGCGTCGAAGGTGATAATAGCTTCGCCATGCTCGTAGGCGCGGTTTACAATGGAGGAGCTGATCTTCACCTCCACCTTGTCGTTGCCCGAGCGCACGTATTCCGTGACCAACTCTCCGCCACTTTCATCATGGAGAAGGATTACACCATTGTGAGCCGGAATTAACTGGAAGATTTCTTCCATGACCCGTTCAAAGAGTTTATTCAGATCCCGTTCGCTGGTAATGATTTCATTGGCTTTATAGACCGCGCGGAGACGTTGTTGAATCTCGGTGAGCTGCGTATCCTTACCACCTGCGGCCGGGGCCTGGAAAAAGGTTTCGAAGACATTGGCGGCTTTGGCGGTTTCAAAGTGACCACCCGGGGAATTGTCGAAGCGGACGCCAACACTGCCTTCATCAACGGCCTTGGCGGCGGCTTCCTGTGCTTCGTCCTCCGTCATGGCTTCCGACTCAAAACGCAATTCCTGCGTGCCAAGATGGAGTATGTCGCCGTGAGACAATTTATATTCGATGATACGGCGGGGATCGACGGTGTTGGCACTACCCGAACTGCGGACAAAGCTGCCGTTCCCACTGCCCAAATCGCGGACCATAGTGCCCGCGCTGGTTTGCTCGATGACCGCGTGCTGCCGGGAAATCTGGAGGTCTTCCAGTTGCAAGTCGTTGTCTGGATTCCGACCGATGGAGAGTTTGTTGATGATTTCGAAAGCCTTGCCTTCGAGGGGCCCCGTCAAAATGACTACCCGTTCTTTTTTCATGCGGTCCAAACTCCTGCCCTGCGTCGGGGGAACTCATAATTATCTGAAAGAAACCTATAGTCTTATAGCACGAATTGTAACAGAAACCAAGTTATCTGGGCGCTGATTGTGCGAAAACCTCTAGTCTTCGTGGCTTCGGACCACTTCTCTGAAAAATGCGGCTGGTACCCCATCGAAAGGAACGTCCCAGCCCGAAAGTATGCATCGCCCCCAAGGAGTTATAGGCGATACGCAGCAACCACCAACTTCAAAGGAAAATAACGTGGAAATCGAAACACCCCGATGTCGAATGCGCCCCTGGCGCCCGGAAGACAAGACCGACCTCTTACGCCATGCGGACAATCCCAATGTCGCCCAGAACCTCTCCGATGTATTTCCCTCGCCCTATACGGAAGCGGATGCCGATGCCTGGCTCATCGCACGCGCCGCCGACGCGGGCCCGTGCACGGAATTCGCCATCGAAATCGACGAAGAGGTCGTGGGCGGCATTGGTGTTGTTCCCCGCGATGATGTGCTTTCCCGCACCCCCGCCGTAGGCTACTGGTTGTCGGAAGCCTTCTGGGGCAAGCGCTACATGACGGAAGTCCTCCGGGCCTTCGTGCCCTATGCCTTTGAGGCCACCGACTGCCATCGGCTGGAATCGTGGCACTACGGCTGGAATCCGGCATCGGGGCGGGTCCTCGAAAAGGTTGGTTTCCGGCTGGAAGGCTGCCTCCGGGAGCGCTTCTACAAGAACGGCAAATACACCGACGGTCTCATGTATGGCCTCCTGCGGGACGAAGCCAGCTAAAGGAATTGATCGAAATCAGCGTACCCGGTTGGACAAGAATAAGTCCAAAACACTGACCGATCGCGCGGCACGGACTAACGGAGTTTCGTTCCACCAATACAAACGGAACCCACCCCTCGTGCCGCGCGATCCGGTATTCCCGGTCAAAGATGCGCCGTTGGAGGATTCGTGCGTGGATTGGGAGATTCAACTACCTCCCTACGTTGAGTCCAAGAACAATCCCAATCTCGTTTTCAGTTCTCCTCGAGAAGCCCTTCACAAGACACACAGACCCCATTGACCTACCCCAGTTCCTACGCACGAACTGGAGTACCAGATTGCGCGGCACGTCCATGGTTCAGGATTCAGCTGAAAAACAAGTCGTGTCGACATGTTTCACGAGAGACTATCGATTAACACGTTCCGCTTCAGGACTTGGATGGCTCCGCGCCCCCAACCGTCAACTGTCAACCGCCCCCGAGCCATGGTATAATGAGACCTCTATGAAGTTCGGCTCCGAAACATTCTGGCGATTCCTGCGTTACGCCCGTCCCTATTGGCCCTATATCCTGGGTTCTGTAGTAACCGGCGTATTAAAGTTCACTCTCGCTCTCCTCATCCCCCTGTCCCTCGGCTACGTCATCGACCATGTAATACTGGCCGATATCCCCGACGAAGAAAAGATGACCCGCCTCTTCCAGGTGGTCACCGTCCTGCTCGTCGTTTTCATCGGGCGCATCCCCATTTCCTATTACCGCTCCTATTGGGCGGAGTTGGCGGGCAATCGCACCATCTTCGATATCCGCAATGCCCTCTATGCCCACGTGCAGCGCCTCAGCCTTTCCTACCACGCCCAACAACGGACGGGCACCACGACCTCCCGGCTGACCAACGATATCAACACCGCCCAGGGCATCCTCGATCGGGGTGTCATGTCGGTTGCCGTCGATCTCATCTTCCTGGTGGGCGTCGTAACGTGGCTCTTCCTCTTCTGGAACTGGAAACTGGCCGCCGTCAGCTTGCTGACCCTGCCCATGTATGCCATCGTCTTCGGCGTACTCAATCCCCGCTTGCGGGTGGCGTCCCAACGGGTTCAGAAGCAAATGTCCGAACTCTCCGGTGAAATCAACGAAAAGCTCTCGGGCCAGAGCGTGGTTATCTCCTTTGTACGGGAGCGCTCGGAGCGCCTTCGTTTTTTCGCCGAACACCGCGTGTATTTCGATGAAATTATGAAACGGGTTCGCATCCACGTTTCCATGTTTCAGTTTGGCGAATTCTTCACCATGATCGGGCCCATCGTGGTCATCTGCTTCGGCACCTATCTCGTGGTGACGGGCAGTCTCGATCCCGGTGAACTCGTGGCCTTCAGCGGTATTCTCTCCCACCTCTATCTGCCCACCCGACGCCTCGCCGATGCCTCCGCCGCCGTCCAGATGCAGCTCGCAGGCATGGACCGGGTATTCGAGATCCTCGATGTAGAACCCGACATCGACAATGCGCCGGACGCCCGGCCCCTGGCGTTGACGGAAGGGCGCATCACCTTTGACGACGTACACTTTTCCTATCTGGATGACCAGCCCGTAATCGATGGCGTCTCCCTCGATGTGGCACCGGGCCAGGCCGTGGCCATTGTGGGCCGAAGCGGTGGTGGAAAGAGCACGCTGGTGAAACTGGTGCCCCGGTTTTACGATGTGAAACAGGGTTCCGTCCGCATTGATGGCCAGGACATTCGAGACGTCACCCTCCATTCCCTCCGGGAAAAAATCGGCATGGTTATGCAAGACGCCATCCTCTTCGGTGGGTCCATCCGGGAAAACATACTTTACGGCCGACGGGGTGCCACAGAAGCCGACATGCGCGAAGCGGCCCGCATGGCCCACGTAGACGAATTCGTCAACGAGCTCCCCAAAGGCTACGACACCGTCATTGGTGAGCGGGGGGTCACCCTCAGCGGTGGACAGAAACAGCGCCTCAGCATTGCCCGGGCCTTTTTGCGCGACCCGGCCATCCTCATCCTCGACGAGGCCACCTCCAGCCTGGACTCCCACGCGGAAAACATTATCCAAGATGCCCTCGATCACCTCATGAAGGGCCGCACCACCTTGGTCATCGCCCACCGCCTGGCCACCATCATCGACTGCGACCGGGTGGTCGTGATTGAAGAGGGAAAAATCGTCCAGGAAGGCACCCACGACGGCCTCATCAACGAAGACGGCCCCTACCGCGCCCTCTGCGAAGAGCAGTTCGGCGCCGTGCAACTGGAAGACCTGAACTAAACAGGCGTGACCCCTCCAGGATCTTGGACATTCCCGCCACGGCGCGCCCGAGACAACGCACACGACGACCATCCCCAAAAGCCCACTGACCGAGCACGCACATCCCCGCAGGGTGCCACCCTCAAGCGGAGGAGGAACGACGGAGCTTGTGGGTAAGGGACCGCGCCCGATGTGACGCTACAGTTTGGACGACGCGACATCGGGACAGTCACGGACGTCGACGACCTCCCGCCAATACGCGTTCATCTGACGGCCAACACCCCCATGCAAACGTGCAAACACGGAGTCCGAGATAGTCCCAGAGACAAGGGACTGCCGCGCCCCACGTAGGTTGCTACCCACAAACACGTGACGTCCAGCAATATGACCTTTCCCACGCCCGTGCACGTGAACCGGTGTGGCTGTCCTGACGTTAGCGAGGCTGACTCAACGCCTGTCGTAGGCCGAAGGTTTTAGCTCCTATTACAAAGCCAGAATAGTGTCATGGGCATAAATATTAGCGGGTCCAATTTTTTTCTTTACATTTTCAGAAAACTCACTATACTGAACACGGGTAAGTACTCTTCGGTTTGAATAGCACATTCGCGTTCTAAAGTTCGTTATGGCGGGCAATAGTATAAATGCGCTGTGGCTGCTTTAATGTAAATAACCTGAAGCTCTAACGCGTGGCGTACGTGGAAAGAAAGGACCGTAATCGTTACGGATACCGTAGTTGTTTCGGCATTCATGCATTTAGTTCTATCACTATCGCAACAAATAACCAATGGGAAGGTTTTTTTCATGATTAGTTTTAGACGTCTAAATTCGAAAAAGGGTTTTACCCTTATTGAGCTGCTCGTGGTGATTGCAATTATTGGTATTCTCGCAGCTATCCTCCTGCCTGCCTTGGCCCGTGCGCGTGAAGCAGCGCGTCGTGCCAGCTGTATGAACAATCTAAAGCAGTGGGGTCTTGTGTTCAAGATGTATGCCAACGAATCAAAGGGCAATCTATTTCCGCCTCACGATCAATGGTACGATGAGGATTTCAACAACTCCGGCATGTGGCAGCAGATTATGGGGCCGATGGGGAACGTAGTTTATCCAGAGTACGTCACAGATCACCAAATCGGTCGCTGCCCATCAAGTGTTTGGCCGGCCGTGGGGGCAAGTCCCGGCCCAGATCCTGTCGAAGGTTCCTTCTTGATGGATTTGGATGATCCAACCGATCCGTCTTGGATTGAAGCTGGTTTCAGCAATGGTACATTTGGCGAGTTCCCTTTCTTCGGCTTGATACGGTACACGCCCAATTCAACCGGCGTAAGAGTGGTTATGAATACCTTCAGTTACATCTACGTGAATCGTCTCATGAAAGGTGAGTGGGTCGAGAATATCTCCTCCAATGGTCTTTTGGCGGAAGCCGTGATGGATGGCGGTGTTATTCCCGACAAAGCTACGGAGATGGCAGGTTCGGTCAACTTTACGATTCCGCCGACGACGGCTGGTTCTGTTGCTGCCGGTTTCCTCGCTCCCGACAGCACGACCACCAACTTTGGGCAGGTTTCTCTTCAGTTGCTCAGAGAAGGTATCGAACGCTTCCTGATCACGGACATCAACAACCCGGCCGGTTCTTCCGCGGCCCAGTCATCGGTCCCGATTATTTGGGACTTGACCCGAGTTGAAGGGGGTTGGAGCCAAACCGACGCTGCGGGCGTAAACCTGATGTTCAACCACCTCCCCGGTGGCGCCAACATTCTGTACATGGATGGTCACGTAGACTTCGTCAAATACCCGGCCGACCACAGCCAGGCCACGTGGCCAATGACCAAAGCCACGCTTAACAAAGATCGTGGCCCCGATCAATATGCATGGTAGTTTGTATTTCATTGAAATAGGCTAATCCTACTTCTATGACAAATGTATTATAGTAAGCGCGGGAGGTTTTCGAACCTTCCGCGCTTCTTTCGTGTGGCAGGCATCTTTTTAGGGCGACATGGCTTTGGCTCCAGACCACAGGGACTGCGACGCCCGTGCACGTGAATCGGTGCGGCTGTCCTGTCGTTGACGAAATTGACGCGACGCCTGCTACGCAAACATCAGGACAGTCACGGACGTCTCTTCGCGCCTACGGCGCAGTACCGGCTACTCCCTTCAGGAGCTTGGACATTCTTGTCCAAGACAAAGCACACGACGTCCGACAAGCGGCCCCCGGTTTTTTGGGGGAGTATCTGCTTGCTAGTGACGTAAGCCAGACAGGAAATGCAAGATGATCCAGTCTAACCCATATTGATGTGACAACCTGCGCTACCTTTGTCTCGGACAAGAATGTCCAAGCTCCTGAATCCAGACGCGACAACACCCTGTCCAAGACAAAGTACACGACGTCCGACAAGAAGCCCCCGGTTTCTGGGGGAGTAGTCTCCTCATCGCAACGTCTAAATGCTTGGAAACCTGGAGCCATCCCGTGTGAGACAGAATGGCGTAAAAACCCGAGCGTTTTTTGTCTCGGACAAGAATGTCCAAGCTCCTGAAACTGGCCACGACACCCTTGCTGGCAACATCCCTAAAACGGATTAGTCGCGATCACCGTCATTTCCGTGACCAAGGCCCGGGGATCCATCTCCAGTACCGAAACCACGGTCAGGGCAATGTCTTCAGCCTGCAATTTTTTCTCTGAGGCTTCCTGCGTAAATCCAGCCCGCGACGCAAACTCCGTGATGACTTCGCTGGGGTTAATCAATACAACCCGCACATCCTGACGACGGAGTTCTTCGCGCCAACATTCGGTCATACCGCGGAGGGCAAACTTGGAGGAGGCGTAGGCGGTACCGCCGGAGAAACCCTTGGTGCCGGCCGTTGACGCTATATTGATGATGGTACCCGAGCGTTGCTCGACCAGATGCTTCGCCACTTCCCGGGCCATAAACATGGCGCCGAGGACGTTCGTGCGCCATACGGTTTCCATATCGTGGGCCTCCAGTTCGAGGAGTCCCGCAAAGCGGCCAAAACCCGCGTTGTTCACGAGCACATCAATACCACCGAGTTGCTTTACGGTGTCGGAGACGATGTGTTTGGCGTCGGCCTCGTCACTCACGTCACCGGATATATAACCACAACCAATTTCCGACGCGGCCGCTTTAAGGCTGTCTTCGTTACGGCCGTTGATGACGACCTTACAGCCCCGCGAAACCAGTGCGGCGGCGGTGGCCCGTCCAATGCCTGCACTGCCGCCGGTGATGAGTACTTTGTTGCCTTGGATATCCATTGTGGTGCTCCTTTTTGGGTTTTACCGCATCAGGCCTTCTATCCTACTCCTTATCGCGGGAAAAGACGAGGGGTCTTGTTGCGCGGGGTTGGGTATGGCCGTCCCCGCGTGACCATCGGGTGGAAATGGGGTCGTCATCCGTCGTATCTTGGGCGGAGTCGCGTGTCCGCACATTTTCTCGTGTGCGCGGTGTAGTCGCGTCTCATTCCGTTGAAAGGTTTCCCATGAAGTACGCCCTCTCTCTTTTGTGCGCCCTGTCGTTTCTATCTGCCCTTAACCCCGTGCATGCCGCCGAATTCTCCGGCATGAGCTATCTCGATAATGGCACCATCCGCATTGGCATCAATCTCGATATCGGCGGGGCCATCACCTACCTCTCCCAATCGGGCACAGAAGAAAATATCATCAACAGCCACGACTGGGGCCGTCAGATTCAGATGTCCTTCTACTCCGGACCGGTCCCCTACATCCCCGCGAGTGGTAAGGAGCCAGCAAAAAACTGGACCTTTATCGGCTGGAATCCCATCCAATCGGGCGATGCCTTCGACAATCCCTCCAAAGTAATCGACCACAAGCAAAGCGACACGGAACTCTATGTGAAGTGCATCCCCATGCACTGGCCCCTGGACAATGAACCGGGCCAATGTACCTTTGAGACCTGGTTGACCCTGGAAGGCAATACGGTGGGGGTGCGCTCCCAGCTCAACAACGCCCGTAAGGACGAGACCCAGTTCCCCGCGCGCAGCCAGGAACTTCCAGCGGTCTACACCAATGGCACCTACTATCGCCTCTTCACCTACGACGGCGACAAACCCTTCACCGGGGCGCCCCTCCGCACGATCGATAAGGTATGGGATACGCGTATTCCCCCGGCAGAAGCCCCCGGCGGCCCCTGGGACAGTTGGTATGCCACCGAAAACTGGTCGGCCCTGGTCCGGGAAGATGGTTTTGGTCTGGGCATCTGGACACCCAACACCTATGCCTACACAGGCGGCTTTGCCGGTACGCCGGGTTCGGGTGGCCCGAAAGATGGCCCCACGGGCTACATCTCCCCCACGCGCCGCGAAATCCTCGACCACGATATCACCTATACCTATGACTACACCTTGATCGTGGGCAAGGTGGAGCAAATCCGGGACTACGTCTATCAACACGCCGCGAAGAGCACGGTGCCCGACTATAGCTTTGCCACAAGTCGGCAAAGCTGGACCCTGGCCGACGCGGGTGATTCGGGTTGGGTGCTGAAAGGCGCGTGGACCGTCGCCCTGACAGGAGAACACCCCCGCCTGGTTGGCCCCAGTGCCTTCTGGTCTACGGCCGAAGTGGCGACCATTTATCTCAAGGCCGCCTTTGATACGGGCAGCACCGAGGCCACGCTCCGATGGGAAGGGTTCCAGGGACAGGGCGGCGGGGCCGTCAATTTTGAGGTGATTCCCGACGGTACACAACGCACCTATACCATCAATCTGGCCGGTGCCGAAAACTACACCGGCATGGCAACCCGATTCAGCTTAATACCCAAAACCGATGGTCAGGCCGGTCGCACCGTAACGCTCACATCCCTCGGGGTAACGCCTTAAAGGTTGGTGACCACGGGGGTCGCGGTTAAAAGGTCAGGGTGGTGCCGAGATAGAAATAGTCGGCATCATCCTGATCGAGGCCGCCATAAAAACCGAGGCCATTCTGGTCGACAAAATTCCCTTCTTCCAGGCCCTTGCCGGTGAAAAAGTGGGCCCACCCGGCTTCGAACAGAAGATCGTCGGAGTAGTTAAAGGTGACCCAGGCGATGGTTTCTGTGCCCAACGTCCCATCGCTTTTCTTACCACCCCAGGGGAATGGGCTATATACGGGAAGGCGACTGCGCCCGAAACGACCCAGCACGGGGCTGCGAAAGGGGTCTACCGTTTCGAAATAGATGGCGTCCAGTCCCACTTCGAACTTTTCCGTCGGCGTTGCAGAAACACCGGTTTTCAAGAGCCAGACGTTTGACAGACTGCCGCCATCGAGAAACCAGTCCACTTCCCAACTGGAAAAGATGCGGTTGAATGAAAAGCTGGCATCGGGTTTATCAAAGGGGTTGATCACTTCCAACAGCGACCGATCACGATTGTCTTCGCCCCCATAATATTCGCCGCCCACATAGATACGTGGCGCCCAGGCCGAAGCGAAGGTGTAGCCCACCGTAAAATTTCCGGCCCAGGTGCTGTAGGACGCGCTATCGTCGCCGTAGACGTAGGGAGCAAACGTAGCCCCTGTTGTCGCGGCTTCGCCGAACTGGATGGCGATTTCCCCCTCCAGATCGAAGGCGCCAAGCGTACCCGCACCGCGCAGGCCAAGGGTATGTATCGCGGTGGTCTGGTAATTGTCGACACCCAGGAGGTCCTCCAGCCGTTCGTTGAGGTAGCCGCCGGCAACGTCTTCCAAGTCAATGCCATCGCGGAGCAGGAGCCAATAGAGGTCAAACGCGAAGTCTTCCACCCCGGTATAGCTGCCATAAATTCCATACAGTTCGGCATCCCCGTTGGCGAAGCCACCCAGGTTCTCGTTGAGTTTCATCCAGAATGCATCGACGGTGAACGTGTCCGCCCCATAGGTCAGGCGCGCACCATCAAAGCTGAGATAGGTGAGAGGGTTGAACCAGAAATTGTTGCCCACGAGCCACTCGTTGCCGAGGATAAGTTCCTGACGACCCAAGCGCAGGCGCACCGGCAATCCGGCAAGTTCGTTCAACTCAATATAGGCCTGATAAAGACTTACATCGCCGCCACCGGCACTATCCTGTCCCGTAACATAATTCGAGCGAAAATCCGTGCCCCAATCGCTAATGCTGTCCAACCCGATATAGACGGAAACCTCATCGGTGAATACGGCATTCACATGGAGGGCGGTCCGTGTTTCCACCCAGGCGGCACCCTCTGCACCATCACCACCAAAAGCACGAATCCCCGACAGGACGGCGCCAGTCAATTCATCAAGGGCGCTCGCGCCAATGGGCCGGCCCTGAATCGCGCTCGGGGCAATGCGGGTCTCGTCATTATTTTCATAAAAGTCGGTGTAATAATTCCCATAGATTTGCAGGGATCCGCCGACGTCGATCTGTTGCAATTCGCTCTGAACATCCAGCGTCCCGAGCCCCAGTGCCGCCATTAGAAAAAAACGAAAGGTGCGAAACATAGTAACTCCTACTCATTGGAATAATTAGGGGTTCGGGAAGGGAATATAACGTCCTGGTATCTTCTTTTTCCCACCCATAGCACTTTGCGTCCATTGTAGCCCCATTTCCCACCTGAGTGTGTGGTTATTTTTCCATAAAAGCCTTGAGAAATGGAACTATACCCCGCGCTACGGCATATACTATCCAGGTGTTGTTTACCTATCGGTGGCCCGGCACGCCACAACGATCCCGAAGTCGGGATCCAGATAATTCGTTGGAAGGTTGTTTACGCTATTATGTGGTATCAGAAATTCCTAGCCGCTTCCACCCTCACGACAAGCCTCGTGGGTACCCTTGTCGCCGCTCCTGCGGCCCGTGCGGAAGCCCCCCTCGACTTTGAGAACACCGTCCGCCCCCTCATGGTGAAATATTGTATCGATTGTCACGATGCCGACCTACCGAAGGGCGATCTCAATATCGATCGCTTTGAAAGTAATGATCAGGTCCTCGATTCCCTCGCCGTGTGGCAACGCATGTCAAAGCGCATTGTGGGCAATGAGATGCCGCCGAAGGACAAGAAGAAACAGCCCACCGAGGAAGAGCGCCGGCTGATCACCAATTGGATTGCCGCCCTCGATGTGAGCAACACGGATTGCAATCGCATCGCCAGTGAAGAGTCCGTCGCCTGGTACAGCGGTGACGTCATGAGCCGCCGGCTGAATCGCATGGAATATGAAAACACCGTGCAGCACCTCCTCGGTATCAATCTGGATCTGGCGGATAACTTTCCTGCCGATGGTTCCGGTGGTGAAGGATTCGACAACATGGGTGGCGCCCTCTATCTGTCCGCCATTCAGTTGGAAAAATACCTGAGCGTGGCCGACCTGGCGGTGGAAACGGCCCTGCCCCAAGGCGAAGATGGTACCGTCAACCCGGAGTTGGCGGCCCAGGTTATTTCGGTCTTCCCCACCGCCGACACCACCCCCACCCAAGCGGGCCACGTGGCGGTCCATGATTTTGCCCGACGTGCCTGGCGCCGGACCCCACCAGAAGAGTCCCTCGCAGGGCTCGTCGCCCTGTTCGACACCGGCCTGGCCCGGGGTGAAAGCTACGAAGGTGCCGTGAAACTGGCCATGAAGGCCGCCCTCGTATCGCCCCACTTTCTTTTCCTTGCCGAGCCCAACCCGGTTGATATCGGCAACTATGAGCTGGGTGGATTTGAGTTGGCGTCCCGCCTCTCCTATTTTCTCTGGTCCAATATGCCCGATGATGAGCTTATGGCCGCAGCGGCCGCAGACAAGCTGCGCGATCCCAATGAAATCGCCGCACAGGTAAAGCGCATGATGCAGGATCCCAAAGCGGAAGCCTTTGGACGCCTTTTCGGTGGACAATGGCTGGGTATCTCCCAATTGGGCGAGACCAAGAAGCCCGACCCCGATATGTTTCCGGAATACAGCGACGCCCTGGCCGATGTGATGAAACAGGAGGCCTACGCCTATTTCAATGGCATCATCCGCGAGGATCGCAGTCTCCTGGAATTAATCAGCTCGGATTATATGTATGCCAATGATGCCCTGGCCGCCCTCTATGGTCTGGAAGGTATCGAAGGCCCCGAACTACGGCGTGTGCAGGTTGCAGACGCCAGCCGGGGTGGCGTATTGGGCATGGCCGCCGTGCTCACCTCTACCTCCCATTCCCTGCGCACGAGTCCGGTGCTCCGCGGGATGTGGGTCATGGAGCGCATCCTCGGCGAACATGTTCCCCCACCACCACCCAACGTGCCTACCCTGCCCGAAGATGGCAAGAGCCCCGAAGGCTTAACCTTTCGCCAGCAGTTGGAAGTCCACCGGGAAAAGGCCGAGTGCGCCGGTTGTCACAGCAAAATGGACCCCCTGGGTTTTGGCCTCGAAAACTTTGACCCCATCGGCCGTTGGCGGTCGACCCAGGCGGATCAGCCTATCGACGCGTCGGGCGTGTTGCCTTCGGGCACGGCCTTTACAGGGCCCGCCGAGTTGAAGAATATTCTGATGGAGCGCCAAGACCAATTCGCCCACAATCTGGCGCAGAAAATGCTCGGCTACGCCTTGGGCCGCTCGCTGAACCGCTACGACACCTGCGTTATCAACGAGAGTGTGGAAGCCCTGAAGTCCAACGAGTTTCGCCCCAGCGCATTGATTAACACGATTGTGCTGAGCTATCCCTTCCGTCACCGCTACAGCAATGGGGTCAGTTGATATGCTTAACCTTAGGAAGAGAAGTCCGCTCCTGGCGCTGTGCGCCGTAGCGCTCGCGGGGCCCCTTTTCGCCACAACGGGAGGGGCCACCGACGGCGTGGTTGACGTGGGTTCGAAGAAGCAGGTTTTTCTCGATGGCTTCTTCCTCGACATGGCCGACGGCGTAGCGCTCACCATGCACAAGCCCTACCGGGACGGCCAGATTCTCATCCAGCCCGACCAGCCGTGGGAGATGGATCCGGCAGGTAAAGAGCAACGCATTGGTATCTACTCCTGCGTGCTCAAGGAAGATGGAAAGGTCCGCCTGTGGTATGACCAGCGACGGGGAAAGGACGATGCCGAAATCCGCGTTTGCTACGCCGAATCGGAAGATGGCATTCATTTCACGAAGCCCGCACTGGGTCTGCATGAGGTTGACGGGTCAACGGCGAATAACGTGGTGCTCCCGGGACCACGTATCGCAGGGGCCGCCGTGTGGATAGATCCCAACGCCCCGGCAGCGCACCGATACAAAACACAGACCAAGGTCTATCCCTCCGAACAACTTGAGATGCACAGTTCGCCCGATGGCCTCCATTGGCAACTCTTCGGGATTCCGAAGGTCGGGCATATCGACACGCAGAACATCATATTCTGGGACCCCGGTATCAAGCGCTATCTGTTTTTCACACGACTCTGGGCACTGAACCTGGACCTGATCAAGCGTTACCGCACGGTCCGACGGCTGGAGTCCGATGACTTAATGACGTGGGACAATGAGCAGGTCGTCATGACGCCCGACGATGCCGATTGGGACATCCATGGACGGCTGCAGGAACGGCCTGCCGTCGACTTTTACGGCGCAGCGGTATTTCCCTATGGAGAAGCCGACCGGGCGTATCTCATGCTCGCCCAGTCCACGTGGGCCTGGATGGCCTGGGAAGAAGCCGGCCTGGGACCTGCGACCATTGATGTCCAACTGGCGGTGAGCCGTGACGCCGAGCACTTCGAACGTGTTGGCGGTCGTCGACCCTTCATGAGCCTGGGGCCGGAAGGCCGTTTCGATTCGCGTTTCCTCTGGGCCCTGCCCAACCCCGTTCCCATGGGCGATGAACTCTGGATTTACTACGTGGGCTCCAACCGCGACCATGCGCCGAGTAACAAGCTCGACCCGGCGGCTACCGAAGATCTTTCGGGCATCGGCCGTGCGGTACTGCGGCTGGATGGCTTTGTCTCTGTGGACGGCGACTATAGTGGCGGACAATTTACCACGCCCCCGATTCGTTTTGAAGGCGAAGCACTCGAGTTGAATGTGGACTCCGCCGGTGGTGGCGCGGTCTATGTAGAGTTCTTGAATCAGGACTTCAGCCCTATCGAAGGCTTTACCAAGAAGGATGCGATTCCAATCGCGCGCAATTCCGTCCGCATGCCGGTCACCTGGAAAAACGGTGGTGATGTCAGTGCCCTCGCAGGAAAGACCATACGGGTTCGCTTCCATATTACCAACGCAAGCCTCTACGCCTTTCAATTTAAGGCGGTTGGCTGACTCAGACACGTTTCGTGTCACCACGTTTCCGATAGGTTCCTGCATTACTTCGCCCTTGGCGAGTCGGGCAATCATGCCGACACCCCAGGGCAATCGCATTAAAACCGGTGTCCAGTTGCATGACCACCAACTCGTAGTCTCCTGTATCGAGAGCCTCCGTTGGCTTGGCCTACAGTCCGCAGTCGAAAGATCCGCCGTAGGAGGACGGACGACAGTCAATAGCCTGGGACGTTAGTCCCAGGATCAGGTGGCGTTTTGTTTATGAATCCGCGAAGCGGATGGAAGATAGGCTGCGAAAAACCTGCCATCCGCGTCGCGGATTCAAGAAGATGGGGTCAGGTTTCCTGGAGCTTACGCCCCAGGCTATTGACTGTCGCTCCTCCGGAGCTAAGGACTGCTATTGATTTTAACGCGATTGCCTTGGCTGACATCACCTTGCGAGAATGCGCGGTCCAACGGTATAGTAGAAGCAAGTAGTAACGAGGAAATATCATGAACATTATCAAAAATCACCGCATTTCCCGACGCACCATGTTGCGTGGTATGGGTGCAGCGATGGCCCTGCCTGCGTTGGATGCCATGATGCCCGTCAACGCCGCTGCGAGTGCTGTCAAAGCACCCGTTCGTATGGCCTGCCTCTATTTTCCCAATGGTGTCTGGCAAAACAGCTGGATTCCCGAGGAAACAGGTATGGACTATGCCCTTTCCTATGCCCTCGAGCCCCTGAAAGAGTTTAAGAACGATTTCACGGTCTTTTCCGGACTCGACAAGGCCAACAGTCGTCGCGGTGACGGACACTACGCCAAAACGGCCAATTTCCTCACCGGTGAGCCTGTCGTTAAGACCACGGGTAAAGATATCAGTGTGGGTGGTATTTCCATGGACCAGTTGGCCGCCAAACAGCTCGGCCACCTGACGCCCCTGCCCTCCCTGGAATTGGGCATCGACCCGGTCATCTCGGGTATTGACAGCAACGTGGGATTTACGCGTCTCTACGGCTCGTACATCTCCTGGCGTTCCGCTACCCAGCCTGTGGCCAAAGAAATCAATCCCCGTTATGTCTATGAGCGTCTCTTCGGGGAAAAAGGCACGACCTTGAATACCCAACGGAAGGCTGATTACCAGAGCTTCCTCGACCTGGCCCTTCAGGATGCCAAACGCCTCCGCCGTCAGCTTGGTCGCGATGACCAGGTGAAGCTGGATGAATATATGGACTCCGTCCGGGCGGTGGAAGAACGTATCGAATTCGCCATGAAGCCCGATCCCCGTGAATGGGAACCGGCAGAAGTCGATGTGCCCGCTGGCGACAATTTTAATCGCCCCGGTGACTTTGCCGAACATGTACGGATCATGTTGGATCTCATGGTGCTGGCCTTCCAGACCGATTCGACCCGTATCCAGTCCTTCATGTTTGCCAATGACGTATCCGGTCGTAATTTCTCTTTTGTTCCCGGGGTACATGATGGACACCATCAGCTTTCCCACCACGAGAACAAGGAAGAAAAGATCAAGCAGTACACGGAAATTAACCGCTGGCACGCGGCGCAATATGCCTACCTCCTCGGCAAACTGAAAGCGACGCCGGAAGGGGAAAGCAATCTCCTCGACAACAGCATGATCCTGTTTGGTTCGAGTATCTCCGACGGCAACCGCCACGACCCGAACAACCTGCCCATCCTGGTGGCCGGTAAAGCCGGTGGCCAGCTCCAGGCCGGACAGCACATCGCAAGCGAAAAGAACACGCCCCTGTGCAACCTGTACCAGACCATGCTCGGTGCTATGGGTGTCGAGACCGAAGCCTTCGGCGACAGCAATGGGCTCATCGAAGACATGCTCATCACCTCGCGTTACAAGGACTACAATCCCTTCTGCTAGCGCGCTGAATCAGAAGAACATTTTGTATAAGAACCCGTCCCTGTGGCGGGTTCTTTTTTTGGCGCTATGCCGGCGGGCCGCCGGCGCTCCCAGCTATCACGATCACGTGATGTCCGACATCCCCATGTATATCCGTTGGCACGATGTCCGTGGCAGTCCCTGAGGGACTGCTGTGCCACGTCATCGACGCGCCGCAGGTGGGCGATCCGGTCCTGCCGGTTCGTGTGAATATTCCCAGGCGGGGGCTGTCCTGCCGTTCTCGTAGTAATCGCAACGCCAACTACGCAAACCACGGGACATCCATGATAGATAAAAATCAAGTAGCAGATTAGGCGTTCTGCCACCG
>CAXBPH010000080.1:0-26752 GCA_963977445.1 uncultured bacterium | reverse complement strand
GTGTGGGGGAGTGCCAGCATGGGAACGCCCGCAGCGAGGGCCTGATACATCGTTCCATTACCCCCATGGAAAATGAGGGCATCGCAGTGCTTGAGGACTTCGTCGCCCGGCGCATAGTCCGAAAAAAAGAAACTATCGGGCGCTTTGGCTTGCGTCGCCTCGGAGACCTGGCCGCCGGTCGTGACGACAAATCGATAGGACGTGGCTTCGAGGTCGGCGTAGTTCTTCAGCAGAAAGCGCTCCAGATCACCGGTGGACCCGAAGGAGATATAGACGGTCGTTTGATCGTCGTCCAGCTGGTCCAGCCACGCCGGTCGGTCGCAGGGGAGCTTGCCCCAGATAGGCCCCACGGCTTCCCAGTGTTCATAATCCTTTATGTATTCATCGAAGTCTGCGAGTCCGGGGGAGATGACCCGGGTATTCCAGAACAGCTCTTTGGCGTCAACCGGCTCACAGCCATACCTCTTGAAGACACGATTCCGGATTCGCGAGAGGTGAAGTTTGTCCCACAAGTTGATAAGCGTGCGGTACACCGAGCCTGGCCGATAGAAATGCATGTAGTAGGCATTCATGATGGCGGCAGCGGGCGTGTTGGTGATGTAGGCCGCCGAGGTGAGGCTGAAGGTGCCATCGCAGACGACCATGTCGGGCGCTTCCCGTTGGATTACCTGCACCTGATCGTCCAGGATTTTATCCAGGGGGGCGAACTTCTGGTGGTTCAGCACATCCCAGGGGGCGAGCCACGGGCCATACTTCAGAAAGCGATCCCAGATATAGGGCCAATCGAATTCCATGCACTGGACGGTCTCGAATCCGTCTTTTCGGCTTGCGTGGAGATAGGAGCGGGGGTGCTCATGTTCACCGGCGAAGATGACCTCATGGCCACGTTCGCGGAGCACCTTGGCCACTTCGATCATGCGAGAGACGTGGGCCAATACCCAGCCATTGGGAAAAAATAGTATCTTCAAGGGAGGAGGGGCCCTTCTTCTGAATTCGACTTGCCCGACATTGCCACAGCGCTTACTTCCCGGTCGAGGACTTCGATCAGCTTGTTTTGCTGAAGGAGAACGGCGGGGCAATTGTGGCGCGCTGTATCGAGGGGCTCAAGATGTATATGGTCCGGAAAGGCCTCGGCCAGCCGTAGTGCCTGTCGGGAATCGGCGGGGCTCCGAACGCCGTAATAAACGGTGGCCGGCGGGCGGGTGTCGCCTGCGCTTTCGTAAATGCCCCAGGCGTCCCAAACGCCTATCGGTGGGTCAAGGGCCATGCGCTTCAGGGCCACATCTTCCAGCCAGACGACGGCGATGGTTACGATGAGCACTTCTACATAGGCCTGGGGTTCGCGGAGCAGGGTGCGAAAGTTAAACAGCGATTGGAGATAGTGATTCCAACCGCGATAGACCGTATGGGGGAATGCCGGAGAAAAGCCCACCACCTTATCCATATTGCACATGGTGGCAAAGGTAAACGCAGACATACCACCGGAAGAGGACCCCAAGGCGATATTGTAGGTGGCTCCCAGTTGGGCCATGATTTCCCGGGTCTTCTCCGCGTAGAAATCGATGCCGGGGCTTTTCCCATCCAGGGAGAGATGAAACGAGGTTGTTCGGGGGTCTCGAAAGCAGACCAGGTTACACGGCACGCTGAGACTACGGAAAATACGTTTGAATTCGTAGCGCGCGCGCCCGGCGAAGAGGGCATCCATACCGGAATAGGCGAAGACGGTCGTGTCTGCCCCTTGATCGTCGATGAACACGTATTCCGTATCTGCCGGCATGGCACCCCGCAATTTCGGGAGGGCAATGGGGCCGTCTTGCTCCATCCGCTTGGCCTCTTTGGGCTGGATGATGCGGAGGGTCCACTTAAAGATGAAATTTGTCACACTCATGGACAAGACCTTTTTGCGATGCTATCTGGGGGGCGCGGAAGGGGCAACAGAACGGCGGCGTACCGTCATCCACGAATCATGGCCGGGGCTTCTTCAGGAATCCCGGCGGGGCTTGTACCACAACTCATGAACGACTTTCGGATCACGAAGGGAAGCCCGTATAAAGGTGATGGGGTGGCGAAAGACGGCCCAATCACCGTATTCATCAAATTTGCGGGCAGACTTCACCAGGTAGGCCGTCTTGAGATTGCAATAGGCCCTGCCAGTCGTCTTCCCATGCTTCCTCAAACGCAACGCAAAATCCGTATCTTCGGCGGCGAGGAATTCCTCGTTGAAACCGCCAATCGCGTCATAATCTTCGTGGGACGTGTAAAACAGAAACATGGAAAGGCGGGAGAGACGGAGAGACGTCTTGAGAATTACATGATGGGTCATAAAGAGACCGAGGGACTTCCGGTCATAGCGGGTGTCGGTCGTGCCACCACCCACGTAGCGGCCCGTCTCCATGTGCCGAAGGATTTCTATGAACATGTTTTCTGAAATCGTGTCGTCGGCGTCACAGAATACGAGATACTTCCCCGTAGCAGCGGCGGCGGCACCATTGCGGACAGCGGAAATATTGCGTTTCGTAACGGTGACGACTTTGGCACCCAGTTCACGGGCTACGTCGGCGGTCTTGTCGGTGCTCATGTTGTCACCGACGACGACTTCCACGGGCTTTCCGAAGGCCTCTTCCGCCTTGCGGATAGCGCCGATGGTACCCGGGAGGTATTTTTCCTCATTATAGGCAGGGATTATGACCGAAAAAATGCAGTCCACGGAAGGCTCCTTTTGCTGTCCAATTCGGCCCATTGTATCACAGAGGACGTCGTTGGTGCAGGCATTGCGGGGTGTGCCGGTCGGGATTCAGGTAGGGTGAAGCTATTCGCTCGCCTCGACCACGTCCTCGTTTTCCATAAAGTCCGTCGCTTCTTCTTTTCGGCCATAACGTTGCCTTATTTTGCCATAGAGCCAGCCCCCTGCGAGGAGAATAATGAGAAAAATCCAGGCGAAATACTGGCCGAGGCCCTCGTTGACCGACGAGAGCACGGGTTCGAGCCAGTCGAAAAAGGCCAACAAGAATACGAGGCAGGAGAGGTGTCCGGCGATGACAATTGGTACGGCCTGGCGCATGGGCATGCCCAGGAGGTAGCCGACGACACACCCGACGAGGGTTCCGGTGCCGGATACGGGGAAGAATACGAAGAGATAGAGGCCAACGGCACCATAACCCCGGAGTCGCTCGCGATGGCGTTCGGCGGCCCGGGTGACGCTCCCCAAAATGCGGTCGACGAGGCCAACATGGGAAACCCGCGCGTAAAATCGCACAATCCAGGGGAAAACCAGGAAAAAAATGCCAATATCTTGTGCGCCCCCCTGCACCAGGAGGTAGAAATTGCTGAAACCGAGGCGTACGCCCTCGTAGGCACAGACGGTGCGTCCTACGGCGAAGAGTTCCAATACGAGCCACCAGCCGTGTGCATAGGGCTCGGGCCACAGGAAGCCCCAGGTGAGCAGGAAGACCGCCCAGACCGCCATGATGATGAAGCCCCAGCGTGACATGGTGCGCAGGCCCCGTTCGGTGACAATGCCGCCACCGTAGCTCGTTTCTGATTCGCCCATCCGGTTCTTTCCAAGGAGGTTGTGCTCAAACGGGTATTATGGCATGTTGGCACGTTCCGTCGCGACCAGTGAGCCTGCATAGAGCCTGGTATCAGGGTTCCAGTGCCACAAATTGTTGGTTCTTCGTCGATTTACGGGACCCGTCCGTGTTTTGCGTTGCTCCGAGCCTGGCCCAAGCACACCGCGAAGGCTATTTATTCGGCCCGAAGGGCCAGCGCAGCATAGTTCAGGGCAACGCCCTGAGACCCCGTGGCCCCATCCAGTAGCCCTGAATGGGCGACGCAGAAAGACGATTGCGACGGTTGACTTCGTTTTTCGGCGCGCTGTTCAACGTGACGAATCGGGCTGTGCCGCCCTTTCAGGGCTTGTACTATTGAGCATTCCTGACTCCCTGGGCGTTGTCCGCCGCGGCGGACTATGCTGCATTGCCCCTTTGGGGCGCCGAATCATCCTTTGGGTAAGTAAACGTGTTGGGATACCGCCGTTCGCTCCATGAATCTATCAAACCATTCCCGCAAATCGACGAAGAACCAATTGTTTTTGGATTGATTATTGAGTTTGTTGGCCTGCTTCAGGAGAAACATCGTGCCACCCGATCCGGTATTCCCGGTCGAAGATCCGTCGCAGGAGGATTCGGGTGTCTTGAGCGAGGTTGTCCTGGTGGATTGGATTGGGGCTATACCGTAGCCTTGTTTATCCGCGCTGGACGTGGGTGGAAGCGTGAACAACGCTACGGTGACGTGCTTCCTGGTCATCCGACTTTCCGGGTCAAGGCACCCGAACGATTTTTGAAGGAGGTGCATCCATTGCTACGGATTTCCGTCAACGTCATGTTCCGCTGTGTCCGACCGGAAATACCGAGGGCGATCGGGTGGCACCGCCTGGAGTTCCTTTTGGTAAATCGTGACCCCATTTTTTACACCCCCTTGAATTGGGTCCCCCGGAATCGAAGAATTGGCCCGGAGACCTGTGTTAAAATTCGGGGCAGCTACGCATGGGCAATCGAGATCCCTGCATGAAAACACCACGTGCCGTATGGCGAGAAGGCAGGGAACGTGTACTCAAGATTCATCATCAAGCTTCGGAATTTCTGTACCCACCCCCGCGCGCCCTGGTATGCCCTCGTGCTGGCGGTGGCGATTACCCTGCCGGCGCTGTTTTCCGGTTTCTGGCTGGACGACTACATCCATGTGTTGACCCTGGAGGGGAAGGGCATGCCCACCTCCACCTTCGATTTGTTTTGTTTCGGGAATGGGGACCCCGAGGTCATCGCACCCCTCATCGATCGGGGGACCTTACCGTGGTACACCCTTCCTGAGCTCAAAGTTCATTTCTTCCGGCCCTTGTCGTCCGCGACGATGGCCTTGGACCATAGCCTCTTTGGTCGGTCTGCCGTGGGCTATCACCTCCATAGCACGTTATGGTATCTCCTCCTCATCGTGGCCATCTGGCTGCTGCTGCGGAGATTGCTTCCATTGAAGACGGCGGTACTGGTACTTATTCTCTATGCACTGGACGATGGTCATATTCCGCCTGTATTGTGGCTGTCCAACCGGAATGCCATTGTTTCAGCCGTGCCTGCGCTGCTGGGGCTGGTGGCCCACCTGGCGTGGCGCGAACGGGGATGGAAGCCGGGGCTGCCCCTGTCGTTGCTGGGCTATGTGGCAGGGCTGTTGGGTGGGGAGACGGCGCTGGGCATCATGGGGTATCTGATCGCCTACGAGCTGCTGGCCCGGGACGACCGAATTATTCAACGGGTAAAAGCCCTGGTGGGTGGTGGTATCGTTTCCTGTGGCTACCTGGTTTATTACAAAGTGGCCGGTTATGGGGTTTACGGTTCTGGGGTCTATGTCGATCCGGTGACCGAGTTTGCGGCATTCGCAACGCTGGCTCCGGAGCGTCTTGCCACGTTGGTGGGGGCGCAATTCTTTGCCGTGCCCCCCGAGTTGCCTGTGGCGAACAGCGCCCTGTACCTTCCGGTCGTCGGTGCGGGATTCCTGTCCGTCGGTGTCCTGATTTGGGCGCTGGTGAAACTCTGGTCCAACATGGATAAAACGACGAGACGGCACGTGCGCTGGATGGGGGTTGGGGCGCTGTTGGCCACCGTGCCCAGCCTGGCGACCTTTCCTTCTGGTCGTTTGCTCATACTGCCTTCACTGGGAGCCGCGTTGGTCACGGCGCTCATTATCCAACAAGGTCTTCAATGGCATGGAGAAAAGCGATCCCGCCTTCTTGTCGTGCTGGCTCACCTGTTTGTCGTGTTGCACCTTGTCCTCATGCCCCTCTTCTGGGTGGGCAACAGCCTGGCCTTTCCCGCCTTCACCTACCTGAGCAATGATGCCTTCCATACGATGGAAATCGATGATGATACGGCCGGCGACGAATTGATATTCAGCCTGTATGCGCCGGATCCCTACACGGGCTTTTACAGTCTGATTCGAAGGGATTTTTTTGGATACCCCTCCCCGAAGGGGTGGCAGAATCTTTCCGTGGCCCCAGCGACCCATCGCGTTACCCGCACCCACGAGAACCGGTTTGAGGTAGAGATCGTGGACGGGGAGCTGCTTTCGACGTCCTTTGAACAACTGCTGCGAAGCCGTTCGTTTCCTTACGCTATAGGGGATCAGATTGAACGTGGGGGGTATGTAATCGAGATCCTGGAAATCGGGGAATGGGGCCCTACGCGATTTTCCGTGGCGTTTCCCGACGCGCTGGAGAGCAGTCAGTACCGTTTCCTCGCCTGGAAAGAGGGGCAGTTGCGGGTGGTAACCTGGCCGCCCATTGGCACCCCCCTGATCTTGACGCCCGAAGACGGTTACTTCACGTGGGAGCACCTCAAGAAGCGCTTACCCTTTTAGTGGGCCGCTACCTTCTTGGGACCTGCGCCCGCGGCGTTCCAACCGAAGGCGACAGGAAGTAGTTCACTGAGTTGAATGTCCGGGAGTTTCGTCGTCGCTCCGGGTGCCGGCAAGGTAAAGGGGACGTAGTTGCCGTCCTGCCAGGTGACGAAGTAATACGACGGGTCTTCCAGTGGGGCATCAAACTTGAATTGCACCTCGGTGGGCCGTCCATCCTCCGCAATCTTCAATACGGTGATGGTCACGCCGTCCAGAGCGAAAGTTTGCCCGGGCTCCATGGGGTGTGTCGCTGAAAAGCGAAAGATATCTGACCAGGGTGGCAGGTGGTAGCCACCCTCGGGTCGGAGCACGAGCGTTTGTGTGCCGATACGTTCCACATCGATTTCCTGGACGCCCGAATAGAGCCACCACCAGTGACGGGGGACGGGTTCGTTGCGGGCAGAGCGATAGATGGGCAGGCTGGAGCCGAGGAGATCAATGGGGGTGTTCAAGGCGACAATGCGGGTTGATTCGGGCAGGTCCGTGGGGATGGAGGGATTGGAATCGGTCAGAATACGGTTCATCATCGTGATTTGTTGGGTTCCCGTGAGGAGGCCCGCCGGTGCTACCACGAGATTCGCCACAATCAACACGATAGCGAGCACGCGAATGAGCCAACGTGGTCGCTTGATTCGAATGGTGCCCTTCTCTCGGATATCGACCAGAATCAAGGCGACCAGGCCCAGGGCACCAAAAGACGAGAAGGTCATGAGACGGTCCATGGGCAAAGTCGCGCAGGCCGGGACGACGGCGAGAAGGGCACCGGTCAGCAGGAAGCGTGCTTCGGCCCGTTGGCGCAACAGGGGGAAAATTACCCAGGTACCTGCGGCCAGAAAGAGGACCGCGCCTACGAGGTGGACTTGGTTCCAAGGGGAGGGCATCAGGCCCCACAAGCCCGCATCGGGCAGGGCAAAAACACCGAGTAAGAGCACAAGCATGTGCGCCGGAAGTCGTTCCAGAAATTCGCCTGCGTTTGTGACGGGGTCCACATAGAGTCCCGACCCTTCCGTTCCATAGCCCAGGCCGGAGTACACCGCTCTCCAGAGGATGACAACGACGAGATAGGGAAGCAACGCAGCGATACTGGAAAGGTAAGGGCGCAATCCGTTGCGGGATGAACTCGAAGTCGTGGCGGGATCCAGAAATAGGGCGTAGGCAAAGAGATAGCCCCCGACCGCGACGGCCGATTCGCCGGATAACAGTCCCAGGGCGAGCCACAGAAGTGCGAGGGGGCCATGGGGCAGCCAGGCACGAAACGTTCCGCCGTGTACTTGCGCCTTCCGCCAGCGATCATGGGCGTAGAGCACCAGGAGGCCGAAAATCAGGGTGAGCAAGGCATTGCGCATCGACAGCCAGGTCACCGGGATGGCGTGTCCGGAATCTATGGCAAAAAGAAGCCCCGCCAGCCCAGCAGCATAGGGTGAAGGAATGAATCGGCGGTACATGATCGTGGCGGTTGCTATTAGCAGCCCATATAGGAGGAGGCTGTGCACGTGCATGGGCCAGGGCGATTCGCCAAACAGGCGAAAGTCCAACCAGTTGCTGAGCGAAGAAACGGGACGCCAGAAATTTACCTTCCAGCCATCGACGACCCACCAGGGAAACAGACCACGTTCTGTGAGTTCGTTCTGGAGTTCGATTTCGCCCTTGGAGAAGGAAAATGTTTCCAGCGGGGTTTGATCCAGCACGTCCAGGCCGGGGTGTCCCTTGAAAACCATGAGAAAGAAATAGTCGTCTTGTGCAAAGCCGGACCAGAGGGCAGGCAGGGAAAGGAGCATGCCGACGGCCGCGAGGAGCAGGCCCAACCGAGCGGCAGGCAACTGGCGCAGAAATCCAGTACCACGTAGCTCCGGTCGGAGTTGACCTTCGTCGTCCCCAAGCGTGGTCGTAGCTGTATTCGGTGCCGACGGTTCAGTCATCAAGGATTACCTGTCTTGTGTGGCGCAAAGGAGTCCACCGCCCCGCCTTCTGACTGAATCGGGGCCCAACGGTCCCGCCAAATATACAGATGGCTATCAGCGCCTAAGGTGTGCGGAGGATGGTACGCGGTGGACACACCACGACCATCGCGATACCGCGAAAAGTATATCACAGCCCGTTGTGTCTGCTCCAAAGGCATCCTAACGGAAAGGGGGGGCCGATTGCCTCTTCGTAGACGCTTATTTTGTCGGTCAGAATAAGCTGACGGAAGCGTTTAGTTCCAACACGGCGATTCCGTAGTTCACAATAGAGTTCACCTCCAACCAAGAAAAAAACCGCAGCCCGAAGGCTGCGGTCTGGAACGTTTCTTGATCGGACTTATCAGGCGATGGTGGGTACCACGAAGTCGGGATGGTAGTCCCGCTTGAGGAAGGCATTTGCATCGTCGTCGGTATATTTCAGCGCCTTGGGGTCGAAATTGAGCGAACGTCCAAGTCGATAGGAGGTGTTTGCCAGGTGGCAGCACGTGCAGCTGGTATGGGCGTCGGCCATGTTGCCTTTGATCATGCTTTTGTCACGGGACTTCACGGCATTGAGGAAATTCTGGAAGTGACTGGGCGCTTCCGGAGTCGGATACTTCTTCGGGTCAAGCTCGATGGGCTTGTCTTTGGTGTCGAAAAAGCCTTGGTTTTCCACGTAGTATCCCTCTTCACCATAGAAGAGGTTGCCCACGCGCACGCCCGCTTCGTCGTTGGTGAAACGATTACGCACTTCAAAGACGAGCATGGTGCCGTCATCGTACGTGAAGGTCGCGATATTGGTGTTGGGCGTTTCACCCTGATCGTCATAAGTATACCGGCCGCCCGCGCTATAGACCTTGGAAGGAATACCCTTGTTCATGCCCCAGGCGGCGACGTCCATCTGGTGAACGCCCTGGTTGCCGATTTCGCCGTTACCGTAGTGCCAGAACCAATGCCAGCTATAGGGATGATAAAGCTTGTTGTAGGACTGTTCCGTCGCAGGGCCCTGCCAGAGACGCCAGTCCAGGCCGTTGGGCGCTTCGCCATTGGGTTCATGACCCAGGGAGCCGCGATTGCCGTTCTTATAGCCCAGCGCACGGGCCGTGTGAATGTTGCCAATGATCTCGCCGGAATGGAGGAGGGGAATATCACGGAGCCAGGATGTCTTGGAGCGACTCTGGGTTCCGTGCTGGATAATTCGATCGCTCGTTGCGGCCAGGGCGGCCAGCTGCTGGCTTTCCCAGATTTCGTGGGAGGCCGGCTTTTCCACGTAGACATCTTTGCCCGCCTGCACGGCCCAAACAGCGGCCAGTGTATGCCAATGGTTGGGCGTCGCGATGGAGACGGCGTCGATATTGGGATCGAGCAGGGCCTCACGAATGTCGGTGAAACGCTTGATCTTGATGTCGTACTTCTTTTCGTAGCCATCGGCCTTGGAATTCAAAATACGCGTATCGGCATCGCAGAAGGCATACATGTTGGCATCGGGTGAATCGATCCAATTTTTGATGTGTTCGTTGCCGCGGCCGTTAACGCCCATGACGAGCATGTTGATCTTTTCGTTGGCCCCTTCGACTTTGCCTTTCACCATGGTGCCAGCGGCAACCACGGCCGCAGCGGTGGTGCCGAGGAAGGTTCTTCTTGAGAGTGTCATCTTGAATCTCCGTTAACTACGGTTGAGGAATTGGATTATTAATAACGACGGGCGTCTTCCGTTTGGTGGAGGAGCCCGCAGCGGATGGTAAACCAATACCAAGCCAGGTTGCGCCAGCAACACGACCATCCTATACTCACAGCTATTGTTGCGGATTTTTCGTCGGATTTCAAGCGCGTCCGACGTCCCGTCTCTTTCTTTCTCCATAGAGTTTTTCGATGTGAACGATGTTCGTCGGTTGTCATTCCAGGCCCGTCTGGTTCTTGGCCTCAATATTTTATATAACATGGCGGACGGGTTCTGTGGTGTGTTCGTGGGCGTGTACTTATGGAAACACAGCCTCGAGTTCTCCGTTGTCTGCTATCACTACCTCGCTCTTTACGTTGTGACCCCGGCCGTTTACCTCCTGGCAGGCTGGTATTCCCAACGATTCGACCGTCTTCATGTGTTTCGACTGGGCGTGATTTGCCATGGTGCCTATTACGGGCTGCTGCTGTGGCTCGGCCCCTCGGCGACGGAGCATGTGGTCGGTCTGGGTGTGGTCCTTGGCGTCGCCTGGGGGCTGTTCTGGGCGGGCAACAATACCTTCAATTACGATGCCGTTGAAGCGGGTAACCGCGACTATTTCTTCGGATGGCTCAATGCGCTCGTGGGTGCGGCCCGATTCAGCGCCCCCTTTCTGAGTGCAGCCCTCCTGCTCCTTGTTCCCGAGGGCGATCAGGGGTATATGTTTCTTTTCGCGTTGGCCGTTGTGTTGTACGGCGTCAGTGTGATCGCGAGCCTGTGGATTACTCCCGACGGAACCTGCAGGCCTTTTCGACTCGCCCGTGCATTGTTTCCTGGGAAAGACCAGCGAGATTGGCGGCTGGTGATGGCCGCTTCTGCAACCCAGGCCGGCTCGTTTCACATTTTTTACTTCCTGCTCGGCCTGGCCATGTATATGAAGACGGGCAGCGCAGCGATCGTCGGGATATTCACCTCTTTCCAATTTCTGGCCGGTATTGCGGTGTCCTATCTGGTTGGTCGTTTTGTAACACGAAGAACCCGGCGACCGGCTATGTTGATTGCCTCGCTCCTGCTGGTGGCGGCCGGGTGCGTGATTGCGTGGGAGATTAGCGTCACGACCCTGGTTCTATTCGGATTTATTCGGTCGGTGGCCTTGCCCCTGTTTATGGTGCCCTACTCCAGTATTCGTCTTGACGTAATCGATCAAAGCGCAGAAGATCCGGCACAGCGCATCGAGTATATGTGTGCGAGCGAAGTTCCCCTTGCCCTCGGTCGGGTAGTTATGATGGTTATTCTACTGGTTTTGTCGGGGTATCTCGACGAAGTGGGCGTCCGTATAGCGCTTTTCTTGTTGTGCGCTAACCGAATGTTGACCTACGTGCTCATCGCAAAAACAAGTGTGGTGAAAAATGAGGAAAAGGTGTTAAACTAGACATGGAGGGAGGGGCTTGTTGTAGCAGTTTGGGTCCTTCGGGATTTCGGCTGCCTGGCAAGTGGCCCATTGAAGGCGTGTCAGTCGCCTGAGAACAAATGTAGGGGCGTTGGTTTGGCTACAAAGAAGTCAACATTTAAACGCTATAGTGTCACATGCAAATGTGGCAATAAGATGCGGGTGCGAAGCAGGCATTTTGGTCGCATGTGTCGGTGTACCATTTGTGAGTTCCCCATCTACGTTACCTTTAACAATGTATCCCCACCTGTCCATCCATCGGACCGTGAAGTCCTGCACCATTTTGACGCCGATGCGATCCCTCTCAACTGGAACAAGGGCGATCTTCTGATGGAGGTCTACGATGTCCGCGAGGAACTCGGGCGGGGCGGCATGGGGGTCGTCCATCGTGTGCACCATCGGGGCTGGGGTATTGATGTGGCCGTGAAAAGTCCCAAGAAGCGTTTGCTCAAAGAGCAAGGCTGGGTAGACACCTTTGAGCACGAGTGTGAAACCTGGACCAATCTGCCGCCCCATCCCAACACGGTAGTCTGCTACTGCGTGCGGCGTCTGGGCGATATTCCCCGGGTGTTTGTGGAGTTGGTTGAAGGCCAGGATCTTGGGCGACTCATCAAGGAGAAGACCCTCTATGAAGGGGGGACCGAGACCATTGTTCACCGAATTATCGATATTGCCATTCAGGTTGCCCGTGGTCTCCACCATGCCCACGAAAACGGAGTGGTCCACCAGGATGTGAAGCCCAAAAATATGCTCGTATCCAACACGGGCGATGTAAAAGTAACTGATTTTGGTCTGGCCCGGGTTGGGGTGGCTGAAAATGAGAGTGGTGAGAATTCAGGTAAATTGGTCCGGTGGGGGCCCCTGGGGGGGACGCCGGTTTACACCTCACCTGACTATAAGCGGTTGAACGAGGTAACGGCCCAGAGTGATATCTGGAGTCTGGGTCTCGCGATTATTGAAATGTTCAGTGGCGAAGTGTTCTGGCAGGATGGCCTGGAGGCGCGGACGGTGATGGAGACCTTGTTGAGTCACGGTGCCCGCTATGATGTAATTCCGGTCATGCCACCGTCACTCCTTCCCGTACTGGTCAAGTGTTTTGAAGAGAACCCCGAAGACCGGCCGGGGAGCATGCTCGAACTGGCCCACCTGTTGGAGACGGTGCATGAGCGCGAGTTGGGCCAGCCCTATATTCGCCCTTTGCCCGATATCCAGGTGCGCCAACACGATTTGATGAACAACCGGGCGGTTTCCCTGTCTGAGTTGGGCCAGCTGAATGAGGCGGAGTTACTCTGGTCGGATATTCGGGTGGCCGATCCGTCGCATATCGAAGCACGGTACAATCTGGCACTTCACCAGTGGCGTCACGGCCGTATTTCTGACAATGAGGTCGTGGCAAAACTCTATCGACTCTGTGCAATTCATGAAGGACACTGGTTGCCGAAGTATTTGATGTCCCGGGTCCTGGTAGAGCGGGGTGACGCGGCCACGGCCTGTAAGATCCTGAATGACTTTCCCAAGGAACTCCGTCGCAACCGAGAGGTTGCCTTCGGAATGGCAATTTCGCAGGAGTGGAGAGCGAAAGACAAGTCACCCATTTGGGAAAGCCGCGCACACTCCTCTCCGTTGACATCGGTGTATTCTTCCTTTGATGCCCGTTGGGTGCTTTCGGGGTGTGAAGGGGGAAAAGTTCGCCTTTGGGATCGTAGTTCGAGTGCTGTCTGGCAGACCATGATTGGCCATACCGGTGCGGTCCACGCCCTTGCCATCCGCGCTTCCGAAAAAAGCTGCCTCTCGGCGGGGGCCGATGGATTTATTCGTGTTTGGAACGCCGCGGATGGACAGTGCAAGCATAAACTGTCCGGCCACGAGGGTGCGGTACATAGTTTTGATTTGGGTGAGAGTCACAATACGCTTGTGTCGGGCGGGGCGGACGGTACGATACGCTATTGGAATCTGGCTACGGGTAAGTGCATCCAAGTGATTGACAGTCGCGATTCTGCCGTACTTAACGTGGTGCTGAGTGAAAACGGTAAATACTGCCTTACGGGGCATGAGTCAGGCATGTTGCGTGTTTGGGACTTGACGACCGGCGAGAACGTGAAATGTCTTTCGCAGAACAAAGGTCCCATACAGGCGATGGGTGTCAGCCATACCCGCCCCTATGTGGTGACCAGCAGTGGTTCCCGGGTTCGGGTGTGGAATGTGGGGCGGGGGGAGATTATGCGCACCCTTGTGGGACACCACACCCCCGTCGTGTCGGCAAGTATTGATGTGTCCAATAGATTCGTTGTTTCCGCCTCTGCCACGGGAACCATGAAGATCTGGAACCTGAAAACAGGTCAATGTATTCGTAGTTTGCGTGGTGGATCGCCGTTTTCGCTCAGCCAGAACGGTCGCTATTGCATGACCGGTGATCAGCAGGGTGTCTTGCGCTGTTGGCAGCTCTATCTTGATGACGTGCCGCCCATAGCGCCCTTCATGATCTGTCAGGATTTCATGGGGCAGCGGGACATCTCCACCTTCGATGACTGACGATTCGTCGGGAGCAGATGTGCTGAAAGACCAATGTGTCCGCCCGTATTCAGGTAATGCGCTGCGCCGACAAGCTCCGGACCGTATCTAATTTCTTACTAACACGAAGCGTGCGTTCGTCTTCCGGTCCCCTGGTTTTCAGATAAATATCGAAAGCCATTTGCAGGTACGTATCGGCCTCCTCCAGGTCGCCGGTGCCCACATAGAGATTTCCGAGGCCGTAGGCATCGGCCGCCACCCGGGTATCTTCATTACCCAATTGGACCTGATGGTTATCGAGGACCTGCTTTTGATACTCGGCGGCCCGGGCGAAGGATTTTTGTTCACGAAACGTCCGCACCAGCCGACCCAGCAACGCGGATAGCTCATCTTCGTCCAGCCAGGGCTCGGCGTCATGGAGGGCCAATGCATTGAGCAGGGCCTCACTTTCTTCCTCGCGCATCTCCATTCGACCCAGCCCACGGCCCAGATAAATGAAGTCCGGTCCAAGCCCCGCGCTTGACGGGCCCGTTGCTTCTTCCCGGATTGTGATGGCCTGTTCAAAACAGCGTACCGCGTCGTCGTAGTCGTGGGCATCGAGATAGCACCGGCCTTTTTGTCGCCACACCAGCGCCTTGGCGGCGCTGGCGCCCTCGGCTAAGGAATCCCGAATTGTAAGAACTTCATCGAGACAGGCGTGGGCCATATCAAAACGTGATCGGGCACGGTGGGCTTTCGCCAGGCCTTGGAGGTCTGAAGCGACCCGTTCGTGCACTGGGCCAAAGTCTTCCCGGTCACAATAGAGGGCATGCTCATAGAATTTTCGCGCTTCTTCGAAGTTTTCAGATTCCAGCAGACAATGGGCGAGGTTGCGGGTATAGTGGGCGACGGCCCCCGTCTCCTGTTCTTCGGCGTTTTCTTCGGCCTGTATCGCTTTCAGAAAACACTGCTGTGCACGTACGAGGTCCCCATCGAGATGCCAGAGTTCCCCCAATTCACTCATGCTTTTTGCAACCAGTGAATGGTTCCAGCAATAGACTTCCATGAAGGTATCTATGGCGTCCTTGTAGGCGGCTTTGGCAGCAGCGGTGTCGCCCATTACCCTCAACACCTGGCAGAGATTACGGCTGGGCATAGTCAACATGCTTCGGTGCGCCGGACCCATGGCCGCATCCCGACTGGGGCCGTAAATCGCTTCGCAAAGATCGAAAGCTTTCTGATAACAATCCCGGGCCTCTTCATATCGTTTTTGATCCTGAAGTACGACGCCCAGACTGTTCAGCCGCGCGGCAACCGTCGGGTGGGCGGAGCTTCCATAGAGAGCCTCCGCTACGGCGATGGCCCGACGAAAGCAGGACTCTGCGTCCTCCAACTCTTCACAGGCATGTAGATAGAGCCCCACATGGTTGAGGAGGGCACCCGTGTTTTCCCGTAGCCTATCGGATTTTTCACTCAGGCGCGTGACTGCGAGGGCATGGGGGACCAGCAGCGAACACGCCGGGATAGGTTGGGTATATTCCGATTCGATTGGGAAGGCTTCCAGCACAACCCGCAGGGCCGTCATTAACCATGCCGCTCCCTGAGCATCTCCCAGGAGACGGCGTGTTGCCTCCTGTATCTGGTAATGGACTGAAATGGAGTTTTGCTCAAATTGGAGCAAACCAAGATGGAAGAGTAGCGACAGGGTGCGGTCGAGCTCTTGCGGCTGGGTGACGCATGCACTGAGCCGTTTTGGCAGAAAGGGGGAACCATCAAAGAGCGCGACGAGGGGGATACTTTCCGAATCGAGATACGCGCAAAGTGCCATCAGTTCAAGGGCGGGTGGACAGGTGTCGGAGAGGTATCGGAGTGACTGCCCTACCGCGAGCTGAACAGTGGGTATCTCCCCGACTTGGCTTGCGAGTGCATTGTTTTCTGGTTCGAGGGTCAGATTTTTCTCATAGGTTTCCAGGGGCACGCTTGTCGTGTGACAAAAAGCTCCGGCGAGGTAGAGGGGGAGTGTTATTCCTGCGAAGCGTTCGACGAGGTCGTCAAGTCCTGGTGCACCCGGTTGTGAGCTTCGATGCTCCAGAAAACGAGATGCGGCCGGTGCTTCAAGGGGGGGCTGTTCCACCACATGAATGGAAGAATGATCGAGGGGGACATGCCCGGTCAGGAGTATCCGACCACGGTGGCAATGGGGCAGAAGGAAATCCAGGACATGGGTGTTCACTACGCCATCCGCGATCAAAAGCCACCGGTCGTGGGTTGCCATCCATTCCAGAAGCGCAGCGACCCGGGCCTGCTGGCCCAACTCTCCCTGATTTGTAAGGTCCAGATCGTCGGAATGGCGTGCCAGTCCAAATCGAAAAAGCAGAGCATCCTTGCCATCCAGCCAGAATACGGCGTTGAAGCCACCCCGTGCGCGGTAGGCGTAGGCCAGTGCGGTTTGGCTCGTGCCTGAACCCGAAACACCGTGAAGATGACAGATCGGGTGGCGTTGCAGGTCGTCGTGAAGCTGCTGGAGGAGTCGTTCCCGTCCCATGTAATAGGGATTGACCCGCTGCCGTACCTGCCAGATGGCTGGTTCCGGTGCGGGGGAAGTCGGTGCGGCGGGGGCGTGCACCGGATCGGGTGTGTCGAGACGTGGACGGGGAGCCCGTCGAGCTGAGGGCCGCTCCGGGTCCGGGGTATTAATGTGCCCGCCGCCATGATTAAACTCTTGGCTCACAAGTAGAGCTCCACGGCAGTCAAGGAATAGGCCTCTTTCGTCAAAGCGGAATGCTCCTGTTTCCGTACATTGGAACAAGCGCGAGGGTGACGCCCGTTACCGTCCAACGGTATGATACCGACTTTTGTCCGGTGTGTAAACTTTGTTCCGCCCGATGCATGCGGCCAGCCCATAGAGCACCAGGGCCGTAACGATGGTCTGCAGGAGGGCCAGGGCAGAAACCATGGAGGTGGGGCCGTAGTGCATTAGCGTGAAGATGCGCAGGGATACAGGCACCCAGCCGGGGGGGGCGACGAGCACAATGCATTCCAACTCGCCCAGAATAAGCAAAAAAAGGCAGGCCCAAACGCCGGCAAGGGGCTTCCGGAGGGCGGGCAGCGTGATGGTCAGGAAGGTGCGAACCTTACCCGAGCCGAGATTTCGTGCGGCGGAAAGGGTGTCTGGGGGCAGCCACGGTGCAACAAGGTGACATCCCAGCCAGGCAAAGAGGGCGTAGCGCCCAAGTACGGCGATTAAGAGTATGGGGAACCGGTCGTAGAGATAGCCGGTTGGTCCTGCGTGGTTCCAGACCTGAATGAGGCCAATTCCAAACACAGGGCCCGAAACGAGATAGGCAAGGAGGGAGGTCCAGAGCAACGGGGCGGGCCGTGACGGTACAAGAAGTGTCATGGGTAGGACCAGCACCAGGAGCAGGGTTGCGCCGAGCCCGCCAAGGAGCACGCTGGTGCCTATTTCGCCTGCGCCTGTGCGCCAGGCACTCAGGAGCACATGGGGAGCGCCAATTCGGTACAACATAGCCAGCGTCGGTAGGACGACAGCGATTCCAAAGAACAGGGCTAGAAAACAGGCTGACCATCGGTTGTAGTGGGTACCCGCTGCCATTCCCTGGTTTCCCCGGGGCAGTGTAGGGAGGAGGGCATGGCCACGGCGCAGGGCTATACAGGCAAGGAACCCTCCCGTCAGCAACATGGGCGCCGAAAGCAGGACGGCCTGCCGTTGGTCCAGCAGGCTGTTGAAGCTACTGTAGATTTCTACGGTGAATACGGGTACCTGCAGGAGGGAGGGCACCGAGAAGCTCAACAACGAAAAGATGAAGACGGCCAGAAATCCGGTGGACAAGGCGGGGTAGAGGAGGGGAAGGGTAATGCGACGAAATATGGGCCCGGGCTCACTCAGAATTTGGGCACTTTCCCACAGGTGGGGGTCTATCTGTTGGAGACGGTAAACAACAAGCAGCATGGGTATGGGATACCAGGTGAGGCATTGTACCCAGATTACGCCGGTCGTCGAGTACAGAGAAAAAGTGGGGATTCCCCAGGATTCGAGGAGTCCCTGCTGCCCCAACACATCAATCCACGCTACGGCCAACACGTGGGGTGGCAGCAAAAACGGAACGGCAAAGGTCGCGTATAGCCACCGTCGTCGTTTCAGGCCCGGGCCGTTGAGACAGGTGCCAATCGCCAGGCCCAACGCGGTCGCCGTGAGTGCCGTGCCGAGTGCAATGCCGCAGGACCGGGTCCAAAGCCCCCACAAGCGCGGTGACGTGAGTAACTCGCCAGATAGACGGAGGCTTTCCCCGGGGGATAAGATCAGGGGCAGGAATGCGGCGATTACGGGGGCAACACATAACGCCAGGAGCAGGGGGATTGCGAGCCCGTAAATGTAGCCTGTATATCCAGCGCGTCCTGAGCTCACTTTACCAGTAGCTCACGCAATTGCCGGGCGGTGGATTCCATGTGGGCGGCCATCTCTTCGAAGGTGGTCGGCATACGCCGGATAGCCGTGATAGACGGTACGTTTTCCGGAACCTCTACCTTCGGATTCAGGGGGATTTGTATGGATCGACTCTGGGCGAGGCGGGACTCCACTGCAGGACTCAGCAGGTACTCAATGAGTTGCTGGCCCCCGGTAGGATTGGGGCTGCCTTTGACGAGGGCCACCGTGTTGGGGATGAGCAAGGTGCCCAATGCGTCCTGATCGGGAAGGAGCCATTTCGTGGGTAAGCCATCTTCCATAGCACCGTTGGCGTCATCCGTATCGGTCAGTCCGAAGGCATATTCCCCCCGTGCCACGGCATCGCGTACCACGCCATTGCCTGCGACAAAGGCGACCTCGTTTTCCTTCAGCGCGCGGAAAAAGTCGAGAGCTTTGGCGTCACCCCAGTGGCTGAACAGGGCCGCCGCGTGGGTCGCCGTGGTACCGAAGAGGGGTAAGGCGACCGCGCACTTTCCCCGATACTCGGGGCGCAGAAAATCGTGGATGGAGGTGGGTGGGTCTTCGATCTGATCGGTGTTGTAAATTAGGACCCGCGCCCGCGCGGCAAAGCCCGTCCAGAAATTCTCCCCATCCTTGTAGGGGGCGGGGATGTCCTGCGCAGCCACTGGCGCATAGGCTTCCAGGATTCCGCGATCTTTCAGGAGGATGGTCTGGGCGACTTCGTTGTTCCAGAACACGTCGCACCGGGGACGGTTGGTTTCGTTGATAAGGCGGGTCACGAGGCCGGTGGTCTTGGCGGCTTCCGTATCGTAGACCGCTTGTACCGCAATGCCCGTCTCTTGGGTGAAGGCGTCGAGGATGGGTTTGGAATAGATTTCATCCAGCGCCGTATACACAACAACGGTATTGGGTGATGCCCCCTCACATCCCACGAATGTGGTTGCGAGAATCACTGCCGTAATCAGGTATAGAAATTGTTTCAACGATCGTCGCCCCTTCCTCATGCCACGTACGCTTACTTCGACGAAGAGCACCTGCAAAAGGGTAGCGCACGGTCGTTGAGATTGCAAGAGACAAAATGGCGCTGTCCCGTCGTGGCGACGTGCGTGGTAGGCCGGAAAAGATCAGGGCTTGGTGAATTTGTCCAACTTCATGCCAATCAGCGCCGTTTTTATAAGACCACCGATTCCGCCCTGGATAGAGGCATCAATCAGTTGGGAAATGAGCCCGTATTTTTCCTCGGTATAGGGATACCAGATAGGCTCTTTTTTGGCGCTGTTTTTATCCACCAATATGGATTTTACATTGGAGAAGGAATAGAGCCCGTGTGCCCCTTTGTAGCGGCCCATGCCCGAACTTTTTGCGCCGCCAAATGGTAGTGCCGAATTGCCCTGGGTAGCGAGGACGTTGTTGATGGACACATTCCCGGTGATGATTTCACGGGCGACCCGGTCTGCCCGTTCCGCGTCAGCGGTCCATACACTGGCACTCAGCCCATAGCGACTGTCGTTCGCAAGCCGAATCGCGTCGGCTTCGTCTTTGAAGGGGACCACGGTAACAACAGGGCCAAAGGTTTCTTCGCCATAAATCGCCATGGAGGGATCGATGTTGGTTAGCAGCGTTGGCGGAAAGGCATTGGAATCGTCGGTGCGTGTGCCGCCGCAGTGGACTTTCGCACCCTTGCTGACCGCGTCGGCCAGCTGGGCTTCTACTTTTTCTATTTGGAATCTGGCGGTCATGCATCCCACGTCCAGGGCCTTGTTGTGGGAGGTTTCTTCGTGTCCGGACTGGGTTGCAAGGGCCCCTATCGCGCCATTGAGCTGGTTTACGAAATCGTCAACGATGGGTTCCTGCACAAAAATTCGCTCTACCGACGTGCAGGTCTGGCCGCAATTGGTCATGCCACCCCACAGTGCCCCTTGAACGGCACGGGACAAGGTAGCATCGTCAAAGACAACCATGGGGTCCTTGCCGCCGAGCTCCAGCTCCACGGGCACCAGGTACTGGGCCGCTTGGGCCATAATGGCTTTGCCGGCGCCCTCGCTTCCGGTGAAGAAGATTTTGGCCGGTTGGAGGTCGATTAATCGCTTGCCCGTTTCCTTGGCACCATAGATAACCTGAACAAAGTTCGGGTTGAATCCAGACCCCTTCATAATCTCTTCCAATAATCCGCGAAGGGGGGTGTGTTCCGAGGGTTTAAAGAGTACCGAGTTCCCGGCAATGAGGGCCGTAATAATCGGAGTCATAGAGAGATTGAAGGGGTAATTCCACGGGGAAATAATGAGAACGGGGCCCAGGGGCTCGTAATAGATCTTTGATTTCTTGCCCATCATGACGAGAGGTGTGGGCTGGGCCTGATCGCGCAGGGTTTTTACCGCCGTCTTCTCATAATATTGAATGAGGTCGAGGGTGGGGAATATTTCGGTCATGAGGGCTTCGATGCGGGGTTTTCCCGTTTCATCGACGATACGTTGCACAATCTCTTCTTTGTGCTGCTGGATGTAATTCTTGAGTTTGCCAACTTCCAGGAGGCGTTGGCTTATGGTCATGGACCGGAGCTGCTGGAACGCCGCCTGGGCCGTATCAAAGGCCTGGGTCAGCTCGCCTGGACTGGGCTCGTCAATCGTGTAGAGGGCTTGTCCGGTTCGCGGATTACATACATCGAAAGATTGGGTAACGTCGGTGACGGCATCGGTTTCCATGAAGTGTTCTCTCCAGCCGGGTGGGCTCACATGCATCAACTCCGTATCTGAGTTGCTACACGCCTCCTGCAAAATCGTGTATCCAATTGGAAAGCAACCGGATACGTCTCTCCAAACTTAGACTTGACCAATCAGGGTCTGGTTGCAGGAAAGGTCATAGCTTTGGAAAGGCTCATTCCGGTTCCCAGTAGTATCGGGTAATTGCCGCTTCGATTTCGGGAACGGTGCCCACGACGACGTCGACCTTTTTGTTGGTAAAACGTTCCACATCCTCAATGGCGAGCAGATCCATGGGATTGGTAATGGCCAACACCATGCTGAGGTCCGACGTGGAAATGGGTATGCAGCTATGCTGGTGGGCCAGACGTTCCGTGATCAGTGATGCCGCATTGGGATCCACGGTCTCATCGGTAAAGCGAATGAATTCAACGCCGCACTGGCTCGCCCGGGCTTGGGCAACGGCCTCATCGGAGGCAAATCCCAATTCCGTGAGTATGGCACCCAGATGTTGCTGTGGGTTACTTTTCTGAAGCTCAAGTGATTGTTGGAGTTGGTCGCCGGAAATGATGCCGGCGTCAAATAGTATCTGGCCAATGACACGCTTGGGTCCATGGCTGCCTCCCTTGGCAGACTCATGAATTCGTGCAAGATCTGCGTCAGGCGATCGGACGAGGGTGGAATCACTCGGCAAGTCCAATGGCGCAGATGCTGATTTGGGCGCTGGGGCCTGGTAGGCTTTGCCATCCCGGAGGAAAGAAAGTTCTTGCCGCAGCCGTTGAAGTTCCTCGTTGGCGTCCTCGGTTTCCCCGATGGCTTCCGCAAGCTGTAAGGCCAGGGAGGACTTCTTGGACTGATTCTTGGCGGTTTCGAGTTCGCCCTCAAGTCGTTTCACTTGTTCTGCTGTCTCGGAGACCTGTTGGCGCAATGCGAGGGCCGCGTCCGTGCTCAGACCTTCTTTATACTTGCCACGAAGGGCTTCCAGTTCCCGCTGGACCGCAATCAGTTCGGTCTTCAGCCCTTCCTGGGTCGCTTCGGATTGCTTCAGTGTTTCGGTGAGCACCTCAAACTCGGAGGCCACACGCTGTTGGTCCTCCTGGGCTCGTTGCAATGTGTCGTTTGCCTCTTGCAAGGCATTATCCCGCGCGGCTAATTCTTCTTCGAGACTCGCGATACGGGCTTCCAACTCCTGGGCGTGGTCGGCATTGCCCTGGCCATCCGCTTCCTTTTCGGCCAAGCGGGTTTCCGCTTCCTGAGCGCGTTCCCGGGCTGACTGGAGTTCACCAGTCATGTTCTCATAGTTCTGGCTCAGTTCCTGGTGACTCTGCTTCAGCGCTTCCAATTCTTCCGTTCGCGCGGACAAGGTTTCCCGGAGCGATTTCAGTTCCTGAAGATTTGCGTCTGCAGTATGGACTTTTTCCGCAAGACCGGCCTTTTCCCGCTCGCTGTTCTCTACGGTCGATTCAAGCTCGGCAATTTTGGATTCCAACTCCTGTTGTTTTTCGACAGGATTGGACAGGTTTTCCTTAATGCTCTGAAGGCTACCCAAGGTGCCATCGGCAATGGAGTTAAGCGATTCGTTTTCGTCAGTGGCGGCCTGGGGACAGTCACTCAAGGATGCCATGAGTGACGAAAGTTGTTCCAGGCGAGCGTGTTGTTTCTGACGCAAGTGGTCAAAGTTTGTTCGCAGAGCGGACTCCAGTGAATCAATCTCCGATGTGTGCTCGGCATGCTCTTCCATCGATACAATCCTCAGTTAGGCGGCACTATGCACTTCCCCTGCGTGAAGTTTAAACACTTTACCCATGCCTGTCAAGGTGTGAATATCCCTTAAAATGAGTGGAGCCCGCACCGGGCAATGGAAGACCGACATTTTCACTAAAAAACAATGGCCGACTTTTCGCAATAAGTCGGCCATTGTGGTGTTCCGTAGCAGCGCATAGTTATGCGATTTTCGGGACGACGAAGCCCGCGCGATAGTCCCTGGAGAGGGTGGCGCTCGCCTCGTCGTCGTTTACATTTTTCTTCGCACGGGCAGCGGCGCTGATGGTGGCAGCTCTCTGTGCGGTTCCTTGAACGAGGGTGCGACGGGTTATTTTATTCATGGGTTTGTTCCTTTCCCAACAGTTTGACGGACGGGAAGATTCGGTGTACCTGATCCCACGATGCCAATCCTATTTCTCTGAATCTGCAACACCAAATTTGGCCAAAAGGTTGCATATGGGACGGGAATGCCTCATAGTGCAGGTTGGCTGTTTAATGGAGTGAACGGGCTATTCTGGCCCGAAAAAATGGATGCAAGCACACAATGAATGACCTGTTTCGCGAACAAATGTTGAAGGCGGGCCTGGTTACCAAAAAGCAGGCGAAGGCGGTAGCCCACGAAGAAAATGTGACCCGCAGGAAGCGCCGAAAGAAAAAAAGCGGCGAGGGAGAGGTCCCTGAGATCGAGGAAAGCGTCTCGGCAGCCCTGGAAGCGAAACGCATCCGGGACAAGGAGCTAAACCTCCAGCGGGAGGCGGAGCGCGCCGCCCGTGCGGTGGAGGCCGAAGTCAGCGACCTGATTCGGCCCAATATATTGCGGGATGTGAAGGGAGACCTCGGTTACAAGTATACCGACGCATCCACAATCAAAACCCTCTATGTGTCCAAAGAGATTCAGCTTGACTTGGCATCCGGTGCCATAGGCATTGTTCGCGGTCCCGATGGGGTCGTGCTGGTGCCCCGGGAAACTGCCCTCCGGGTAGAGGAGCGGGCGGCGAATCGTTTGCTCCTGCTCAATGATGCGGACGAATCATCGGATGAAGATGATCCCTATGCCGCGTACAAGGTCCCCGACGATTTGATGTGGTAATCCATGCATTTCGAATAAATAGATCCGTTGCGGGGTATTAGCCACCGTAATGGTATCCGCAGAATACAACCAGAGAGGATGTGTGATAAATGACACCTCGAAAACCAGAATTTGTGGGTGGAGAAGAAGGCGGCGCTTCATTCCGTATGCCCCGACTTGGTGGGAAGTGGGCCACCATTGGCTCGGCCCTCCTATTGACCGCCATCGTCTGCATCTTCGTGTTCAATTCGTGCTTCGAATATGTCAGGCCCAATGAATTTGGCATAAAAGTCGTCAAGATTGGCGTAAATAAAGGTGTCCAGGACGATGTCTATGGTCCCGGCTATGCCTTTCGTATTCCCTTTGGCATCCAGGAGATCTATCGACTTCCCCAGAGTATCCAAGTCCTGGAATTGACCAGTACACCGACGCCCCCGAGTCCGGGAACCTATGTGGATAAGGGCGCAAAGATTCAAACGTCGGATGGTTTCTTTGTAGAGGTTGACGCCACGATTCTTTATCACATCGTCGATCCCGTTGAAGTGTTCAAGAAACTCGGTCCTGGCTTACTGTTTCGGGACCTGGGCATGCTGCCTAAAGCGGAATCAGTACTGAAAGAGTCTCTTGGCCAACTGACTACGGAAGAGTTCTATGATTCTCACAAACGCGTAGAAAAGGCGGAGCTTGCCCGAGATATCCTGAACGAGAAACTATCCACCGAGGGTATGGAAGTGGAACATGTGCTCGTCCGGTATTTCGTCTACAGTGACTCCATTCAGCAAAATATCGAAGACAAAAAGCTCCAGGATCAGTTGGTATTTACCAACGAGTCCAAGGGGCGTGCTGCCGAGGAGCGCCAGAAACTGATGCGCACCACGGAAGAGGGCGAATACCTCGTTAAGGTCAAGCTGGCAGAAGGCGATGCGTACCGGGTCGAAATTGAAGCCGAACGTGACCTCTATACCCGGCGAAAAGAGGCCGAGGGCAACTTGCTGGTCAAGAAGGCCGAAGCCCGGGGCATTGAGTTGAAGAACGATGCCATGCAGACAATGGGTGCCGATGCCATGGTCGCCCTGCGAATGGCAGACATACTCACGGGGCTCGATACGATTATCCTGCCCGCCGGAGGCGAAGGGGGGATGAACCCGCTGGACCTCGATCAAGTGCTCAACTTGTTTGGTGTGGGGGCGGATACGCAAACGGGAGTCGCCAAAAAGACGGTTACTCCGACACCCGCACCGCTGGCACCTGTTGAAACTGCGGAGGAGGCGAAATAATGAAAACGAAACTTACAATGTTGCTGATGATAGTGGCCGCAGGCTCCCTCCTGGGGAGTGGGTGTATGCCCTATAGCACCGGACCCACGGAAATCGGTGTACGGACGGTAAAATGGTCGCCCACGGGCAACAAAGGCGTCCAGGAGACCAAATATGCTCCCGGTTCCACCTTTTTCTTTGTTCCGTTCCTGACCGACTGGAACACCTTCGACACCCGGGTGCAGAAGCTGGAAATGGCCGCTTCGGTGGCCCGCGGTGACCGTATGACGCGAGACGATCTGCGCTTTAAGACGATCGATGGTAACGACATCAGCCTTGATGTCATTATTTCCTATCGCCTTGATTCCGAGAAGGGTCCCATGATCCTCCAGAAGGTCGGCACCACCGATGCGGAAGTGAAAGACAACATCGTTCGCACTATCGCGCGGAGTAAGCCCCGGGATATCTTCGGCGAACTCAAGACCGAAGACTTCTATCAGGCCGATCTCCGGAGTGCCCAGGCCGTCAAGGTGAAAGAACAGCTGAATGAGTTTCTGTCCGAATATGGCGTCATCGTCACGGAAGTGCTCCTCCAGGACTATAATTTCACCGAGGCCTATCAGCAGGCGATTGAAGAGAAGAAGATTGCCGATCAGCAGGTAGAGAAGCTGCGCTCCGAAACCTTCGCGGTGCGGGAAGAATATGTCACCAAAGTAAAAGAAGCCGAAGCCGAAATTGCCAAGATTCGGGCGGCCGCCGATGGTGAATTCGAGCGGGCCAAGATTGAGGTAGACGCCTACTATCTGCAACAGGAACTCATCGCAGATGCTACCCAGGCCGAAGCCGAAGCCGAAGCCGAAGGTATTCGGAAGATGAACGAAGCCCTTTCCGGGTCCGGCAGCGCGGAGGTCGTGAAATTGGCCATCGCAGAGGCCCTGAAAGACAAGAAAATCATCATGGTGCCCATGGGCAATGGTGGCTTGGATGTCCGCTCAATGGACATCAACCAGCTCCTTGGCCTCTACGGCGCCAAGGCCATGGCCGAAGGCAAGTAGAACACATCAACATGGGCCGTCCGTCGGGGGAACTCCTCCGACGGGCGGCCTTTTTTGTATTCATGGACAAATAGTGACGATTCCGATGTGCGTGGGTCGAAGGTTCGCCGAGGTGAACTCGTGCGTATGGCGTCGCGTTGGAGAATCCAAATGGCCCTGAAAAAGAGCGCTTTTGCCATAGAAAGCGCACGAAGCCTTGTGCCTTGGAATAACGCGGCACGTCCGACATGCAACTAAACCCAAGCTAATCCATCGGCTCAGCCGGTGATAATTCATCAGGCTCTGCCGTTCCGTGGAGTTCTTCTACGGTTAGCTCAAGCAGCGTAGTTTTTGAAGTGTTGCGAACAGGGCGGTCGAAGCGCTCTTAGCCCCGGAGGGGCGGCATAGAATATTCGGAGATGGGAACCAATTCGCGCCCTATGTCGCCCCGTTGGGACTCGTATCGGCGTGTGTCGATCAAAACCCAGGACTCGCT
>CAXBPH010000079.1:0-26835 GCA_963977445.1 uncultured bacterium | reverse complement strand
CAGAGGATGGACTATAAGCTTGCCCTCGATTCTCCACACACGAACCGACGTTGTCGGATCACGTGGCACGGGGACAAACCCAGAGGATGGACTATAAGCTTGCCCTCCATTCTCCACACACGAACCGACGTAGTCGGATCGCGTGGCACGGAGACAAACCCAGAGGATGGACTACCCCCCGGGGACGGCCCCGACCATCAACGACACCGCCCTTACCCACGATCTCTCCGGCACCAAAACAGCATTGCCCTGCCACCACGTAATCCAGGTCGGTGCAGTCCCCGGTGTGCCCCCAAGCTCCCCCCTTGAACCAACGACCTGCCGCCCCGTATTATTAGGTCAGGAAGTTGGAGTAGGATATACCCATGATTCGAAGCTATAAACGTGACGATCTGAATGATCTCCTCGATACGTGGTATGCCGCGTCTCAAGTGGCCCACCCCTTTCTGCCCGAAGAGTTTTTCGCCGCCGAGCGGGAAAACATTCCCCACATCTACTTGCCTATGGCCGATACCTTTGTCTATGAAAACGAGGGGACCGTCGTCGGCTTTATCGCACTGATAGGCAATGAAGTCGGTGCTGTATTCGTCCATCCCGAATTCCATGGTCAGGGAATGGGCCGGGCACTCATGGACCACGCCCGACAACTGCGCGGCAACCTCGAAGTGGAAGTATTCAAGGCCAATCGCATCGGCCGCGATTTCTACCGTCGCTACGGCTTTTCCTTTATGGAAGAACACATCCACGAAGAAACGGGCGAACCCCTGCTCCGTCTCGTCTTCGACACCAACCAGGCCCGCTCCGAAGGCACCGTCGAAGGCTGATACTCGCCCTCCATCGGCGTGTCCGAGACCTGCGCTCCCAATCTTACTATTGCTACCCCACAAAAAAAGGCAGGCTCCGAAGAGCCTGCCTGTGTCGTCTATTCTGTGTTCCGTCTATTTGGTGGTGAAGGTGTGCACCGTGTGGTGGCGGTAGGTTTCGCCGGGCTTCAGCACCACGGTGGGCCACTCGGGCTGATTGATGCTGTCGGGATAATGCTGAGTCTCCAGACAGAATCCGCTGTGTTTGGGATAAATCACGCCATCGAGTCCTTCAAAACTGCCGTCGAGAAAATTGCCGGAATAAAACTGAATGCCGGGCTCGGTCGTTTCGATAGTCATGACCCGGCCCGTCTTGGGGTCGGAGACGGTGGCCGCATGGTGCAGGTTGGTGGAGGTGTCGTTGAGGACGTAGTTCAGGTCGTAACCGCCTTCCACCTGGTCGATGCGGGCTCCGATGGCCGTGGGCTGGGTGAAGTCCACCGGCGTGCCTGCGACGGGCGCGATTTCACCCGTGGGAATAAAGGTGGCATCGGCGGGGGTGTATTGGGCGGCGTTGATCATCAGCTCGTGATCGAGGATGGTGCCCGCACCGTGTCCACCCAGGTTCCAATAGCTATGCTGGGTCAGGTTGACGACGGTGGCCTTGTCGGTCGTGGCCTCGTAGTCAAAGCTGAGTTTGTTGTCGTTGCTGAGGGTATAGCGCATCACCGTAGTCAGGGTGCCGGGGTACCCCTCTTCCATGTCCTGGCTCACGTAGGTGAACTTAACGCCCACGCCCGTGTCGGTGGTGAAACCTTCCGACTGCCAGACCACCTTGTCGAAACCCTTGACCCCACCATGGAGGTGGTTGGGCTCGTTGTTAATGGCGAGGGTGTATTCCGTGCCGTCCAGGCTGAACTTGCCCTTGGCAATGCGGTTGGCACAACGTCCGGCAATAGCGCCAAAATAGGGACTGTTGGCCTCATAACTTGCCAGGTCGGGACAGGCCAGGGTGATGTTGGCCATGGTGCCATCGCGATCGGGTGTTTCAAGCGATACAAGCGTCGCGCCGTATTCGATAAGTACCGCGCGCAGGCCCTGGGGGTTGGTCAGGGTGTATTGCTTGACCGCGACACCGTCTTTTGTCGTTCCATAGGGACTGACGGAAATGCCCATGGTAGTTCCTTCATTCGCCTGTGCCGTGATGGCGGTGAGCAGCACGACGCCCAACGCACACATCAACCGTGTGGCATGGTGTGGTTTTCCCATTGATCCTATCCTCCTCTTGAATTGGCCGTTCCACCCGGCCGCTTCGTTCCCGGTACAGTACTACACGGTGCGAATAATGTCGAATTTTGGGATGGTCCCGTGCCAGACTGCAGGCCACCACAGGAGCAAGATGATGAAACCAATTTCTCGCGTGTTAATTCCCGTTAGTCTTATCGTTGTATTGGGCCTGCCCGCCTTTGCTCAGGGGGACTATGGCTTCCTCTGGTGGGCCCATGGCTGGCGGGGTAAATCCCCAGAGGGCGCCCGGGTCGTCTGCGTTCAGACCAATCACTATGGCCTCGCCCTGGATGTGAACAAACCCGCACTCCTCCATCTCGGCGCCATCGACAATCCCAAGCCCTATGCCGTGGCCGTCGCCGATCCCAACGAGGTGGTTTTCGATTTGCCCCCGGCGGCATTGTCACTGTGGGTGGAGTCCGAAGGTACGCGCTACACCTGCGTCCGTGCGGCAGAGAATACCGAGGACCGCGCCCACTATCCCGTGCGGCTCATCGAGAGCGGCCAAGTGGTACAGCGTTTTGACATCGAGCAATTGGTTTTCGAAAACGAGCAAGGCGTTGCCCTGAACATAACGGGCCGACTGGAGCTGGTGGCCTGGCCGGACAAGCTCCACGTTTCCCTCGATGTCACCCCTAACATCGATCTGGATGGCTTCCGGGTCGCAATCGGTCTGAACCAAGGCGGAGATAGGGGAGAACAATCCAAGTTCAACGCCCACGCAAAAGCCGGTGAGACGCTCCGAGTCTGGTCCATTTGCCAGCCGGGCAAACCCGAGCCTGACGCAGCCCCGGAACCGACAATCACGGTGCGGGACGTGAAGGGCGGCGATAACGTCCCGGTCGTCTATGACCCCTACCGCGGGTGGTTCAACGTGGCGCTGCCCGAGGCGGTCTGGAGTTGGGCGGACGAGCCCAAGCGCCTCGATCGGTTTTCGGTGAGCATCAGCAACCCCGGAACCACCACCCAAAACGTCCCCATCAACTTTGCGGTAGATGGCAACCTTTCCGGCGTCATCGGCATGACGCCTATGCTCTTCGACAGCGAAGGCCGCCCCACGGGCATTCCCGTACAAGTCTCGAAGAACTGGCATCGTCAGGCGGACGACCCCGTTCTTTATGAAGGGCCGTGGTTTCATGGCTTCTCCCAGATTACGGTGCCGCCCGGCGAGACGTGGACCGGGGAACTGGTCATTGCCTATGCCTGGTGGGGCGACGTGCCCGCCGTGTCCCACGCCCAGCTCTGCCTCGTCGGCTGGGGCACCAACCAGCGCTGGGACCAGGTGGCTATCGGCAGCTGGGGTGAATCGATTACCTATGATCCCGATGTGAACCTGAACCGCTCCATGATCGACGACGTGCGACCACTCATGGTGAATGGCATGCAGGGTGGTCCCTATCAGTGGACGGTGAACGTGGGCGGTGGCGATTTCCTTGTGTATTTCGATGGGTCCGGGGAGAAACAATACCTCAGTCGCATGCGGGTCGCCTATCTCGAACCGGGCCCCAATCTCACCCGGGCAATCTACGCAGGCACCACGCCCGATGGCTGCCTCGATGCGCGCATCGAAGTCTCTACGCCCCGCTGTGACGATGTGAATCGGTCCTTCCACAAATTTCGTTACGACGTGCGCAAGGCCATGCCCTTTTCGCGGCTGGCTTTCTACCAGCTCGGCGCGGACAACTACAACGACCACCAGTTTGCCACCATCGCCCGGGGCAATGAAACGGGTGTGCTGGAAGAATGGAAAACGGAGCGGGGCGGCAAGTCGTATCTGCGGACCGATATCCCCGTGGAGGGCGAGGTCCCCTGGTTCTCTCTGCACGACGGCGAACGCAATAAGCACCACCCGAAAGGGGCCTGGGCCAATCGGGGCATGGTGGTGCGCTCCTGGAAGGCCCGACTTGGCGGACAAGACATTGCCGCGCCTACGGCAGCTATCTACGGCACAGAAAACGGCCCGTCCAGCGCCCTCGTGGAGCTGGGACCACCCCCCGGTTGCACCGAGTTGCTCCCTGGCGACTTTGTGGAAGCCGAAGTGGAGCTGGTGATTCTCCCTGCCGACCCGGGAACCTATTATGGCCCCAATGAGGCCTTCAAAGAACACCTCGAAGCCAACATCAACACCTGGGAGCCCGTGTACCGCCTGGCCACGGGGAATGCCCTGAAGGTTGCCAGCACGAAGGGCGACGTGCGCCGCAACTACCCGGTGGAAATCGCGACGGACACCAACGGCGAAGCCGAATGCACCATCACCGGCGGCGTGGGCTATGTGCCGGTCACCTTCACGGGGTGCGCTGCCCCAACCGGCTATCACCTCGAAGGCGACCTCCCCAACGCCGATGAATTCGTGCAAGTGGCCTACGACGGCGAGAGCAAGACCTGGTCACGCACCTACAACGTAGAGATGGATGGCGTGGGCGAGACGGGGAAGACCTTGCGGTTGCTGCGGGAGTGATAGGTGTCGTTGCTGTGGTGGGACCTATGGGACGAGTGGGACCGGTGGGACTTTGGCAGCAGGCTGGAATTCAATGTCCAGGGAAGCCCGGAAATTGGAACGGGGTGTTTGTTAGGCCCGACGGCATGCTACTTTTCTTGGGGTTGTTTCTCTTCGGCATCGTAATGGCTATCCTATTCGTGGCGGTAGGTGTCTTACACCTCGCGGGACTTGGCATCAAGCGCAGTCCATCAGGGTTCTGGCTGGCTTTTGAACGAGAACCAGAGTATTGACCCGCTACCTTATTGAATCTCAACACGCATATAGACCAATTTCTGGTCACGTTTTCCATCCGAAACCTGAAGCCAGACATAAGTTTTTGGACTCTTGCCGGGCTCGTGCATAAACCATCGATAATACACCGGCTCAACTTCATCCCATGGCCGCCACCAGGGCAGTCTCTGCGCACTATCAGCCTCCGGATCCCATATCTTGTTCGAATTCGGCCCGAAGGCATGACTGATGTCGTAGTCGCTGGAAAAATAAGCATCGGCATCTATCACGTCGGACAGAATCTGTTTCAAGACCGCTGAGTCAATCGTGAACTTTACATGGGTCAAGCAAAGTCCCATGGGACACCGTGAATGGTATTCCAGCGACTGCGTGGATGGTGCGCTCTCGTGCCCAGGCTTGCCCGCGCGCATACGGGTCGCCGCCTCATCCCACGCACCCGGAACCGGTACCCAGACATTTCCGCGACGCGCCGTTCCGGCGCAGCCACAGACCAGAAGAGCGAACATAACGCCTGCAGCAAGCGTGCGCCACCTGTCGTATCCCATGAGCCGTTGCCTCCAGTTAACGGATGGGCACCCCGTGGTCTCAACGAACCACGATTCGATTTTGGAATGTTTCAGGAATCCATCCACACTATAAACGATTGAGGAAGGGTATGTGTTCGATGGTTGTTACGGCAACACGCCACTATCTCACACTGAACAACTCAATATCGCTACTCAGGACGCCATTTTCTTAAGAATACTCTTAGCGAGATACTCATTGATTTCCCGGTGGCGTGGTACCGGTTGCGACATGTTCGTCACGGGATTGTGATACCAATCGTGTTTTCCCCCATGCCGCAGTAGGACACACCCCATTTCCTCAAGGCGCTTAATGAGGTCCGTGCGTTTCACGTTAGCTTTAATTCTGCCACGTGTCTAACGGAAGGAATGTGCCCGCTGTTTAATTCGCTAAAGATGTCGAGCAGGTTCACCTGGAGTTCCTTCAGGGAAATGCCTTGCGTCATATAGTCAGGATACTCCTCCAGATAGCCGAGGAACATACCTGCGTCTTCCCAATACGTATATCGCATACTGTCCATGATGTCATTATACCCTGATTACGCTTCATTGCAAATCGAGAATTTCCCCGCTCCTTCAGTCCACCGTCATTGTGTGGCTTTCTCCACCAAACTCCAAGCGAACACTCTTTCGATCTTCACTTTCGTGAAAAAACGGGCTATCGTAGTATTTCTCCGGACTGAAGTCCACTGCCACGCCGTTGCGCCGGGGCACAGTGGCCTCCTGGGTGTTGAGCCGTAGGGTAGACTCCGTGCCCGCCTTGTCGTGAAACAGATATGTCAGTATTCCTTCTTCAATCACCCAGCGATGGGTTGCCAGGTAGCGTTCAAAATCGGCGCGGGTAGGAAACTGATTTTTTCGGCCCGTTACGAGAGCCACGGGAGCGAAGGGATCTGCCGTTCGCAAGAAGTTGTCATCGTCCCAGGTCGCCTTGCCCGCTATCTCCCCGTCGTTGAGATCGAAAACCCGAACCCCAACGTAGCTGTTGCCTTCTTCGAGAATATACCAGCCGTTGACCTCGACGAGCCGCGCTTTCATGCCCGGGCCGAAGTAAACCCGCATGGCCGTCAGGGGCGGATAGTTGCGATTGGCCTGTGTGAGGAATACATTCTCATGCTGCACGCTCACCTGCTGGACGTAGGTGGTGGAATGCTCCGGGTGGCCCTTATCGGGATCGCCCAGGGTCTGAGGGAATATCCGGGCATCGGGCCCCGTCTCGAAGATGAGTCCTTGCCACAAATTCTGGGTAGTGATCGCCGCGTAGTGGGCTTCCGCGCGCCCGGGCTCGGCGGGATAAATCTGGTAGTCCTCCCGCAATGCCGGATCGAGGGTATAGCTGCCGAGGATGTGATCCGGCGTACACCAGCTGTAGCGAAGGAGGCGACTGTCTTCGTCTGCGAAATGGTACCAACAGGACTGGCCGCCGTGGTCGGGCTGGGGATCGATGTGGGTCATGCGGCCCGGGCGGCGGGAGACGTAGGCATATTCCCCCCGAGCCTTGGGATGGGTCGCGAGTTCCTTCACCACCGTCGGCAGCGTGTAGCCCGTGGTCGCGAGGACAAGTCCGTTGCCCATAATCGGATGGCCAAAGGGACTGGGGTCTTTCCAGCCATCTGTTTTCAGGAGGAGCCTGCCCATGGCGTACCAACTGTCCCGGGCACCGCCCTGGGAATACTTGCCCTGATAACAACGGGCTTTGGCGCCACCCCGAATGCCGTTAAGTTGCTCTATGGCCCAGTCGCTCCAAATGAGATCAAGGAGGGCGTTGGCGTTCCCCTGGACGGTGCTGTCGAGGGAAAAGTCCCGCAAGTTGACCAGCTCGGGAATGAAGTACTTGCCGTAGGTGGGCGAGGCGAATTCGATGAGGAGTCCCTTGCGAAAACGCTCCGCGCAGTATTCGGTATAGTAGGAATGCCATGCCGTTACATGTTCGGCGGGGGTCTTGCCGTCGGGCAAGGGTCTCACCTTATAATCCGGCAATTCCGCCAAGACCTGTACCGCCAGATAGGCATTCCCCAGATCCATGATGTCGTGATTTTCGCTGCCCTGGATAAACCAGCGATTCTTCACGTCCGCCCGCTCCACCCGACTCTTTGCCACGGCGTAATTCCAGAAGAGTTCCTCAATACGCTTTGTGTTTTCTGAAGACAGGCGATTGGGCGCTTCTGTATGCCCTGTTGCGAAGAGGTAGTAAATCCGGACCCAGGTGCGCATCTGCCATTTGAACTCTTCGTCGGCCACCTCGGGCGTCAGGGTCTCGTGGTCGCCCATGGCGTTTTTCCAGGCGACGGCAAGCTGGGCATTGGCCTGGGGCAGGTCACGATTGAGAACGAATCCCGCGAAGGCTTGGTTTAGGGGCGACACTTTGGACATGGCGATGAGGCCTTCGAAAAACGCATTGTAGTCCGTGCGGATGGGCTGCAATTTAGCAGCGCCCTTGGGGCAATTCAGGAGGACAAACATACTCAGCAACCCAATTGCAGTCCACCGGCGTTGCTGGCGTCCGTCACGAAACATCATTTAGCTTCCTTCATAGGCGGGGTTGGGCGTGTGCCAAACCGTCACCACCGATTTGAGATAGGTGTGTAACTCATTCTGCAGCTCCTCGGCCTTTTCGGGCCGGGCCTTGGCGAGGTTGGTGGTTTCGCTGAGGTCCTTTTCCAGGTCGTAGAGTTCCAGGTCGACGGGGTCATAGGTTTCGATAAGTTTGTAGTTCCCCTTGCGAATGGCCGCGCCGGGGCGCATCGACTTGCTGTGATAGTGGGGGTAATACCAGACCTGGGGCTTCCGGGCGACGGGCGTGCCCTCAAGTAGCAGTGGGCTGAGGTCATAGCCATCCAGGCTGTCCTGGTGTGCCGGGGTGGAGCCCGTGAGGGCGGCAATCGTGGGGAAAAGATCCGTGCCCATGGCGAGCTGATCCGTGGTCTGCCCGCCGTCGATGTGGCCCGGCCATTTCACCATGAGGGGCACACGAATGCCTCCTTCATACAGGGTGCCCTTGCCTTCGCGGAGGGGCGTCTGGACGGCGCTGTCTTCGAGCCCGCCATTGTCCGAGGTGAAAATGACCACGGTGTTTTCTTCGAGTCCCAGGGCTTTCAGCGTATCGAGGACGCGGCCGATATTGCGGTCCATATTCTCCACCATGGCGGCATAGGCGGGATGTATTCCGGTTTCCTTGTTCGCAAACTTTTTCTCGTATTTCTCCTTCATACCTTCAGGTGCTTCCAGCGGCGTGTGGACGGCGTAGAGGGTCAGATAGAGGAAAAAGGGCGTGTCTTTTTTGCGTTCAATAAAGCCCAGGGCTTCGTCGGTGAGGCGGTCCGTAAGGTACTCATTCGGCGTACCCTCCGCCAGGGTCGGAATGCCCGGATTCCATTTTTTTTGGGGCTTGGTGTAGGGATAGTAGTAGGTAGGCGGACTGCCATGGGTCCAACCGCCAATGTTTTCGTCAAAGCCCTGATTTTCCGGCCAGAATCCTTTGTCGCCCAAGTGCCACTTGCCAATACTGGCCGATGCGTAGCCCTGGGGTTTGAGCAATTCCGCGATAGACTCTTCCTCGTGGGGCAGATACATTTTATCGGCGGGCGGAATGATGCGACTCTTTTCCGGATGACGGTGTTTTCCGATGGCCGTAATGTGTCCCGTGAAACCAATGCGTGCGGGGTTCTTGCCCGTCATCAGGGCGGCCCGGCTCGGCGAACACACGGGGCAATTCGCATAGGCCTGGGTAAAGCGAACACTCTCGGTGGCCAACGCGTCGATGCGGGGCGTCTCGAAGTAGTCGCCGCCATAGCAGCCCAGGTCTTTGTAGCCCAGGTCATCGATAAGGAGGAGGACGATATTGGGCGGCGGCGTAGCCGCGTTGCTGCGCGGCCCATGGAACGCGGCCAGTAGTCCGCCGGTAGCGGCGAGGAATTGTCGACGATTCATGGAGTTCCTCCGGTGGGTTGGCTGTGTGAGCCCGTTTCCAGCTCCAGCTCCAGCCGCCAGACATCATTAACCACGGGCCAGGTGTTGCCCGCCACGACAAAGAAATCGTTTCCACGGACATAGGTGGTGGGCTCGTGGCGGGGCGCAAAACCTTCCGCTCCGTCGAAGCGCTGCCAGGTGACGCCATCGTCACTGGACCATACGTCACCGAGATTGGTGCCGTTCACATTGTCATAGCCACCCAAGACCCACATGCGATTGTCGAATACTTCGGCGGAAAACCATTGGCGCGGTGACCAGAGTGCATGTTCCGTAAGTTGCTTCCAGGTAACGCCATCTTCCGAACACCACACGTCGTTGTGGGTGGTGGTGTCACCATAACCTTTTTCCACCGGGTCATTGGCGCCCGGCGTCTTGCCACCGAGCAGCCACAGTTTATCCTGATAAACCACCACCGCCGACGCCGCCCGCTCCCCATAGGGTGCCGCTTCCACCATGCGCTCCCACTTGACCCCGTCGGTGCTGCGCCAGATATCGGCACCACTCCCCAATTGCCAGATGGCGTCGCGAAACACCACCGCCTCCCCGTAGCCACGAACGCCAAAGGGGGTCTTATCCAAGACCTCGGTCCAGGTTTTTCCATCGACGGAACGCCACACGCTGCCTTTGATGGCCCACATCTGATCCTGATAAACCACCAACTCACTATAGCCATCGTAGGGCGTGGCATCATTTTCCAAGGTCCAGTCCAGCGCATCGGCAGATGACCACATATCCCGATGGAGCACGTTGCCGTGGTAATACCCGTTGCTCAGCCAATAGCGGCCCTTAAAGACAACGCCCTCCGCGGTATCTCGCGGACTAAACGCGGCGTTCTCCACCAGGCGGGTCCACGTGCCCTGGACCGCCGCCGGTTCTTCTGCTGGTGCGCCGCAACAAAGAGTCAGCAATAGAAGTGCAAGGCCTGTTTTCTGTAACTGCATGATGGAATTCCCGGAACGCTCTGGTGGACTGGTTAACAACAAAAACGGGAGCCCCTCTCCATGAGGGACTCCCGTAACCATACGTATTTTGGGATCAGCGTGGCAACACAGGCTGAATCCAGGCCATTTCGTAGTCCCCTTCTTCGTGGGGATTGTCCTGCAACTTGTCGGAAACGACCCGGGCGCGCACATACTGTTCGTCGCCCGTAAAGGTGTAGGTCGACTCCAGGTCGGTGGTCTCGTGGAGTACCGTGCCGATTTCGTCGCTATACAGCAGGGAGCTGCGGGGCAGGGGATTGCCATCGGCGTCCAACTGAGGCTTGGTGGCTGTGTCGAAGCCCTTTCGTGTGCCGATGTATTGGGTGGTGTAGGTCACACCCGCTTCGCCCGCGATGGCGATGCCCAGAGAGGTGCCGGTTACGGTGAGATCCTTGAGCGTCACGCCCGAGCTACCATAGAAGTCACCCTGCTGCATGGCGCCCACGAGGGCATTGGCTTCCAGGGATTCCGAGCGCACCATCATCCAGCCGCGACCGGGGTTGGATTCGCCCACACCCCACTTGAAGTAATTGTGACTGTCGTCGGTTGCCACGCCGTAGAGGAGATATTCGGGATTGCGACGCTGGTTCATGGACATGATGACGTCCCAGTGGCGTTCACCAGCGGGCACCCCCTTGTCGGCTATGCCCCAGCTGTGTACTGAGGGGTGACCATTGTATACTTCAAAGAAATAGAGTCCGTTTACCTTGAGCATTTCTTCCGTCGTTATGCGGTCGGAAAAGTTAATGTGATTGACGTGGGCAATCATGGGCACCTGATACTTTTCACTCTGGGCCGCGATATTGTCCAGATAGTGCTGCACCAGATCAGACTTTGCGCCCTCGTTTTTAAGGCCGGGAACGGCTTCACGAAGATTCAGTGCATTAATATGGGGATTGCCGCCGATAGTCGTCATTTCTTCCGCCTGCACCAGGGTGAAGATCCCGGGCTTGTCGAAATGAGCCCGCAGGTCGGCGAGGGTTTTCAGGCGCATTTCTTTCACGCCGCCGTCGCCTTCCCGAATCTCTACCCAGTCGTCACCGAATTCCTTCTGCAGTTCAGCAACGCGCTCCGGCGAAAGTCTCTTGCCGTCTTCAATTTTGAAATAGCGCTCCCCATCCATCAGCACGTTGTGATCAGAGGGACAAACAAAATCCCAGCCGTTGTCCAGATACCACTTGATGATATGTTCCGGGGCGGCGTCGCCATCGCTCCAGAGGCTGTGAAGGTGGGTGGCCCCTTTGTACCACTGGGCTTCGCCCCAGGCACCGGCCACAGAAAGTACAGTTACGAGACTTAAGGTCAAACGAAGGATCATTTTCGAACTCCCGCCCACAACGGGCTTTGATTGGTCAGGCCATTCCCGCCACGGGTCTACGAGACGACACGGGAACAGGCGCTGGCAGCCGATGCGCACTACAACAATGCGTAAATTAGAGTACACCAGCACCACCCACGGTTACCAAGTGTCCGGGGCGAAGTTGTACCCCGAGGGATTTTTCGCTATCATCACAGTTCCATGCTGGATGAATGTCCAGCGGTGATCACCGCGATTTCTATGTCGTTCCAGGCATTTGAAACATGCGCCAGGCAACCTATCCATAATGAAGGCCCTGTGTTAGGGGCGTGTCAGGAGACCCAGTCCATGAAAAAAGATTCCCGTAAGAACGATTCACGTCGTGACTTCATTCGCAATAGCACCGCTGCTGTTGCGGCCGCAGCCACCTTCCACGTGGCATCCAGCAAGGCTGCCGCTGCCGGCGACAGTAAAGACGAAGTATTGAAAGTAGGCCTTATCGGTTGCGGCGGTCGCGGCACCGGTGCCATTCGCCAGGCCATCATGGCCGATCCCAACGCCAAGCTGGTTGCCATGGGCGATGCCTTTGCCGATCACCTGGAAACCAGCCTGGCCAAGCTCACCGCAGCGGGCAGTGGCATCGAAGATCGTGTTATGGTCGACGACGACCACAAATTTGTCGGATTCGATGCCTACAAAGGCGTTATCGCGGCGTGTGACGTAATCGTACTCGCCACCCCCCCGAATTTCCGCCCCGAACACCTCAAAGCCGCCATCGAAGGGGATTGTCACGTATTCTGCGAAAAACCCATCGCGGTCGACCCCGTTGGTGTGCGTTCTGTCCGTGAAACCAGCAAACTCGCCGCAAAAAAGGGTCTTTCCCTCGTTTCCGGCCTCTGCTACCGCTACCAGTTCGCCAAGCAGGACACGATTAAGCGCATTCAGGATGGTGCCGTGGGCAAAATCCTTACCATGCAGACCACCTACAACACCGGCGCCCTCTGGTCCCACGAACGTCAGCCCGAATGGTCGGACATGGAATACCAGATGCGCAACTGGCTCTACCACGACTGGCTTTCCGGTGACCACATCAACGAACAGCACATCCACAGCCTCGACAAAATTGGCTGGGTCATGGGCAACGTCTATCCTGTAAAGGCTACTTCCAGCGGCGGCCGTGTGGTACGCACCGATGAAATCTTCGGTAATGCCTACGACCATTTCAACACCGTTTACGAATGGGCCGATGGCACCAAAGCCTTCAGCAGCTGCCGCCAGTGGGCCAGCACCAGCACGGACGTTTCCGACTGGATTTACGGTACCGAAGGCGTGGGTGAACTCCAATCCCACACCATCGACTCCAAGTCCCAGGGCAAGTGGCAGCACAAGCCCTCCGGTCCGGACGACATGTATCAGAACGAGCACAACGCCCTCTTCGCCAGCATTCGCAAGGGCGAGGCCATCAACAACGGCCAATACATGTGCGACAGCACGCTGATGGCTATCATGGGTCGTCTCTCCGCCTACACCGGTAAGTCCCTGACCTGGGAAGAAGTAAGTAACTCCCAGCTCGACCTGACCCCGGCAGCGCTGGAATGGGGCGACCTCGCGGTCCGTCCTATCGCACGTCCCGGTGAAACCGAATTCGTGTAAGCACCAGAATGGAATAGTTTATAGATACGCCGTCCTCGGGTCGCATGACTCGGGGACGTTTTTTTACCCACCTCTCAGAAAGGTATCCGCTCTATGAGTCAATCGTTCACCCGTCGCGATTTTATGAAAACGTCTGGCGCCGTATTGGCCGGATCTGCCCTTATGGCCACGGCGGCCCATGGCGGCGAATTTACCGGAAAGATCAAGAAGGCCGTGAAGTTAAACATGGTCAAAGGCGACGGCATGTCCACCCTGGACAAGTTCAAGCTTGTGAAAGACGTCGGTTTTGACGGCATCGAGCCTTCGGTCGGTGAGAAAGTGGAACCGGAAGAATTGCGTGCGGCCAGTGAAGCCAGCGGCCTGCCCATCCATGGCGTGGTGAATGGTTCCGTAAAGGATATAGCGGGTGCTATCGATCGGGCCCTTCTCTACGGAAGTGATTCCGTGCTGATCGTGGCCGGGCGGGTCAGCGAGGAGAAATCCTATGCCGCAAATTACACGGAAACCCAGCAGATCATTCGGCAGGCAATCCCCTATGCCGAAGAGAAAAAGATTATGCTTCTCGTGGAAAACGTGTGGAACAACTTTCTACTCAGTCCCCTCGAGATGGCCCGCTATCTGGATGAACTGGAAAGCCCCCTGGTAGGTGCCTATTTCGATATCGGCAATGTGGTCCGCTTTGCCTGGCCCGAGCACTGGATTCCCGTTCTCGGCAACCGGATAAAGAAACTCGATGTTAAAGAATACAGCCGTGACAAACAAAACAATGAAGGTTTGTGGAAGGGCTTTAACGTCGATATTGGTGATGGCTCCATCGACTGGGAGGCGGTCCGACGTGAGTTGACCGCCATCAACTACCGTGGCTGGGCAACCGCAGAGGTAGGTAGTGGTGATCGGGAACATCTCGCCGACGTCTTCAATCGAATGAATACGGTGTTGGACATCGCTTAAGTCTGGAAAATTGAAACGTAAGTCTGGAAAATAAGAATCGGGCGGCGAGGCTTGTTGCCTCGCCGCCCTGAATCTGACCCTACTTGCGCATTAGTTATTTAGTGGTTACTCACCAATTGGGGTGCTCGCTGCATCGGCATCGGCACTGGCCGCGTAGCGGATTACGCCACTGGCATCGGTGAAGAAGCCCTTGCCGCCCGTGGTGCCATAAGCAACTGCGTTGGCGTTGGCCGTGAAGTTGTTGGCATCGCCACCGAGGACGAAATTGTACCCGCTCTTGGCACCATCCCAGTTACCGTCGAGGAAGGAGGGTGTTGCGCCGGTCAGGTCAGCGAAGGCCGCCGTGTAGGAATAGTTGGCGGCGTGGTAGGCCACTTCGGAGCCCACGACCGTGCGCAGGTTACCGATAGCACTGGATTCGTTGGACTGCATCCGCGAACGAAGCAGGTTGGGAATGGCGATAGCGGCGATAATGGCGATAATGGCCACAACAATCATCAACTCAATCAGCGTAAAACCTTTGGTAGCTTTTTTCATGGCGAATCCTCCTAATGGATGTGGTGACAACGTCTCTTAAGAACCAATGACTACCCTCCAGGGCGGCCATCTCAACTCGTTTCAACTGTTGAATACCCTAAGGCAAGGGCCGTGCCAATTGTGATCCAGAAGTCACAAGTACTTGTTCAAAAGTAGCTTACCCTGCCTGTTACCCAAAGTTTGGATAGCGACGGGGCCGGGCGGAATAGGGATTTGGTGCCACAATCAGCGCTTTGGTGACAATTTTTGTCAACGGGCGGGATGAAATCACCGTGGTTGAACCAAACGCAGCAGACTGGCAGAATGTTGCGACCCCGGAGTGGTCTTCCGGTCCCAGTGTCTCCAGAGAAACGAGGAACATCCACAATGGCTGCTGTGCTTGGCTTGTTGATCATTGTCCTGTTGTCGGTCGTCGTGAACCGGATTGCGGCGGTAGCCCTAACCCTTACCGGACTTTCCCGTGAAATGGCCCGCTTCCAGGCGCGCTCGGCCTTCAGCACCACGGGATTCAGTACCACCGAATCGGAAGCCATCGTTAACCATCCTGTGCGACGGCGCATCGTCTATTCCCTCATGATGATTGGAAACGTGGGTTTCGTTGGGGTGATTGCCACCACCGTATCCTCCTTCACTTCAACCGCCGATGAGCACGAGGTAGATTTTTGGGTGCGACTCGCCTACCTCGCCACCGGCCTGAGTCTTTTGCTCGCTTTGGCCATGAGTAAGTGGGTAGACGATCAGCTTTTTCGGGTCATTGGTTGGGCGCTGCGGCGGTGGACCATGGATGAGGTTCACGATTACCGCAACCTGCTGGCGCTGGGGGAGGGCTACAGTGTCACCCAGCTCCATGTAGAACCCGGTAATTGGCCCATCGGTAAACGACTGGATGAACTACGCCTCTCACAGATCGGAATCAACGTGTTGGCGATTCAGCGGAGTAACAGCGAATTTGTGGGTTCACCCGTGGGGGGCACCTATGTGCGCACGGGCGACCGCCTGTCGGTTTACGGATCGAAAAAAGATATCGCCCGCTTTAATGCCAACCGCGATGCCGAAGATGGGGCCATGGCCTTCCAGGAATTGGTCGATGCCCGCGCACCGGAAGTGGCCGCCGCAGAGGAAAAACGAATGGCCGAGGAACGGCGACGTCTCAAACACCGTATTTCGTCCGAATAGGGGTAACTACGGGTGGCGTGTGAACAACGCCGCCCACCGTTCCCGCTATACGCAAGGGCCCGGCAGACACGCTGTCGTGTCTACCGGGCCGAAAATTATCGTAACCTGTAAGGCGCGATGCCTATTCCACTCAGGCGAGTTCGATCAGTGAGGGATCATATTCTTCCGGCTGTTCGTAGCCCAGCAGGTTAATCAGGGTCGCCGCTACATTGCTCAGGCCGGGCGTATCCATGTCGCGCAGCTTGAAGGTGTTGGCGCCGCTATAGTCTTTGATGATGAAAGGCACAGGGTTGAGTGTGTGGGCCACGTGGGTTTCGCGTACGCCATTTTTCACCGTAAAGAGACAATCGGCATTCCCGTGGTCCGCCGTAATAACCGCGATACCACCCGCTTTTTTCAACGCCACCAGCAGCCGCTCCAATCCGAGGTCCACCGCTTCCACCGAAATACGCACCGCCAGGACATGGCCGGTGTGACCCACCATATCGCCATTGGGCATGTTGGCCCGGACGAATTTATATTCGCCCGACTTAATCGCGTCGAGGAGGGTGTCGGTGATTTCACCGGCCTTCATCCAGGGACGTTTGTCGAAGGTCATGTTGTCCGACGGGATTTCGACGAACTTTTCCAGGTCTTCCGAAATGTAGCCCGACTTGTTCCCATTCCAGAAGTAGGTGACGTGCCCGTATTTCTGGGTTTCGGAAATAGCGAAGCTTTTTACGCCGGCACCGCAGAGGTATTCGCTGATGGTGCCATCGATTTTGGAAGGCTGCACGAGGAAATTCTTGGGCAGCTTCAGGTCACCGTCATATTGCATCATGCCCGCGTAATACACGTCGGGCTGACGTACCCGGTCAAACTCGGTGAACTCGTCGCCCTCTTCAAAACAGCGGGTAATTTCGAGTCCGCGATCGCCCCGGAAATTGAGAAACACGACAGCGTCGCCATCTTCGATGGTGCCCACAGGCTTGCCAGCTTCTGCAATGACAAATTCGTGGATGTGCTGATCGGTGACGGTTTCATCTTCGGCGTAGTAGGTCTGGACGGCTTCGGCGGCGGACGCGAATTGACGACCCTCGCCCAAGACGTGGGTTTTCCAGCCCCGTTCCACCATGGGCCAATCGGCGTCATAGCGGTCCATGGTGAGATACATGCGGCCACCACCGGAGGCAATACGATAATCCCGGCCGTCGGCGCTGCATTCGGTTAGTTTGGCTTCGAGGCTTTCGATATAGCCCGGCGCGGATTTCTCACCCACGTCGCGGCCGTCGGTGAGGATATGACAGCGAACCCGGGACACGCCTTCCACGACGCACTGGTCGAGGATGTCGAGCAATTGCTGGATGTTGCTGTGTACGTTGCCGTCGGACAAGAGGCCGATGAAATGGGCGGTGCCGCCATCTTTCGCGCGCTTCACGACGGCTTTCCACGTTTCTCCATCGAAGACCCGTTTACTGGCAATGGCTTCATTACAGAGTTTGGCACCCTGGGGGAAGATACGTCCGGCACCCAGTGCATTGTGGCCGACTTCCGAGTTCCCCATGTCGTCGTCGGAAGGCTGCCCCACCGCGAGGCCGTGGGCCTTGAGCTTGGTGAAGAGGGGCTCTTCCGCCATGAGCTTGTCGAGGGTGGGGGTGTAGGCCAGAAATACGCCATCGGACTCATCCTGCGGCCCAAGGCCGACCCCGTCCATGATGATGAAGAGAAGGGGGCCGTCGAAGGGCGTGAAGTTGGCCAGGGGCTTGAGATTGTATTTACTCATGGGGTTACCTTATATCGTGGTGGGGCACCAAGGCATAACTCGGCCCCGGGACATGCAGGTTTCAATCGGACTGAGGGTCCGCACGCATTTGGAATTGGAGGCGGACCTTCGGCGGGGCAGACGGGGGTGCTGCCATGACTATAGTGTAGCGAAGGGTTTGGGATGGATGCAAAAGGGGGTTGGGTTGGGTGGTAGTGTCAATCTCGGCCGAATTTCATATCTATGCTTGTTTCCATCGTGGACGTCGGGGTGCCACCCGATCGTGCATGAAGAGTGTCCGTGTTATTGCCGAACATTGGGGGTGCCTTCGAGAAAGGGTCGAGTCGAGGGTGACTTGGTGCACGTTCGGGTGTCTTGAGCCTCGGTAGTCGGATTGGTTAATGACGACCCAGACAGTAGCCTTGCAACGTCACCGTTGGCCAGGAGTAAAAGCTACTGCCGAGTCCTCGGAAGTGGTCCTTGGTGTATGTGGCTCAAGGCACCCGAACGCTTTCGGCTCGGCATCCACGTAGGTTACGGCCCGCCGAATCGTGGTACGTGGTTCTGGAGTGATGAGATGTCACCACGGTCGCGATCGGGTGGCACCCCGTGGTCTGTGAGAATTACCCACAATCGCAGGCAGCGCCATGGAACGCGTGGGGAAATGTCCCTGTTGTCCCTGAAGTCGCTGCCGTCCCTCTATACAATCCCCCAGAAACAACGAAAGGCCGGAACCGTAGTTCCAGCCTTTCGGGGATTGTACAATGTTATTGCGTGGGGCTATTTTTCTTCGAGGACGGCGCGTGCCATGGCCTTGGCCAGGCGGCGGCGACGACGTTCACTCGGCTTCTCGAAATGCTTGATTTCCTTGATGCGCTGCATCAGGCCTTCTTTATTGCACTTCTTTTTGAAGCGACGGAGTGCCTTTTCAAATGGCTCGTCAGATTTGACGCGAACTTTCGTCACGAATACTCAACCTCCCCTCGGGATAGATTTCGTCCCCGCCGGAGTGGCGTGACGATAGGTTAATTTGCGATTAACGCACATTCTGTGCGGCCTATCAGTGTAACAATTAGATGACAGGTCTGTCAATAGGACTGGGCAGCGACCACCCGATAGTGGCAGGCCTTGCCCGAAATCATGCATTCGCCCTCTTCTTCTTCTTTGTCAAAGGGAATGCAACGGACGGTCGATCGGGTATCGGCCTGAAGCTTTTGCTCTACTTCGGGGTTTTCGTGATCCAGGAAGACGCGGAAGAAGCCGCCATCACCGACGCGGGCCTTATATTCTTCGTAAGAGTCTACGGTGTGGGTGTTTGCGATGGTGCGTTCTTTTGCCAGCTTGAAAAGATTGGCCTGGATGTCGTCCAGAAGGGCCTCGACTTTCTCCAGCAGGCCTTCCATGGGCAGGGTGACTTTTTCGCTCGTGTCACGTCGTGCCACGACCACTTCACCACTTTCCACGTCCCGTGGTCCGATTTCAATGCGAAGCGGGATGCCCTTAAGCTCCCATTCGTTGAATTTATAGCCGGGCTTGTAGTGATCCCGGTTATCGATCTTGAAAAAGAGGGGATCCCAGCCTTCGGTCATGGCCTCGGCCTTGGCGATGACCAATTCGCGCTGCTCATCGTTGCGGTAAATAGGAACGATGACCACCGGCAAGGGGGCAAGCTTCGGCGGAATGACCAGTCCATTGTCGTCACTGTGGGTCATGACCATGGCGCCGATAAGGCGGGTACTCACGCCCCAGCTGGAGGCATGGACGTATTTGACCTCTTTATCGCTGTCCTGGAACTTTACGTCGAAGGCCTTGGCGAAATTCTGACCCAGGTGGTGGGAGGTGCCGGCCTGGAGGGCTTTGCCGTCTTGCATGAGCCCTTCGATGCAGTAGGTGTGGAGGGCGCCGGCGAATTTCTCGGCGTTGGTCTTTTTGCCGACCAGCACGGGCATGGCGAGGTAATCCTCGGCAAACTCCCGATAGACCTGGACCATCTTATAGGTCTCTTCTTCGGCCTCTTCGTGGGTGGCGTGGGCCGTGTGCCCTTCCTGCCAGAGGAATTCCGTGGTCCGGAGGAAAAGGCGCGTGCGCATTTCCCAGCGGCAGACATTGGCCCACTGGTTGATGAGGATGGGAAGATCACGGTAGGAGTTAATCCACGTGCGGTAGGAGTCCCAGATGATGGTTTCCGACGTAGGCCGGATAACGAGGGGCTCTTCCAGCTTTTTGCCGCCGCCATGGGTAACCACGGCACACTCGGGGGCAAAGCCTTCCACGTGCTCCGCTTCCTTTTTCAGGAAGCTCTCGGGAATCAGCATGGGGAAATAGGCGTTTACGTGTCCCGTTTCCTTAAACACGCGGTCCAGACGTTGCTGGATTTTTTCCCAGATGCCATAGCCGGTTGGTTTGATCACCATGCACCCTTTTACGGGAGAGTGATCCGCCATTTCGGCTTTACGAACTACGTCGATATACCACTGGGAGTAGTCATCGGAACGCTTGGTGATACCCTTGGCCATGCGTATATTCCTGAATTGTTGGATTGCGAGTGGGGGACCGGCTACCGCACACACTGGGGGCCGGGCCGCGTCGGAAAGGGTAGATCATAGCACAGGACCACCAAATGCTGCCATGTGGGGACGGTGGGAGTGAATGGAGAATGGCGTGACGCCACCACGACTTACCCTGATCGTGCCACGCGATCCGACAACGTCGGTTCGTGTGTAGTAAATCTGCGCTGCCAGTGCACCGGGGACTGCACCGGCCGAATGAATGTCGCTGTGGCCTCGTTCAACACGTGGTAAACAGGCGTCGTTCTGTATGAAACAACAATGGTGATCGCCGGGGCCGTCCCCCTGAGGGGAGATGACACTCAGGGGGACGGCCCCGACTATCTTCGCGTGTTTCCCTGCGGTGCCATCGCAAGCCAACCACGGGGTCGGTTGCGCTGGGGATGGTTGCCACGTCGGTGCAGTCCCCGGGGACGTCCCCGCAGGTTGTAATCCCCGGAGACCTACCCTATAATTGGTTATAACAACCTAGCCAACCAAGGAGTCTTACGGACATGTCACGGATCGCTCGGGTGCTTTTGGCCCCCTTTTTTGTTGCCCTCATCGTTGCCAACGCCGCCCACGGTGCTGCCCTCATCACCCTGGACGAGGAACAAGAGGCTAAGTGTCTGGCCATCTTGCGGGAGACCCTGGCGGCAGAAGAATTCTGGCCGGCCATGCATGCCGCCGAGGCGTTGACCCTGGCGGGCCATGGCGACGAGGTCCGTGCGGTTGTGGAGCCCATGTTGGACACCATAACAGACCTCCAACAGCGCTGCGGCCTTGCCCGTGAGCTTGTCCGGGCGGGCGATGGTGCCAAGGCCAAAATCCTCCTCGATCTCGTAGACGGCCCCGACCCTTATGCCCATGTTCACGCCGCAGAGAGTTCCTACAAAGTCTGGGTGCTCGGCGACGGTGTTGCCATGCGAAAGGCTTTCGCCGACACCGAGAAACCTACCCGCGCCATGATGGCGGCCGCTGCCCTCGCACGCTGGGGCAATCCCGAGGCCCTCACCTATCTCCGGGAACAACTCCAATCGGGAGACAAGGATATCGCCCGCATCGCGGCATGGGTCCTCGGTCGTGTGGGTGACGCCTCTGACTTGCCGGCACTGCGGGAGGGGACAACCCGTTTCGCTGATCCCCTGGCTATCGGATTCTTTGTCCACGCCCAGGCGGCCCTGGGAGACCCGGCGGCTATCGTACAGCTCGAAAAGAACTTCAGTAGCGACGACGCTTCGGTCCGCACCATGGCGGCCACCTTCGCGGGTGAAATCGGCCTGAGTCATTTAAAGTGGCCCCTGCTGGCCATGCTGGACGACGAACACTACGATGCACGGGTCCGTTCCGCCCAGGCCCTCCTCCAGATGGCCCGAGACATCGCGCCCGCGCCCGAGGGCATCGTGGTGTCAGATGTGTACCCCGGCACCGAAGCCAATCCCCGTTACAGCGAAGGCGACGTTCTGGTTTTGAATGACGGCCGTTATCTCTACGGCACGAGTGAGTTCATCAACGACTGGAGCGATTTCGCCAAGGCCCGCATTGTGGGACGTATTTCCACTGACGGTGGGCAGACCTGGGGCGAGCAGACGACACTGCAAGAAAACATTGGGGACAAGAATGTCATGTCCCTCACGTTTCAAGAGCTTTCTGATACGGAAGTGGGCTTGTTTTATCTTCACAAGAACGGCATGAATGATCTCGACGTCTACCTCCGTCGTTCAAGCGATGGCGGCCTGACTTTCGGCGAGGCCACGCTGGTGACCGACATGGCGGGCTACCACGTGATGAACAATGACCGGGTGGTGAAGCTGTCGAGTGGACGTCTGTTGGCTCCCGTAGCCTGGACGGAGGATGTGGAAAAGATAAACCACTTTACGTGCCGTACCTGGATTTCCGACGACGCCGGGCACACCTGGCGGCCCAGCAAAAATACCGTGGACTACGCCGAGCGCGGTGCCATGGAGCCGGAGTGTCTGGAACTTAACGATGGCCGGGTCCTCATGATATTCCGAAACCAGCTGGGCCACATCGGTTCCGCCTATTCGGAAGACGGTGGCGATACCTGGAGCGAAGGGTCGAACTGGGGCGTATTGGCACCCGAAGCCCCGGCCACCCTCCGCCGCATTCCCTCCACCGGCGATCTCCTGCTCATCTGGAACGACAACTTCGTCGAGGGTGAAGGCCACGGCGGCAAACGTTCCCCCTTGACCGTCGCCGTGTCGAAGGATGAAGGCAAGACCTGGGAACACAAGAAAAACATCGAAACCAGCACCGACGGCGATACGGCTTTCATCGGCGGCTATTCTTATATCAGCGCCACTTTCGACCACGGGCGGGTGCTCCTGAGCTATTATGTGGCCGAGGCGGGCAACAAGATGATTTCCTCCCGCTTTCGGTCGATTCCCATTGCCTGGCTCTATGAATGATGGCTGGTTTCGCCAGGGCTATCGCATTACAAGTCGATCTCACATCCGCTTGAATTAACAAGAGGGCCGTCGGGGTGCCACCCGATCCGGTATTCCCGGTTCGGGTGCCTTGGGCCTCGATTACTGGGGTCGCCAATGGTTAACTTGGCAGTGGCCTTGTTTCATCGCGGGAATTTCGGCGACCAAAGCTACGGTGCCATCCACTTTTTTCTGACATCGACATGGGTCAAGGCACCCGAACCCGCTTTTATTACGTCTACGCCGCAATAAAAGCGGGATCGGGTGGCACCACCGGGTTTACATCAATAAAATAAGATCCCTTCTAATCTATCATGTGAGTGTTCGTTATAGTGCGATTGCCCTGACGTTTCGCTCTTTTCCTTTATTGGCTTTCACCATTTATGGCATAATAGAGGCCTCCCAAAAGCACGGTCGTGACTGGCGACATAGCGTGGAATGAACCACGGGGAAACGACGTGCTTAGCGTCCTGGTCCGGAAAATCACTGCACAACGCAGGGAAATTTCCTGGATGAGGGCGGAGCAGGATGATTGATCCTGGTTGTGGCCCTGCCACCTTGTTTTATGCCGCTCGCCTGGGCTGGGCGCGGTGTGGACTCCTCCCACCCGTCTGTCTGAACGCCGAAATTGGAGCAAGAAACATGGCCGAACAAGATCTGAAAAAAATGTATCGCACGCGGACCGAGGGCGAATTCCCCGAGACCTTCGACGTATTGGGACGGGCCTATGAGAAGGTGGAAAACCTTCGCTATGGCACCAACCCCCACCAGCCCGCCGCCTTTTATCGCCCTTCCGACGATCAGGGTGTGGTGTTGGGACGTTACGAAATCCTCAAGACCGGAAAGAGCGGCCTGTCCCAGACCAATCTGGAAGACATGCAGCACGCCATCGGCATCCTGAAATACATGCAGCGCCCTGCCTGCGCCGTGATGAAACATTGTAACCCCAGCGGCGTGGCCATCAAGGTGGACGATCAGGACCTGGTCCAGGTTTATGAGCGCGCCCGCGACGCCGACGCCCAGGCCGCTTTTGGCTCCGTGGTGGTCTTCAACACGGAAGTGGACGAAGCGACGGCCGTGTCCATTATGGAAACCATCGTGGAGGGCGTCGCTGCCCCGAGTTTCTCCGAAGCGGCCCTGACGACCTTGAACGATGCCGCCCGCTTCAAGCGCAACAAAGAAATTCGCCTGATTAAGGTGCCCGATTTTTCGACTTTGCCCAAATACATCGATGAGAAGTCCCGTGGCTTCGAAATGAAGGTATTTGATGACGGCAGCATCATCCTGGCCCAGCCCTACCTGAGCCGGGTGAAGAGTGTGGCCGACCTCGTGCCCGCCTACAACGAACACCCGAAACATGGCCGCGCCGACATCGCCCGCCAGCCCACCGAACGCGAACTCGACGATCTCCTCTTCGCCTGGTATGTGAATATCCACGTGCGCAGTAACGGTGTGGTCATCGCGAAAAACGGACAGACCCTGGCCGTCGGCACGGGCGAACAGGACCGCGTTGGTGCCGTGCAGCAGGCCCTCATTAAGGCCGGACAGAAATACAAAGGCACGGAGACGCTGGACGGAGCCGTAATGGCTTCCGACGGTTTCTTCCCCTTCCGCGACGCGGTGGATGCAGCGACGGGTACGGGCATTGCGGCCATCATCCAGCCTGGCGGCAGCATGAACGACTTCGATGCCATCACGGCCTGTAACGAAGCGGGTGCCACCATGGTCTTCAGCCTGGAGCGGTGTTTCTCCCACCACTAGTGGCACGGCCACAGCGAATAGAAAAGTAGAATCCAATCCCAACGCCCCCGTGAACCCCACGGGGGCGTTTTTGGGGACTGCACTCGCCCCGTGCACTACCCGCAGCGCCGTCACCGTCGTAGTCATGATGTACTTTGGGTATACCATCGCGAATTAGCCAGCGGGGGCCGTCCCCCTGAGGGTTATGGGACCTGTGGGACTCGTGGGACTCGTGGGACTCGTGGGACTCGTGGGACCCGTGGGACCCGTGGGACCCGTGGGACCCGTGGGACCCGTGGGACCTGTGGGACCTGTGGGATCGCCGGAAGGGGAACCGGGGCACCTTGACCCATCGGCCTCATGGCGACTGCGAAAACCTTCGCCGTGAACGTTACCTACTCCGACATGGTGCGCCAGCCCATGGACACGGAATGACGCCCATGCTACACTCGCATGAGCACACGACAGGTACGCGGGGTCAACCATGGACAAAGAATCTACGGCGACAGTATCGGGGCCAAAGCGGAAGAGACGGCGATTTTGGTATACCAGTCTCGTTCTGCTCATTGGTACTACTGTAGCATTGACGGTCTTCCGATGGCGTGTAGACAGCGCGCTCGCCACATTGGAGGCGGAAATCCGCGCCAAGGGCGAGCCGGTTACCTTGGCCGAGTTGGACGCGTTCTACCCACAAGTCCCCGATGAGGAAAACGGGGCGCTGGTCTACCTGAGGGCAGCGGAGATTCTCGAAACCTTCGGTGACGGCAATGGCTACGACGCTGTAGGCTCGGGCCTCAAAGGGAAACTCGAGGGTGCTCGCTACTCACACGAAACACTCGCGCAAGCGCGTGCCTATCTCGCCACGCGACAGTCCGTCTTCGATGTGCTGGCCGAAGCAGTGGCAATCGCTACGGCGCGGTATCCCGTTGATTTGAGCACGCCGCCGGGTCAAGGGTCCGATGCCGAACTCTTTGGCGGCATTCAGGGGCTGCAAGTACTTCTCTGGGTGCAGGGCTTCGTCGCGCTGCAGGATAGGAACTGGGAAACGTTCTCCCTTAACCAGCGGGCCCTCTTCCACTTGGCCGACTCCTTCGGGACCATTCCCACGTGGCGGCAAAACCATCGTTTGCTGCTCTGGAGAGCCGCAAGGGACCTGATGAAGCGCGCCATTACGTCGGAGGAATTTCCGCCGTCTCTCTACGAATCGTTGGATACCCTCTATGCCGATATCGGCTTAGCTGATGTTGTTCACCGGCGGCTTTTCGGCGAACGGGTCTATTATGAATATCGACTCGAGGCATACTACGGTGGAGGGGCCATGGCGCAACGCTATGGTGTATCTTTGCCGCTGAGAGCCCGGCTATTGAGACACCAGTGGATTCCCGGCGTGCGGAGCCTCGCAAAACTGGAGACCTATCGGGGAATTCGTTTCATGACGACCATGCTTGCTGATCGGGGAAAGCCTTGGTCTGCGCTTTATCGGAACGCCGTTGAACGCCAGCCCTACATACACGTGTGGGAGAACAATGGGGCGGATGATCCGTCGATCTTGGAGAATGGAGACCATCGCTTGAAGCGGGTGGTCTATCAGCCCGACGGAACAACTGTGCTCCAACCAATCACGTTTCGCGACCTTGTCACCCTTTTGCTACACCCGGAGATGCGGTCGATGTCGGACTCTTCGAGCGTACTTTCGGGACAGTTCTATGACATCACCACCTACCTTGTACACGATGAAATCGAGTCTCGCAGCCTTCGCCTGGCGATGCTTGTGGATACGTTTCGCCAGCAGATGGGCACCCTTCCCGATTCGCTCGATGGGTTGGATAGCGAGGCTGTAGCCGCAATTGAGGGCGACCCTTTCGGCGGAGGTCCGTTGCGCTACAAGGTGGTGGAAGGCGGCTTTATCATTTATTCGATTGGGGACGATCTGGTGGACAATGGAGGGCAACGGGCGGCGGATGGTAGCTACGATTTCGTGGTTCCGTTCCTGCAGGACACCCGGGAGATACCGGAGAAGGATCCTCCGCCAGGGCCATCGCGAGGGAGAGTCCGACCGTGAAGCGGGTGTCACCATGGTCTTTGGCCTGGAGCGGTGTTTCTCCCACCACTAAACCGAGATACCAGTCAATCGTTTTCCAACGCCCCCGTATACACCACGGGGGCGTTTTTGGGGACTGCACTCGCCCCGTGCACTACCCGCAGCGTCGCCACCGTCGTAGTCATGAGGTACTCTGGGTATACCATCGCGAATTAGCCAGCGGGGGCCGTCCCCCTCAGGGTAATGGGACTGATGGGACCTGTGGGACCTGTGGGACTCGTGGGACTCGTGGGACTCGTGGGACTCGTGGGACTCGTGGGACTTGTGGGACTTGTGGGACTTGTGGGACTTGTGGGACTTGTGGGACTTG
>CAXBPH010000078.1:0-27413 GCA_963977445.1 uncultured bacterium | reverse complement strand
CCCGCGGGCCTGCCGCGTCGTTTATAGGGGCAAATGCAGTTGCTCTCGTGGTTTGAATCGAGCAGATGAGATATTACAGGTCGCGTCTTCACTGGGCAAGCATCGATCTTGGATCCGATATGAGTTGCCGCGATGACCTATGGGACGGGCTTTCAGCCCTCTATGGATGAATCGACCTCTAAACATGGGGCTTCGCCCCATGCTGGTATGTTATCTGGCCGTTGGCCCTCAGGTAAAAATAGCGGCAGGGCAATCACGTTCTTTTCAGCGCCGAAGGCACGCGTCTAACCCGGGCTGAAGGCATGTTGTTTTCACATCTTCGATATAATGCCGACGGGCCGACGGCGCTCCATAACTCCCATTCAGGAAGCTGGCGACCGATTGTCTTAGAGGGCGGCAGGGCGGCCCGGGTCGAAGGCATGTTGTTTGTACATCTTCGATGTAATGCCGTCGGGCCGACGGCGCTCCATAACTCCGATTCTCGAAGCTGGATACCAAATGTCTTAAAAATTGTCCGAGATGGATCTTCGCTTAATCAGCAACCTCCGACAGAGCCGGTGGTATGAGGAAGGCCTTTGAAAGGGGCTGTTAAGTCCACGAAGTGGGCGAGATATCGTAGCCCAGCGGCGAGCGTAGCGAGTCCTGGGTTTTGGTCGACACACGCCGATACAAGTCCCAGCGGGGCGACATAGGGCGCGAATTGGATCCCATCTCGGAAAATTCTATGCCGCCCCTCTGGGGCTATCTGAGAGTTTCGTCCGCGATCCCAGGGCTTGCTTCGCATCGCCCTGGGCAACGATATGCCGCCCCTCTGGGGCTAATAGCGCTTCGCGCCCTCGTATTCTGCAACACTGCACAGATTACACTTCTTGAGCTAACAGAAGAAAATCTCGACGAAACGGATGAGCCGGTGGATTAGCTTGGAATTAGAAATCGAAATCGTCGTTGTCCTCTTCCGGGGCCACATCTCTGTATTGGATACAGGCCAGCCACATGACGGCAAAGGCGAGGCATTCCAGCAGTATGAGGGGTATATTCACCACAGCCCAAAGCCAGGGCGATTCCAGGGATTCCCGGGAAAAGGTGATAATGACGATGGCAAAAACAAAGAACTGCATGAATCCGAGAGACATGGCGACCAATGACATGGGGAAGAGCCGGAAGAAGGGTGCGAGCATCTGGGGCACGTCCTTCCAATGCAACCCGCCGCCGTGCATGATGCAGGCACCGAAAGGCACCGCAAAGACCGTGAGTCCCAATTGAAACAATAGAACGGTCATCACCGTGTCTACCTGATAGGCTTCGGGCAAGGAGCCTGGCAGTCTATCCGACGTTACATAGAGTAGGTTGATGATAAACCACAGGGTAAAGAACCGGGTCAGTCCATCCCGCCACCCGTCGCACTTCCACAGCGGGCGGTCCATCTCGCTCCCGATAAGGGTAAACGCTATCGACTGGAAGATCGTAATGAGTACGACCTTGATGAGATCGGCGGATAATGTCGTCAAGACGTACCAGAAGGGCTTTGGATTCGTGTCCTTGGGTACGGCAAGTTCGAGCCAGGACATTACGAAACTGTAGACCGTGACCAGGAGAACCGTGGCCACGATGTAGGCAAAGACGACCCGCCAATTACGCTTGAGCGCGGCTTCGGCATGGGAAAGTAACTGCACAGAACGATTCCTCGTGGCGCGATCAGTGATCGGCCTTTTCCCCGCTGTTGGGTAATTTTTGCTTGGACAGCGCATAGCGGGTTATTACATCTCGGGTTTCATCACTCATGGCGACAAACATGCCTCGGAGAAGGCACCGACCTCCCGTTTGGGTCTGGCTAGCAATGGGACGAACGATGACCGTGGTCGTTTCTTTTTGCCCCGGCAGGGACATGGCCAGTCGCAGCAGGACCTGTTTCGGAATGGGCTGTTGAAAGGCCAGCGCGATCCCCCCGCCACTCAGGCTGGTGATACGACCGCGCACCTCGGTAACGGCGGGCCATTCATATATGCCTTCGTAGTCATTCTTCAAGGAGGCATTTAAGACGGCAACGGTCGCATTTTGATCGATACGGAGCCGAAAATAGGCCCGGGACTGGTTTCGGGTCATGGCATCGGCATGCCGCAAGGTCCAGACCTCATCTTCCGAATTCACGGTCCACAATTGTGTCTCGAAGAGGTACCGGGCATCTTCATCGCGCCACAGTCGGAATTTCAGGTTGTCGCCAGCCTTAAATGTTGGCTTCGCGTCCCTGTCCAGTAACACCATGGAAAAGGTAGCTTCGTTTACATCACTGATCACAAACTGAAACCATTCCGGGGGCGCTCCAGAAGTGGGCGCAGCGGAGAGACGTTGCTTTACTTGCAAGGAGCGTGTCGTGTGAATGCGCTGACCAAACGGCACATAGTCGAGCCCCAACCGGGAGCGAATGTCGCGCAGGTGTATTCCGCGGGCCACAAACGTCGAGACCTCTTTCCCCGTCGCTGTGGCGTGGATATACCGCGCCACGCACTCATCGAAAAGGCCACGTTTTGTTATGGCCAGATAGGGACGGTCGGGCGCATACTGGCCGAGGATGGCACGAAGGAATTTCCAGTCTTCGGGGAGCAAGTCGCGGTCATCGCAGATCTCCTTCACGGCACGCCATTCCGCTTTAAGTCGGAGGGTCCGGTCTCGGCGCCTGCGATAAAACTCCAGCCAAACTGCCATCGCGAAGAGGCCGATGAGCAGTAGCATGGCCAGGGTGAGGGTACGTTCGTCAGCCACGGGCCAAACGTAATAACGATTACCTTCCGACAACGACCGTTTCCTTCCTACGTAAACTGCCCACGGTAACGGTGTGATTGTGGCAAAGGCCCCACGGGTAATACAAGAAAAGGCCGGTTGTCGGACCTATTCGACGATAAAACCTTCTTTTTCGAGTTGTCGAATCAGGTCATCTCGCTCGATCCCGGTGGCCTTAACCACCTGTCGACCGTCGAGGGGTGTCAGGAACTCCTGAAATTTCTTACGGTGAATGAGATCGGCGATTACCAGGGGGTCATCGGATTCCACGACCTGGATGGTGCGAATGCGAACCTGTTTCATCCCGCCGCGCCAGTCTTCGAGGGTCGTCATAACATTGGCGGGTAGACTGCCACCCCGATTATGGGTAAGGAGAAATTCGACGAAGGCGGCGGCATCGTGTCCGTCCTGGACGGCCTGGGTAAAGGACTCTTTACTGACGTTGTAGACGGTCGCCTGCCCCGAACTTGCGCGAATGGCAAACTGATCCAGGGGCACCGTCAGCAGGGGATCCATATCATCGGTAGAAACAACGATGTCGAAATTGGGCTGGACCACAAACTCCCCTTTGCGCGGCGGAAAGGCAGCGGCCAGCGAGGGTGGAATTTCACACCGCAGAACGGCTTCGCCGAGGTCGGTAATGCGGAAGACGATTTCGTCGCTTCGAAGGTCTTTTTCAACGAGCCCCAGCCAGAAAAAGGTCTCCTGGATGGCCCGGGACAGTCGACTTCCTGCCTGGTCGGAGACATTGGGATTCACATAGACCCAGTGACCATTCTGTTGTCGCAGTTTCAATTGTTCTTTGTCTGCGTGAAGGCCCACGATAAATTTCGTAAACTCGTGTACCCGATACCAGGCGCCCGACTTTATTTCGTCGACGTACTTTGCCAGCATATTTCGTGCGGCCACGTCTTCGCCCTGGTTAAGGATCCAATCACACAGGGTCAGGTGCCGATGGACACGTTCCAGACCAATCCGGGATTCAAGGTCACCCGCGCACAACGTGTTTTCCTGCCGGCGTAGCCAAGCGACACCTTCGGCCACCCAGAGACAGGTGTTGAGTGAAGGCTCGGCATCTTCCGGACAAACCGCCTCCAAACGTCGACGATCTTCGCGAAAGAGCTCACCATCCCCCCGAAGTCGGGCCGGTCGGGCCGCGATGGCCGCCACCAGGCGACAGATGACCTCAGAAAAACGGAGTGCCCGATCTTCCGGCTGTTCCGGCTTTCCCCGCACCGTCTTCAGTCGGGGAAGTCCCTTGTCGGAATCGCCGTCAAACTGCCGGTGAGCGCGCACTTCATTCAGGAGGCCAATCACCCGGATGAGACGTTTTTCCGTGTCGAAACGAAACATCTCAAAGAGGGCGAATCCGTCGAAGAGTTCAATCAGCGCCCGCTCCACTTCATACGAAGAGCCGCCGTGAAGCGCCTGTAATTGGGAAACGGGAAGCACGCCATCCTTCGACTGCCAGACGATATCGAACACTTCACGGGCCGTCTCGGAGAAGTCGCCGGCCCCTACATGGGTAAGGATGGCATCGGGGGAGTGATAGTAGCGCTCGATCACCGCGTCGGCCGCTGCACGCTTTGTACTGGGCTCGTCCAGCCCCAGCCGCTCTTCGATACAGCGAAAGTCATGGGGTGTGGCCCCGCGGATTCTTTCGACGAGGGAGGGAATGTCTCCGCGACTCTCTAACCCCTCGTCAATCCGCTTAACGGCATTGTGGCCTTCTGCCACGATTTTTACTTTGGTGAGGTCCGTATAAAAAAGGCGTTCGTGGACATCGATAAGATATTCCACCTCTTCCGGGGGGAACTCCAACTTTTTCGCAAGAAATCGCACTGTAAGGCCGGAGCGACTATTACTGGTCAGCTCTTTGGCGATGCGATAGGCTGACTGGCTCATTCCCTCCAATGAGGCCATAAGGCTAGCGCCGTGTCGCATGAATACCTCTTCTCCCGTTACCGTTGCAGCAATTACCCCAAGTAGAAGCTGCAAAGGAATCATTATAGCCCATGTTCCTCACACTGACAACAATATCCGGGATTGATTATCGTGTGCTCAGGGGCGATGATTTGCTACAATCCAGCGAGGCGGCCCAGGGACCCATGAACTATTCAAGACGTATACAGATCGCGGCGATACTCTCGCTCCTGCTGCACCTGGCGGCACTGGCCCTGTGGCACTACCAACCGCGGCCTGCGCCGACACCGGTAGTGTTGAAGCCTGCGCCCATAGAAATCGACCTGCAACCCGATGCACCCAGCCCACGGGAGCGGGTGCAGTTGGTCGATGTCGCGACGCCATCGCCTGAAATGACGCCCCCTTCGCCACTGATCGCCGAAGAAAACGCCGAAGCTATGGACGATGCCCCGGATGACGGGAATGCACCTTCGCCCGATCTGGCGCCGGACCAGTTTGATCAGTTGGCCGCAGCCCCCTCCCCCGCTGCCGAGCCCCAGCCCCGACCGACGCCCCCCGTTGAGGAAGAATCGGAAGAGGAAACCGAGGAGACCGAGGAAAAAGCGGCGGAGGCCGAAAAGAATTCTGCGCCAGAATATTCCGATATGGAATCCTCCATGGAGGGAATCCTGACGCCGGCAGAGGACCATGAGAAGGTTGCTCAGGCCGAAGAAAAGATTATTAAGATTGCCCGGGCCGATGCGACACTGCCCCAACGCCCGTCCCCCGAAAGAAGCAGTGTGCAGAATAATTATGCACGGGAAGGGGCAACAAACTTCCAGGCGATCCAAAGTCAGATAGCCCCCTACTTGAAGCAAGTCCGTGCACAAGTGGAGCGGGAGTGGAACGAGATGCTCTACACGCGCTACTCTGGCAGCTCCCCCGTGAAAGCGGTCATTGATTGTGCCATTAGTCCCGAAGGTAATTTGGTTTCCGTCACGGTGGTCGGGACCGACAATGACCAACTCTATAGTTCCTTGTGCCAGGATGCCGTAAAGCGCGCCGGGCCTTTTGGTGCCTTCCCCTTTCAGGTTCCGGATATTTACCGCGACAAGAACCTGGAAATACGGTGGACATTCAGTTTTCTATAGGGAGAGCCGGTGCTGTCCGTCGTTCTGGCGATGCGCTGGTACGCTCCCCGAATAATAGCAGCTTTTCGTAGAAGGAATTCTCAATGAGTGAATATATCGAAATGTTTCGTCAGGGCGGGTGGCCCATGTTTCCGTTGGCCTTCTGCTCCGTGGTCACCCTGACGGTCATTATCGAACGGGCATTTGCCCTGCGCCGAGACCGAGTCATCGCCCCGGAGATAGTTCGTATACTCCATGAATATGGCCACGACAACGGCACGACCATTTCGCATATGCTCGCTATCTGCAAGCACTCTCGGGGGGCCTTTGCCCGCATCGCCGAGGAATTAATTCAGTTGCGCCATCTGACCCACGCCCAACTTCTGGAAACGATGCACGCCGTAGGCCGCACCCATGTGGGCAAATTGGAACGGGGCCTGACGCTCCTCGAAATCATCGCAGGTATCAGCCCACTCATCGGATTGCTGGGCACGGTGTTGGGCATGGTTTCCGTCTTTGATGCAATTACCGCGGAAGGCTTGGGCAACCCACAAGTACTGGCGGATGGTATTTCCAAAGCGTTGGTTACCACCATCGCCGGCCTTTGTGTCGCCATTCCTGCCCTGACTTTTCACGGCATTTACAGCAAGCGGGTTGACGAGTTGGCCATCGAGATGCAGGAACGGGCGACCGCATTCCTGGCAAAGTTGCCCATCGGTTAACGGTATCTTATGGTCAGGGCATCTTGCTCAGACCGGGGTGAGTATCTCGCGCAGTACGGCCTGAAGCCCCGCAAGCTCGAAGGGCTTGGGAAGGAAGGCCGCGATCATCTTGTCATCAAAATGGCCGATAAGGTCACGTTGCGCATGACCGCTTGACACGACGATAGGCACATCGGGCAACTCCGATTTTAATTTGGAGCAAACATCATTGCACTCGGTTCCGGGCATCTCATAGTCCAGAATAATGCACTGAAGACTCTCGATGTGTGTCTGGGCGCGCTCCAGGACTTCGTTGCCATTGGTTGCCGTGACCACGTTGAGTCCCAGATGCCGCAACATCATGGTGCCCACGGAGAGAATCATATCTTCGTCATCGGCGATGAGCACGGTACCGTGTCCGTGCCAGTCACCCTGCACTTCACCCGTCACCAGCCAGCTGGCGGAGCCCACGGTCTTCACCGGGAAATACAATTTAATTGACGTGCCTACGCCGACTTCACTTTCGAGTGTCAAGGTGCCACGATGCCCCCGCACGATACCCAGCACAGCAGGCAAGCCCAAGCCACGACCGGCGAATCGGGTCGTAAAAAAAGGCTCGAAAATCCTTTCCTTAACGTGCTCTTCCATACCCGAGCCTGTATCTTTTATTTCCAGAAAGACGTATTCACCCGGTGGCAGGGCATCGGCAAGATAGGTGCCGCGGAAAAAACTCTCGTCGCAGCGGCGAACACCTGTCTGGACGAATACCGTGCCCACTTGATCGCCCAGAGATTCGGCGGCGTTCGTCACCAGGTTTCCCATGATCTGGCGAAACTGCCCCATATCACCATTGACCGGTGGCAGATCTTCGGCGAGATCAAATTGAAATTCGGTGCGGCGGGATGCCGATGCCTGAAGCAAGGGCAGCATGTCGTTAATCAGTCGGTTCAGCTCAATAGACTGGGTCACGAATTTTCCACGTCCGGCGTATGCAAGCATTTGTCTGCAGAGCTCTGCGGCGCGACGGGAGGATTGGAGCACGCCTTCAAGGTATCGATACCCATTGGAGTCTTCGGCCATATCCAGCTGGGCCAATTCTGTATTTCCCATGATACCCGTGAGGAGGTTGTTGAAATCGTGGGCGATACCACCGGCCATCACCCCGAGACTTTCCAGTTTCTGGGCTTGCTGAACCTGCATTTCAAGCAAATTGCGCTGTTGATCGGCGCAGCGTCGGTCCCAGACGCTCAGGAGAATTTCACCGATTACGCGGAGTAGTGGTTCCATTTCATCATGCCAGGCAATTTCCCGGGTGACGCTGTCAAACCCGATATAGCCCCGGAGCTTCCGATTGGAGATGATGGGCACAATGATAATCGACTTGATCTCTTGTCGGGCAAACCATTGGACCTCTAAATGGGCCGCGTCAGGCAGATCGGACAGACAGTGCACGGCGATCGTTTCGCCTTTACCCAGGACTTTAATGGCCCAGGGAAAATTTTCTGGCGCGACGCTCAGGATTTCGTCGTCGAAGGGCTTCAGGCCCGGCCCATGCCAATCAAAATTTTCGCCGACGCCCGATTTATCGAGTCGGGAGAAGGTGATATAGGCACGATCCACATTGGCGAACTGGCCCAATTCTTCCAAGGAGCGATTCATCTCCCGCGCAATTTCATCTTGCGACAGATTGAGAAAACGGGTTGAGATGCCGGTGGCCAGGTTTTCAAAGGCCACCCGTCGTGCGAGGGTCGTCGCGCTCTCCTCGCTTCGCTCCAGCGCCATCTCTTTTTCGCCACCTTCACGAAGGAGGGCCTGCCGTAGTTGGCCCGCGTGAAGAATGGCAAGATAGAAGCCGCCCAACATGAGGATAAACCCCGGATAGAGCAGCATGTCATCGTGATGGACAAGATAGCCCCGCCCCTCGGGCCCGATAATTGGAAGGTGTGACAGGGAAGGTATTCGGGACAACAATGCCGATACGCGCGAGAGAATAATCATACTGGCACCGACCACAATCATGTGGGAGATGAATGGTATGAAGTGACGAACGAGAACCCCGTATATCACGATGCCACACAAGACGGTGGCTCCGAATAGAAACAGTCCTTGCATTTCCGTCTCGGTATACAAATCCAACGATCGGGAAAAATAGGACAAGACGAACATCAGGGCAGTCAACAGCGTCGCAGCGCCTTCGACAAATCCAGTCTGCTCTTTGGGTAGGCGAATCAGTTTTTTCCACAAAGGGCGGTGCAAAACAATACTCTCCGGACGAGATGAAAACTACTTTCCCGGTACCACAGCCCCGCATTTTCAACACGTAGCAAGAGCGATACCACCATCATACGTAACAATAATTCCCCGAATAGCCCCATCGCCGATGGTACCGTGATGGTACCACATTCTCCCTGTGTCGTGCCTGAACACCCTCGGGCTGATCCCGAAAAATTCTTTGCCGTCAACCCGACGAAGACCACCGCAGCTCACCCCCGAACCCGCATACAAAACTGTACCTGATCACGGGTAACGCGATAGCCGAAGTCCGCTTCGGGCCACTGACGCACTATTAGATTCAAGACGTCGGACAAATTCATGTCACTAAATACCGCCGGGTTAATCGGGAACGCCGCCATCTCAGGAGAGACGACCACAGAAACCCCGAGTTGCCTGGACATGTCATCAATAACGGACTTGATAGGTGCCGCACGATTTTGAAATTGAAGGTTTGGTTTGTTGCGGGGCAATTGAAGGTTTACCTGTTTGGTCAACATCGCAGCGGCTTCGGCCGACAGGGTGTCACGATTTACACAGGTGTCCAGGGGAGCCTTATTTCGGGCGGAACGTATAAAGATGTAGGAATCTGAATTCTCCACCACAATGGAGCCCGGGACGATTCGTGCGGAACGAAGCAGCGCCTCCAGGATTGAGGGGGCCGGTGCATCGCAAAGAAACAGCTCCCCGCACCAGGCATCGGCAATCTCATTGTCCGCCAGCACGGTGAATCCCAGTGTTTCGCTCAGCAGGGCCAGCGCGTTAAACAGGTCGGTGCCGGCACCTACCGCATAGGTCGCCCGGAGGGATTGAAACCGTGGGGCCACGGTGTCCCCCAGCGTTACATCAAGGAGTGTTTCGTATCCCGGCGGATAAATGAACTGGTAGGCTTCCCCATCAAATACCTTAAGATTGGACGGTGCCACCAACCTGGAGATACCGTTGTGGTAGGTCGCCCGCTCTACCGAAATCGATGGTGAAGGCCATTCCTCCAGTCCTGCGACGAGTACCAAGCCCCCCTCTCCAGCCGTTTCACCAACGGCCCGCACCAGTTTTCCGAGCGAATCGTAGGATGCACCATTTACCGTCATCCGTCCACGTGACATGCCGGCTTTCGGTGCCGATTCCGAGTTTTCGGTCGAATCCGTTGGCAGACTCCCACCAGAAGAAGTCGTTTTGGGATCGGTGGCACAGCCAGCGAGAAGAATTAACGCGATTAGCGCTACTTTAGACGCGGGTGCCGCAAAACAAGCGGTTGTCGTATTCATTTTAAGACGTTCCTCCGTCGGAAGCGATTACTTGAATGATTCTAGTTCGGGCGTGAAAGACAGGGTTACCCATTTATTATGTATAACGATGGGCCCTAAAAAGTTCCGACCGCGGCGGGGGCTCATGGGTGAAAAAAGCAATCGTTGGGCCCGCGAAAACAACGTGGACACAGGAGGGAGCCATCCTGGGTTCGTTTTCGTGTAACGCCCTGGCAGCAGCCGACACAGCAAACGGCACCACAATAGTGGCACGCCAACCCACAGCTATCCACCAAACCGGGTGCGGCATCTACGCGGCCATCATAGTAGCCCGGCTCCCAGGTGGGCCGTTGCACGGGCTGAAGGCATTCGGCACATCGGGTACCGTGGCGTTGCCCTTCATATAAGTTTACGCCCAGGGAGATGAGTCCTCCCGGGGTATGGGCGAAACAATGGGACGCGTAGCACTGCCGACAGACATACTCGGCAAGATCTTTGCCCAGGGCTGCCCTGTTCTCGCGCACGGCCAGGGCTTTTTCTGCAGAACTCAGGGTATGGAGAAGATCCCCCGTCACGAGCGTCTGGTCGCCACACATAGAACAAACGTGCTCGAATGTACCATCGCGGTTCCGGGCCAACTGGCGATTCGCACCGGATGACGGGGTTCCCCGCCGAAACATGACAATGGCCATTCCCAACAGGAGAAGCACCGCACCCACCGAAACAGCGGTTTGAATTTCAGACATAATTCAGCACCCAGGTCTACGGCTCATGGCGCCAACATGGTGTAACGCTGCACCTTGCCTGCGTGGCCGCAATTCCCTATACTCTATCACATGAAAAAAGCACTACTCATACTATGTCTATTCGCGTCGGTGGCGATAGGACAGTCTTCGAACCTGACCGGGATCCCCGATGACGCGACCATCTTCGTCATCACACTCCGTGAGGGGAAAGAATTGCGCGGCGAAAGCGTCGTCTACGGTGCGCTGAAAATCCGTGGCGAATTTATCACGGGAAAGTATCCGGAGCAAGACAGTGATATTCCCACGAATATTAACATCGTTTTTGACTCCCCCAGCGACCCCGGTGAAGTCACCGTGCTCAAGAGTAATCTCCATGGTGCCCCCCAACCGGAAGTTGCCCAACTTCGCCCCGACCGCTACAAGCGGGAAGGCTTTGATTTTACAACGGGAAGTGATGGCAAAACCCTGCTCGTAGCGCAGCATACGTTGCAAAAAGTAGAACGATTACGAGAACTCCAGCAGGCCGTTGAAGCGTCGAATACTATTCCTGAGTATGATGACGTGGAAGCAACGACGAGCGCGAGCACAACCGGCCCGGGTTTTTTTGCCCTCTGGGGACGGCAACTACTCACCTTGATGGTCGCAGGCCTGGTGCTGTTCGGCATCACGAAGACCTGCTTCTAGATACGTGAATCTACCGTTGCGGATGGCACAGTAATAGCCCTTGCATTCGCCCTGACCTATGTCACCCCGATGGGGCTACGAATTAACGTGGTCCGTCTCTACCCAGGACTCGCTACGCTCGCCGCTGGGCTACGATATTTCGCCCACTTCGTGGACTTAACAGCCCCATTGCCGGGGCTTTCCTCCTACCACCGGCTCTGCGGGCGGTTGCCAATTGGGTGAAGCGCTCAGACGCCGGATACCGACGTTACATGGTAGGCGTTCACTTCGAGTTCTTTGCCCTTCAATTGGACCTCGCCGATGTGAGTGCCTTCAACTTTGTCTTTTATGTGGGACCAGGTTTCTTCCCCCACGATAACCTGACCGGCCTTGGCCAGGCTGCAGAAGCGGCTGGCGGTGTTTACCCGATCCCCCATTACGGTGTATTCCATTCGCATGGGCGAGCCGAAATAACCGGCCGTCACTTCACCCGAATCAATGCCGATACCCAGCTGTATCACGGGGCGCCCATCTTTTTCGCGGGCCACGTTGAGGGTTTCGTTGAGTTTTTGAATGGCCACCCCGGCCGAAACCGCGGCGAGGCAATGGTTTTCGATCTCCAGCGGCGCACCGAAGACGGCCATAATTTCGTCCCCCACATACTTGTCGAGGGTACCCTGATACTGGAAAATAATCTCGGTCATGGCTGTGAAGTATTCGTTGAGCATTTCTACCAGTTCAGGAGGTGTAATTCGCTCTGCCGTATTGGTGAAGCCACGAATATCGCAGAAGAGCGTGCTTACTTCCGCACGATGCCCTCCTAACTCTACCGCCTTCTCTTCGGCCATTATTTTATCGACAATGGCCGGGCTCAGGAAACGACCGAACTCCTGGCGTTTCATTTCGGCTTCCACGACTTTCTCGTGAAGTTGCACATTGTCTATGGCCAGGGCCGACTGGGTGCCCAGGGAGGCGAAAAGCTCCAAATCTTCCTCATTAAAGGTGACATGCATCTTTCGCGTGTCCACATAAATGGAGCCCAGAATGCGCTCGTCAATGCGAAGAGGCACACACATGGCGCTCACAATTTCAGAGCGAATGATACTTTCCCGCATGCCAAATTCACTATCGGACTGGCTGTCCACCATGAGCACGGCTTCGCCATCTATGGCTGCCCGGCCGGCAATGCCCATGCTGGGCGAACTGGCTTCCAGTTCGCGCCCCATCTCCCGGGCCACTTTGACGGTGAGGTTATTGCTGTTGCCGTCTCGCAACATGACGAAGCCACGGTCGGCCTCCATCGTTTCCATGACCATATCGAGCACTTTGGCCAGTCGATCACGAAGATCAAATCCCGAGGCCATAATTTGACTGGCCTTATGTAGTGCCGCCAGACGGCGGTAGGCCCGGCTCATCTTTACGATTTCGTCGGCCGATGCTTCGATATCTTCTTTGGGTTTACCTTCGCTATACGGGGGCGTCGGTCGGCCGATCAGGGTCATGCTGTTCCCAACACGATCCATCTCCTCCCGAATCTTGTCCATATTCCGCGCCAGCTCTTCCTGGATTGCGCTGGCTGCCTCCTCCTCCTCCTCGGTACCGTCGCTACCCATCTGGGTATCATCGCGAAAAACGAGGTGGCACCGGCTGCCAAACCAGATCTCGTCCATATGGGAGAGAACACGCTCCACGACGCGCTGACGGTTGACATAGGTCCCATTGAGACTCTGGAGGTCAAAGAGAACCGTTTTTTTGCCGACACGGCAAATCTTGGCGTGATTCCGGGAAACCTCGTCGGCGACGAGGACCACATCGCTGTCTTCGGAGCGACCAAAACGGGTTTCGTCGCCTGACAGGGGAACCGTCATCGGGGAAATTCCCGGTTGCTCAATTATTACTTGTGCCATTACCGTTACCTCGTAGTTACCTGATGATAATATCAAGGCCCGGCGGGCGGGTCAATCATTGCACCACGTTGGGCGAAGATATTGGGGGAACTGGACTTCCGCCGGGACAAAGGCGTATCATAAGTGGGTAGTATGGCATTCGTCAGCCGGGTCACTTTCCAACGAGATTCCCTATATATCGGGCCTGCTGGAATGGTCCCTTCGGTCGTTGGAGCATGGCCACGGGAATAAATTCGCCCAGGAAGTCCCCTCAAAACCTCCGATCCGAGGTTGCTCAAGGCACCTGGACCGACGATATGGCCCAAACTGACCGCCCCCCCACGTATTCCACTTTGGTACAGACGGATAATATTGTACACTGTGTATATAGCGGAAGGGCGCTACGACTGTCTTTCCCTTACCCTCAGCAATACAAACGTCGATAATTGGTCTGGCTCGGCCCAACGAGTCCTTTCACCCAGGAGTTAGCATGACAACCTCGGAACAGCCCGCACCGATGAGCTTAAGCGATATGTGCAGGCGCTACGGCATAACGTTTAAGAAGTCCCTTGGGCAAAATCTCCTTCTGGATGACAACATCAACCGGATTATGATCGACGCGGCGGCCCTGGAGCCGACGGACTACGTCCTGGAGGTCGGTTCCGGCCTCGGTGCGCTCACCCGCCGCATCGCGCCCCAGGTAAACAAACTGTTGTCGGTGGAGATTGATAATTCCTTCATTCCCTGCCTCAATGACCAGTTTGGTGCCATGGACAATGTACATATTTTTCGTGGGGACATTTTGAACCACACCCCCGAAAAACTTGTGAATGAATTTATCCCCGGTGGAACAAGTCACAAGTTTCTCTCCAACCTCCCTTATTATATTACGACCAAGATTTTATTCCATATCCTGGAGTCCCCCCTCTTTTTCTCGCGACTCGTCGTAATGATGCAGGACGAGGTGGGGCAACGCCTCGTGGCCCCGGTGGGCGCGGAAGACTACGGCATCCTGTCTCTCGCCGCGAAGTGCTATGCCGATGTGGATATTGTCCACCGCGTGCCTGCATCCTGTTTCGTGCCCCGCCCCAAGGTTGACAGTTGCGTCGTGCGTTTTCGCTGCGACCAGAAGTCCTCCATGCCTCGGGAAGAGAAGTTTTTCCTTATGAAAGTCGTCCGGGCGGCATTTGCACAACGTCGCAAGACCTTGCGTAATTCGCTGACACGCTCCGGTGTTTTTGGTGCCCCGAAAGAGGCCGTTCTGGATGCCATGGACGCGGCAAAAATTGATCCCAGTCGACGCCCCCAGACCCTGGGTCTGGAGGAATTCAGCCTGTTGGCACAGGAGATACGTAGTCGGGTCTGACGTTTACAGGGGAGAGAAACCTGTGGTTGCGAAAAATGACTTTAATACAATCTTTGAGCAAATCGTATCCAGCCTGAGCAGCGGTGTCCTGGCAGTAGATGCCACGGGTGAAATTATTACCGCCAATCCGGCGGCGGCGCTCCATCTGAATCTGGCCTGCGACGCCTTGGCTACGGGAACGGCGCTGACCGACATTGACGGCGTATCTCCGCTCGCGGAAATCCTGGAGGAAATGCGGGAGTCTCCGGACAGCGTATCCCGACGGGAAGTGGTCTTAAGCGCCGCCGATGGCCCAAAAGTCCTGGGCATCACGGCCTCTCTCCTGCGCGGCCCCGCCCCCTTTAACGGGGTAATCTTTCTATTCATTGACCTCACCCAGCTCCGTCGGCTGGAAAAGACCGCCGACCTGAACAAACAGCTCGCCCAAATCGGAGAGCTTACGGCGGGGGTCGTCCATGAATTGCGCAATCCGCTAAGCGTAATCAGTGGCATGTCGGAACTCATCATTCGCAAATCGGAACCCGATGATGGAAACCACATGAAAGCAACGATGATCCATGCAGAAGCCAAGCAGATGGAAGTGCTTATTGCGCAGTTTCTGAATTTCGCGAAGCCCTTTGAGTTGGAGCAAAGCGTTTGTGACCCCATCGATATCTCAAAACGCTCTGCCGAGTTGGTGGGGCCCCTGGCCGCCCAGCGCAAGGTCACCCTTACCCGATCGGAAGCCCCCCCACTGCCGACCGTGCTGGCGGATGCCCCCAAGATGGCCCAGGCCTTGAGCAATATCCTGCGCAATGCCATTGAGGTGAGCCCCGAAGAAAGTATCGTCAACTTTCGGACGACCGTCCAGGGGGCCAATATTTGCTTCCGCGTGGACGATTCTGGCGACGGCATCCATCTGAAGGAGGGCGAAGACCTGTTTAGTGCCTTCTTCACCAAGAAAGAGGGCGGTACCGGTCTGGGTCTTTCGATTACCCACCGCATCATTACCGCCCACGAAGGCACTATCACCTACGGCAATAACAAGAAGGGTGGGGCCTGGTTTGAAATCACCCTGCCGACGGAAATGCCCAACGGCTAAGCTGGGGCGGGACGGATCTCACGGGGACATGCCTCCGCCCGTGGTCATTGGCCGTTACGCACCGTGTAAGAAGATGGCGCGCTCGGTGCTACCAAAATCCAACGTCGTGGATGCGGCGGGACGTCCCGAAGGCTGCTTTTACCGACGCAGGCGGATTGAAAAATCGCCGTAAATTCCGCCGTCCCCTTCTGACTTCGCCCCGTCATCCGTAGACTGGAAAGCGGCATCAATGGTGGCCAGGCGGAAGCTCTCTGCGGAAAACGTGGTTGGTGCGTCCCTATGGCTGAAGCGATGACTCTCCACCCGAATCGTCTTAGCATCCGCTTCCAGAAAGATATCGAGGGCACGCCCTTCCTGGGGATAGTCGATAATGGCGCTGGTGGAAATCTCCAGGTAGGGATTTGCCCCGCGAACAATATCGGCACGTTCGATATGGGTATGGCCATTCAGGTGCATAATCACGTTCGGATATTGGGCTACCGCTGTTCGGAATTCACCCGCCCGCACCCGATCTCCCACCAGGCCCAAATCAAAATCGCTGGCGGGATGGTGGGAGGCGAGAATCACCCATTCCTCTGCCTCGGCGGCTGCGGCCAACTCCGGCAGGATAAATTGCTCAAAGTGGGCGCGCTCCAGAACACCAAAGTAGGCCGGGATGCCGTAGGGTTTGTTGTCGGCCACGGAGTCAAAGACGATGAGTCGGAGGGGCACATCGGGCAGGGGACGAACGCTGTAGTAGGTGGCCCCGGTTTGCCGTGACTCCTGGGTAAAGCCGTGGCCCGTTGGTGTGCTCTCACTGGCCAGGTGGAGGGCGATAAAATCCTCTTTGGAAAGAAAGCGGCGGGCACCATCGGGGATGATGGCCCCTGGCGAAACCCGTGCATAGTCAAGACGGTAGTTGGGCGTGGTCACGGGCACGCCGCTGCCCAACAGGGCAATGGGGCTCCAATTGTCGGTCGCCCGCATGGCGTTGTTGTCTAGCGCGAGTTCGTGAAAGCCCAGCAGTTGTGCCACGGGTGCGAGCAGGGGTGCAAACCAATCGTTTTGCGCGAGGGGATCGCGATTGATAGGAAAGTTACCGACGGCCAGGCCATCATGATTTCCGAAACAGGTATACCACGGAATATCCCGGTCGAGCCCGACGGCGTCGTAGGCCAATTTTGGATTCAGCTCCGGGGGGACGGCACGATCAACGCCATCGAGCACACCCGAATCAGGTGTTACAACGGCCCCGTCCATGGTATCCAGAAACCATTGAAGTTCGTTGTGCTGGGCGGAATCGGCCAGGTCGCCGGTCACAACAACGAAGTCGACGGGCCTATCCGTTGTTGCTCCTGCCTCGTGGAGCCGGTTGATGGCCTGGAGGGTGGCATCCAGGGTATGGACACCGAAGGCTTCCTGCGGCCGCCAGGCACCGCTGGAAAATTCGCTGAATCGGACCGCCCGGGCGGGGCTTTCTTCGTCCACAATCTGGGGGTCGGTGATATGGACCAGACGCAGCAGGTGTTGCCCTTCGGCGGCGGGTTGTGGCGTCAGATCGGTATCCAGAACCGGCGGACAGCCCCCGAAGAGTGCAACGATTGCGATCGGAATAGTAGGGCGCACTAACGTTTTTACTGGGTAAAGGGTCACCAGTTTGTTCCTCGATACAGGCCAATCTCCGTGAGTATACGGTATTCTGGACGATATGCAAGGAAGTTTATGCACGTAGAGCAAGATTGCGACGCCCCGCACCACCGCGCCCTATTCGGGGGGCAAGGCCCCTTCGCCACGGGATAGGAGGGCCACCACGACCGCACCCATGGCCCGCATGGTGGTACCCAGATAGAGAATCTGTCCGATGATGGGCACCAGAAAGGTCAGCTCGGCAATCGCGCCGCCCAGGACAATGGCCCGGGGTGCGCAGACATCGGCACCGTCGAGGTCCAACTTGACGGCCATCCTCCGGTGCACGGCGGTTCGACCGGCGACGTGCAGGACACACACCGTCAGCAGTATCAACAGCCCCAGAAGGGCGAAGGGCTCCCTGGAGGTCAGTGCCAGGCCGATAAAGACGAATACGACAGTATTCACGAGGCCAATCAGGCCACAACGCCAGGGTCGCTCCCGATAGGTGGTGTAGACCTGGCCACACTTCTCGGGCCAGGTGGTCATAAACCAGAGTGAAAGGGCGATGACGCTACTTTTCAGTAGGAGCGCCACGCTCACCGTTGCGATAAGGGCGAGTGAAATCCCAATGAGTCGTTCCATTTCTATTTCCCAACATAAGCGCCACGCAAAAACGTCGTAACGCGCCATCAACTGCATCCATGTCGCCCTTAATAGGCAAAAACTAACACTCGGATAAGATTCGTAACTTAGGTCAATCGACGTGCCAATCGACTATCGAGCACCACGACCACCATGAGGCCAACGAAACAGCCGCCCCAGAGAAAGAGTCCGCTGGCATGAAACAACGACGCAGACCACCCGGTAAGCAGGTCCCACAGGCCGGAAAAATGGGTGGCCGTCAGGGTCGCTTCGTGGCGCACTTCCATGGGAATCGCGACCAGGGTATTGCGCATATCATTCCAATCGGGAACGGCGATGTCTTCGGGTTGCACGGCACGAAATGATAGTGCCGGTAGCTGTATATAATCGTCCAGTAGCCAGCCGCCGGTCAGGGAAGCCAGGATAAGTACCAGCGCTGCGGCAACGCCGTGCCAGGGAAGGCCCAACACATAGGTGGGCTGTTGCGACAGGGCTTCCTGGATACGGGCCACGAGGGCGGGGTCTTCTTCCACCGGGTCCCCATGGCGCAGCAGGCTATCGAGGCCGACGAGGGAATCCTGATACGCGGCGCAGGCTTCACAATGGGCAAGGTGTTCCGCTACCGATGCGTCCAAGGCTTTCGCCTCATCGAATGCGGCGTCCAACAGGGCTATGACGTGGGTGCAATTCATCGTTGTTTTCCCGCCACCATGTAGGCCCGAATCTGCTTACGCGCGCGACACAGGGCGACCTTGGCGGCATTTTCTGAAAGGTCCAATACGGCCCCGGCCTCCGCGAGGCTGAAGCCCTCCTGGTAGTGGAGCGCCACGAGGCGGGCGGCACGTGGAGAGAGGCGAGTCATCGCGGCGTGGAGGGCTTCCTCCTGGGGCCCCCCTCCCGTATCCCGCTCTGGAGCGGCTATCTGTTCCATATCCCATTCCACGGGGGTGCCCCGACGTTTGCGGCTCCGCAGCGCATTCAAGCCGGTGTTGGTGGCAATAGCATAAAGCCAACTGCGGAAGGGACGGTCGGTATTGAATTGCGACAGAGCACGAAAGGCCTTGATGAAGGTCTCCTGCGTCAAATCTTCGGCTTCTTCGTGATTTCGGACCATACGATGAAGGTAGGCTCGAATCCGAGGCGCGTAGCGGGTGACGAGGGGGTTGAAGGCTTCGGGGCGGCCCTGCCGGGTCTCCTGAATACAGGCCAACTCCCACGGGTCCACCGCGCCTGATTTCGACGTCGTGGATTCAGGAGGTTGGGACACCATGGATAACTCCGGCGTAGTTTCGGGAAACCAGCTCCGAATCGCGGGATCCGCACCGTCTGGTGTGTGCCAGGGAAGTGCATGAGTTGTCATGACACACCCTTTCCGATGAACCGCGTCATCAATACATTGTCTCCATGGGTTTCAGTGTATACCCCGGAAAAATCTGGTTCAATGCCGTTTCCGGGAGGTGTCGCTGAACTATCCCGGCGAGGATATCGCGATAATTGAAGCGAACCGGAAGATCACCCGGCCCTTCCAGATGCTCCTCGGCGAGACCCGGCCAATCGGCCAAAACGCGACCACCACGAACGCCGCCGCCAAGCACCATCATGACACTCCCCCGCCCATGGTCGGTGCCGAGGGATGCATTCTCGTAGACACGTCGGCCAAATTCTGACATGACCACCACGGTCGTGTTTTCCCGTTTGGGTCCCAGGTCATCGTAGAAGGCCATGAGCCCCGCAGCCAGGCGGGTCATCAGGGGATTCATAAGCGTCGCGGACACGACATGGCTGTCCCAGCCTGCCAGGTCGAGGGTGACGGCCTCCACGCCCAGGCCGGCCTTGACGAGTTGGGCGACTTGCTTGAGATGTTGGGCGAAGGCGTCGTCTGGATAGCTCGCGCCGCCCTCGGATTCATAGGGGCTTGAATGGAGGCTTTCGATCCGCTCCATGGCGTCCAGCAGATCAGTACCCGCATCTGCCCAGGGCAGGGACGCCGCACCGTAGAGGTCCCGTAGATCGTCCAGATACTCCCGGGCATCTTCGCCGAGAGAAAGTTCGGCCAGAGAATCCATAACCACGGTTGCGGGAGAGGATCGTAGCGACTCGGGAGAATATTTACCCAGGGCCACGGCGGCGAGCGGATTGTTGGCCGCCCGGCTATTGTTGCGCAAATAACGTCCCAGCCAGCCACCGGCACCGGTTCCGCCGTGTTCCATGTAGTCCTGGGCCTCAAAATGGGACCGACTGTCTTCTTCCGACCCGGCCCCCTGGACGATGAGTAACTCGCCCTCGTCGTAGGCGCGATGGAGCGGAGCCATCGCGGCATTGAAGCCAAACATCGAGTCCAGGGCCTTCGTATCCCCCTTCGCAATGCCGATTAGCGGTCGGGCCCGATAGTAGGCGTCGTCTTCGGTAGGCACCACCATGCTCAGGCCATCGGCACCGCCACGAAGAAATACGACAACGAGAGTATGGGTGGCTTCTTCACGAAAACGAACCTTTGGATCACTACGCATGAATCACGCTCCCTGGTAACGGGGTGCCGCCAGGATAAGTCCGGGGGCCTGCCCATTTCGTATCAGTTTCTTTTCGGCCAGCGTCAGGGATTGCCCCAGGAGGGATTCTGCCAGGGCCAATCCCCCGCCCGCATTGGATTTCAGTGCGGTCCAGTCGGTCGTCACGCCGGGCAGTTGACCACGACTCAAGGCATGGACAACGTGCCATCGCCACAGCAAACTCCCTGTCCACGGTGCCGCCTCTTCCGGGTAACCGTCGGGTGTAGGATACTGAAAGGGGCTGTGACCCATCCGGGCCAGATAATCCAACAGGGCATCCGGCGACATTATCTCGGCCTCCGAAGCCCGCAACGCCGAAACGAGATAGCGGAAGGGCCGTTTAAACGTGGGTGCTCCCGGCATGCGAAAGGCCTCGGTCTGGAAGAGGGCCCGGAGGGTTTCGGGAATGTCACCCTTGCTCTCAGCAAAGGCCGCCGCGACAACCAATATGGTTGCCCCATCGGTATCGGGCCCGATAAATCTGCGGCATAGCTTCGCCGCGAGGTGGGATGCCGTAGCGGGATGACCCACTACAATGTCCATGACCCTATCCACATCGTCCTTGCCTCCTTCGGCGGGTATATCCTGGCCCAGCACCCGCTTTGCGCCATCGTCGTGGAACGCGTTATTGAACTCAACCCGCCCTTTTCCAAACCACGTATCCGAGCGCACCGTCCAACCGGTCAGGCATCGCGCCACCTCCATCACATCGTGCTGGGTGTAGCCCCCATGGACGCCAAGGGTGTGGAGTTCCAACAACTCCCGGGCGTAGTTTTCGTTGGGAGCCTCCTCCGGCGTGCTCTTCCGATTCGACCGACCATCGAGATACCACAACATGGCCGGACCCAATGCGGAAGCCCGTAGCAATTCAGGAAAAGAGCCGAGCGCGTGCTTTCGAATGACGTCCCGATCATCGGCGGTCTTCAACCAGGGACAGTCCCCTTTGGAGCTGTCGATGTTGAAGTGGTCCGTCCAGAAGTCGACCATGACCTCGAAGAGCTGTCGTTCGCTATAGCACGCCCGCAGGAGCTTTCCCGAAGCCAACTCGGTCCACAGGAGTTCCTCTTTGTATTCGAAAAGTTCCCCCGTGGGACATCGCAGTGTTTCCAGCCGTCGAACACGCCGTTCACCTTCGGAGTCATCAAGGGTCGCCGGGTTGAGTTGGGAGGCCAGATAGGCATCGAGTCCCTGGGCTTGAACACGGGAAATATCTTCCGGCCGGGGACCGTAGGCGACGCGGTCGAGCACGTGGCGAAGGAGCCGGGGGTCTTCCTGGGCCATCTCGGCGGTACGCCCATGAGACCACGTCGAAGTGGAACACGCGGCCAACGCCATGGAAGAGGAGGCCAGAAATTCGCGTCGTGAAATCATTATGACTGCACCGCAGTCACCGGCACGGCGAGGGGTGTTGGGCGTCGATACTTGAGGGTCCGAAGGGACGCCCCAAACCCCGTTATGAGCACCACGGGAATCAGGAAGAACCATCCGACAATCGGCAAGACACAGGCAACCGCTACGACCGCCCCACCACGCAGGACCGTCAACCCGGAAGGACGCTGCGTCCCGCCTGCACTGAGTTGCTCCCCGACATGGCGCACGAGGCCGGTCGAGCCAAAGAGGGCCAGGGTGACAATGGTCACGATGGTCGCCCCCCCGATAAATTTCGCGGGACCGGCCCCCTGCAGGAGGGCGACACCCAGGAGAAGCACGGGTCCGCCCACCAGCGCACCGGTAAAGAATATGCGCCAGGGATGGGCAAGTATGGCCTGTCTGCTTTGCTCTACCCGTGCCGAAAACAAGGCCTGAAAGAGCAACCAATAACACATGGTACACAGGAGCATACCGAGAATTAGAAAAAGTATCTTGAACACATCGGCCATTATCATCGTGTTGTCCTCCACTAAGTCACGGGTCGGGAATCGGGAAAAATCTATGCGTGTTCTGACTCCTGATACCCCATGGGCGTTCAAAAGGTTACAGGGAGCAGAAAAACTCGCCAAAGGACCTGCACCCCGTTGGCTTGGCCCGATGCTTCCTGTTCTACTCCTCCAGACCATGCACGTGGGCCCCCAGCGGAAAACTCCGGCATGACGGATTTCCGGCAAAACCTTCATTGAGGGGATTGCGAGCTCAGATCTCAAGGACCAACACGTTCACCCTTGACCAGTTCCGTTCCTTTTCGGCACGGCACCTCCTATTCCTGCCGGTCGCTCTATGTCCCCTTATTGCAGCGACTTACCCGATGGATTTCGTAAAACTATCGATTTTGCTACATATTTCGTGAATAGGCATGGGAAGGTCGCGTCTTGGTTACAGGCGTTACAACCCAGGAGATAGTGCCATGATAAAAGAACGGATTCTAATCGCAGCAATATGCCTCTCACTCCTGTCCTTCGGCGTTGCTGAAGCACAGGCAAACTCACGGTCCAATCGCGGAATTTCGGTGCGAACCAACAAAGCACCTGCTCCCCGATTCAATCCAAGCCGCTCAAACCGCATCAGCGCTCCGGCGCGCGTTACGAGTTCCCGTAGTCCTATCGGTCGCAGTTCCAACGGCCGCCGTGGCGTGGGCTCCAACACCCGACGGGGCCCCGGCGCTCCTTCGCTGGGCAACCTCAATCGGGGCTTGGGTGGACTAAACAACAATGGCCCCCTCGGCGGCCTGCTTCAAGACTACCTCTACAACGAGTATGGTGGTCGTGGCAATTATGACCCCTATTCGGGACAAAAGGCCCAGGCGAAAGCCTACCGTGACGCGGCTATCGCGAACGCCGTGGTAAACGTGGTGGGTATTCTCGCGACGACCCATCAGCAACGCCAATATGCCCAGTACAACGCGGCACCAGCCCCCAGTGGCCACGTGGAACGCCAGCAGATTCTGGTCCACGAAGGTCGTGTTGAGGAATATCGGGTTTGGATTCCTGAATATGTTATCCCCAAAACCGGTGAAGTTGTGGTGGGTCACCACGAAACACGACGGCGCGAAGTTGCACCCGTGTATGAAACACGAGAAGTGTGGGTCCCCTCCCGATAAGCCCTTCTTCCGGACCACCCTACGAACATTACTATTTCGCGAACGCAGACCGACGGACAGGATGATCCGTCGGTCTGCTTTTTTGTTTTGAGACCGTGGATGCGTTACCGAGCCCCTTTTCCAAACCACGGGAACTTCATTGGTCAGGGTAATCGACTTAAGAACATCCCTCCATTACACCCCATCTGATTTGATGAGAGCCATAGGAACCTTTGGGTACAGTTACCGACGGGCCCCACGTCTCCTTACGGTGTCCGGTTTCACTTACCCGTCGAAAACTGTCCCCGCCATGTCGGCCCTCTGGGACAGTATCCCCCGTGTGAAACAACCTATCGACACGCCGGTGGAACAACTACTGCATAGGGGGTGACTGTACCGATGCTCCCAAGCGGTTTAGCAGTCGACGTTCAATGCGATTGCGCTCTTCAGCGGTGCCTTGCGGCCCGAGGGTCTGGTGGTCTAGGATTATGTTCCCACGTATATTGGGCGGGGCTCGCTCCCCGTCATTCACTGTTGCTATTTATTGATGCACGTCGCGATAGCCAGGCGACATTCGAAAGCGTTCCAACAAATAAGGGTCACCTCCGTGAAGAAGCCCCCCACTAACAAGCCCACCCGACGGCAGTTCCTCGCCACCTCGGCCGCCATCGGATTATTCACTATCGTCCCGCGCAAGGCCCTCGGCGGTCCCGGTTTCACCCCGCCCAGCGAAGAGTTAACCAAAGCCGTCATCGGCGTGGGCGGCATGGGTCGTGGTCATCTGGGCTATCCCGGTTCGCGCCTCCTCGCGGTTTGCGATGTGGACCGCGCCCGCATTGATACGGCGCTCGAACGGGTCGCGGATGATGTGAAGGGCTATACGGATTTTCGCGAAGTGCTCGACCGCGACGACATCGATATTGTCCACGTGCCCACCCCGCCCCATTGGCATGCCCTCATCTCCATTGCGGCGGCCGAAGCAGGTAAGGATATCTGGTGCGAAAAGCCCATGGCCCGCACCATCTACGAAAGCCAGAAGGTCGTGGAAGCGGTGCAGAAGCACAATCGCATGTTCCGCTTGAACACCTGGTTTCGTTTTCAGGGTGACTTCTATGGCATGGGCACGGAAGTGAAGCCCATCAAGAAGTGCGTGGAGAATCGCCTCCTCGGCTGGCCCCTCAAGGTGACGGTGGGCGCAACCACGGGTTTCAACTGGAAGTTCCAGTGGAGCGGCATGACCGACCTGAAACCGGAGCCCATCCCGGAAACCCTCGACTATGACATGTGGCTTGGACCAGCGCCCTGGAAGCCCTACAGCAAACACCGCACCCACGCCACCTTCCGCGGCTATTGGGATTACGATGGTGGCGGCCTCGGTGACATGGGTCAGCACTATCTCGACCCGGTCCAGTATTTCCTGGAAAAGGATGATACGAGTCCCGTTGAAATTGAAGTGGATGCGCCGCAGCAACATGACGATGCCGTCAGCTCCTGGCGACGGATTACCTATCGCTATGCCGATGGATGCGAGATCATTCTCGATGGGGAAGGCAAAGACGAAGGGGCCGCTTATATCGAAGGTCCCGAAGGCAAGCTCTTCCCAAAATTTGAATCGGATATTCCGGGACTTAAGGAAAAGGTGGATTCCCTGCCCGATCCCGCACCACAGATTACCGACTTCTCCGAATCCGTCCGTACGCGTCAGAAATTTGCGCTCAACGAATCGAACGGGCACCGCTCCTGCACGATCGTGAACCTCGGCATCATCGCGGTCCGCCTCGGTCGCAATTTGCGTTTCGACCCCGATGCCCAGCGCTTTATCGATGACGAAGGCGCAAACCGACTGTTGCACCAACCCATGCGCGGCCCCTGGCACGTCTAAGCGCTTGAGAGGAATATTTACGATGAAAAGCACCCCCAATTCTCCTTCGCCCTATGCCTCGGAAAGCGTGGACGAAATCCTGGCCCATTTCCCGGCCAATGACGCCACGGTGTCTGCCCAACTTTTCAACGCACTGCTGGAAAAAGGCGAGGACACACTGATTGATTTATGCAAACGTCTGGTCCCCCTGGGCGCGGGCGATGACAATGGTCCCCGCTATGCCCTCACCGGCCTGGCCCGCTATGTGAGTGGTCCGGATTGCGTCAGCGATGATTCCCGTGAACTCGTGGAGGAATCCCTCCTGGAGGCGCTGGAAGCAACCGAGAATGCGGAAGTGATTCACTTTCTCTTGCGTCAGCTTCAGCAGTGCGGCGGCAACGAAACGGTATCGGAAATCGGCGAACTCCTCCTCGACGATGCCACGGCATCCCACGCCATCCTCACGTTGGACGCCATTGGCACCAAAAAAGCCAAGCGCGTCCTGACCAAGGCCCTCGGAAAGACTTCGGGAAAAACCCAATTGGAAATCCTCGCGGCCCTGGCCGACGATGGCAGCAACCGGACCGCCGTGAACGTGACGGAAGACCGGCTCAAGGCCCAACCCGAAGCCAACGAATGCGTCCACCTCCTGTCTATCCTCGTCGGCCTGAAAGGAGATAAGGCCCACGATGAACTCATCGACGCCATGGATCGCAACGAACCTCGGTGCCGTAAGGCGGCCATCAGCCATGCCTCTACGATGATGGACCGGTATGCCGCGAAGAAATGGCAGAAGAAGCTGGATAGCTCGTCCACATCGGAAGATGCCAAGAAAGCGATTGGTGCCTTGCTCGCCGATTATGAAGGCATGTCCGCCTGAGTACCCATAACGAATATCATCACGGTGCCCCCGACACGTTGTGTCGGGGGCATTTCAATTTCCTTATGCCTGCCTGAGCAGCCGCGTACGGGCTGACACGTAGTCGGTATACTTGGTCCGTCTATTTATTTGTCGCAATATGGAGAGAATATTTCGAATGACCCCAAAGCGATTTAAGCATCAGGGCAAGGGACTCACCATTCGCTATGGGTGCGAGAAATGCGCGCTGGGCTGGCTCCTCATTGCCACCACGGAGCTGGGCCTGTGTAGCGTGCAGCTTGGAGATGACGAAAAGCCCCTCGTTACCGGACTTCGCATGGATTTCGAGCAAGCCACCCTGCGACGGGACGAAGAATCGTTGCGCGCCTGTTTTGACGCCTTCAACGCCTATTTCGAGGACCGGAAACGTCTCCCCGACTTTCCGCTGGACGTCCAGGCCACGGCCTTTCAGGTCCAGGTGTGGCAAGCCCTCCGGGAAATACCCTATGGCACCACCATGAGCTATTCTGAGTTGGCCCGGCGCATGGACGCCCCCAACGCCTCGCGGGCCGTCGCCAGTGCCTGCGCGCGCAATCCGGTGACCATCACCATTCCGTGCCATCGTATCGTGCCCCGTACGGGCGGCTTCGGTGGCTATCGTTGGGACCCCGCCCGAAAGAAACGGTTGTTGGAAATCGAACGGCTGGGCTAACCGCTCATTTTTTGTTGCATGGACAAATCGCGGGGATAATATACGCGATAATACACGTGCCAGAGGCAATAGGATGACGCAATGGGTCCTTGCGAAACATGTCACCACGTGTCTTTCTGCAGCTAAGATCACAAGGCATGGACGTGCCACCGTCCCTTCGCACGAACTGGAGTACCAGATCGCGCGGCACGATTGGTCAGCTCAGTTTGTTTTGGCGGAGTGGGTCTTTGTTGGCACCCACTACTTGCCCATAAACTCTTTACGTCTTCGACGCAATGCAGGCGGGCCGCACTCCTTGGGCGCGTCCGAGACCTGCGCTCCCAATTGTCGAAGGCTCACTTAAGCGCTAGCCCGGATATTTCACAAAGTCCACCGTATTGTGTCCATCGACGGTTATG
>CAXBPH010000077.1:0-27462 GCA_963977445.1 uncultured bacterium | reverse complement strand
TCGTTGAACGCGGTGGTCAAATCGAGTTTGGCCTGACCCGCAGCAGAGTCTACACCGGAGAAATTCTCGCCATTCAGGATTCCCGGCGGGAAGCCGACGACTTCCGTGCCTGGGCTCACACCCAGATCGCCGGTAATCACCGAGGGTCCCGTGCTGCTGACGGTGGAACCAGCCAGAATTGCGAAAGCGTTGGTCGATCCCAGTTCAATGGGTGCCTGGGCCGTCGTATTTCCGGTGCTGAAGGTCCACACGAAATCTTCTGCCAGCGGGTTGCCTGTCAAATCGGTGGCACCCGTCAGGATGGTGGCGGTATAGGTCGTGTCGGCCACGAGGTCGATGTCCGGACTGAACGTCGCGGTCCCATCCAAATAGACCACACTGCCCGAAACGGCGGTCGTGCCGTCACTCAGGGTAAAGGTGTCCATCGAGAGCGACAAGGGGTCCATCGCCTCACTGAAGGTTGCGGTGACTGACTTGTTGATCGGCACCCCTATCGCCCCATCCAGCGGATCGACGGAATCGACAACGGGTGCGGCCATATCGATGGGAGCTGCGGTGGTGAAGGTCCACACGAATTCCTCCGCCAGTGGGTTGCCTGCCAAATCGGTGGCTCCCACCAGGATGGTGGCGGTATAGGTCGTGTCGGCCACGAGGTCGACGTCCGGACTGAACGTCGCGGTCCCATCCAAATAGACCACACTGCCCGAAACGGCGGTCGTGCCGTCACTCAGGGTAAAGGTTTCCATCGAGAGTGACAAGGGGTCCATCGCCTCACTGAAGGTTGCCGCGATTTGTGCCATTACCGAGACGCCGATAGCGCCATCCTCCGGGGTGGTAACACCAAGGACGGGGGGCGTCATGTCGCCTTCGCCTTCGCCTTCGCCTTCGCCTTCGCCTTCGCCTTCACCTTCACCTTCACCTTCACCTTCACCTTCACCTTCACCTTCACCAATTGCGCTCGTGCTAAAGGACCACGTGAAATCCGATGCCAATGTTCTGCCTTCTTGATCCCAGAATATCTGATCGAACAAATAGAGGCCGGCTACAAATGCGATGAGCCCTGATTCGTTCTCAACGTGTTGGTAGTTCTTTTGGGCACCGTCCAGGGCCTCTGCCCCGGTGGTAATGGTGGCCGAATACAGTGTGTTCGGGGACAGATTGTCCGTGGGGTTAAAGGTTGCGGTGGTGCCCGAATAGGTCACTGCCCCGGGGATGGGTGTCGCTCCGTCCGCCAAGGTAAAGGTTGTTGCGTTAACACTCTGTGGAGCCATCGCTTCACTAAAGGAAGCCGCGACTGATACGTCAGCAGAGACACCCACAGCCCCATCTTCGGGTGCCGTTGACGTCACCGTTGGCGCGCTCTTCGGTTGGCAGCCAGATGCGATGGCAATCAATGTCGAGCAAGCAAAAACAATTGCCCCCGATCTCAAGATAGCACGAGTAAACATAGTTCATAGCCTTTCACGGTAGTGGACGGGATTTAAATGGGCTCTGGTCGCCCTGCCACCTCCCATGTTCCAACTGGCCATGGCGGCAGGTCTAACGGCAGTATTTGCCGGTAGCTGCAATAACGCGTGGCCACGACATGTCGATAGACTATTACATCAGAATTGCGTAAGCATTGGGCAGTTGCAGGGTAAAGCTGTGGCAATTTAATCCGTCCGGGCCGGGAATCGTGGTGGACGTTTCGCTTGCTCTCTTCTACATTGGCTTTTTCGCCCGCCTGCGGCCCGTCTCCGACCCTTTAAGGGCTAAATAGGGTTTGGGGGTGGCGGTTTTTCCAGGGCGTTGCAAAGGGGACAATGCACCATAGTCAGTGGCCGTACTACCGCATGTACAACGGATCACGGTTTCATTTTTTTGGAGTGAGCGGGTATTATTTCCCAATCAGCGACCGAGTTCAGAACGCCCCGAAGGGGCAATGCAGCCTAGTCCGACGCGGCGGCACAGAGGGAGGAGCCCAATGCCACAATCACTCGCCAGAATCCTCGTCCATCTCATCTATAGCACCAAGAATCGCCAGCGGTTTATCTCGCCAGGATTGTTACCCAAGCTTGCCGCTTTCCAAGCGGGCATCTACAAGGACCTCGGTAGCCCTGCTATCGAAATCGGAGGTACGACGGACCATGTGCATTCGTTGTTTGTGCTCTCCAAGACCACCGAGTTGTGCGACGTAATAGAGGAGGTCAAGAAGGGTTCGTCCCGTTGGATGAAAACCCAGGGGCCCGAGTACCAGGATTTCTTTTGGCAGAGTGGCTACGGGGCGTTCTCCGTAAGCCAGTCCCACGAGGACAAAGTACGACGATACATTTTGAACCAGGAAGAGCACCATCGGGAGTTGAGTTTTCAGGACGAATTCCGGGTAATCTTGCGCAAGCATAAAGTGGAATTCGATGAGCGTTATGTGTGGGATTGACCCAGCAGGCCGTGGGCCGGCGTTCGGTCAACCCAAATCGGGGCACCACCGTGTGTTAGAGCTGCGACGCCCCTTCAGGGCTATATTCATGGGGCCTAATGCCGTGTTCCCTGGGCGTTGCCCAGGGCTATGCTGCGCTGGCCCGTTGGGCCGAAGAGGTGGTGAATTACGGTGCGTTGCAACGTCCGACGCGTATGTGGCCACGCGAAGGTACTATGGGCAATCCGTACGTGGACGTGCTTCCGATATCGGCCACATCGCCGCCGTTGTCCTACGTAGTGAGCTCCCCCGCATGACACCATGCGCTTTCACAACGAACTGCCCAAGAGGCAAGGGCTCCGAAGGCTCCACACAGCAAACGCCCCAAGGGACAACGCTACATAGGCGTATAGAACAAACGCCCCGAAGGGGCAATGCAGCATAGCCCAGGGCAACGCCCTGGGACTTGATACACAAAAGAAAACCAGCCCTGAAGGGGCGTCACAGCTTGAGATCCTTCGCGAAATTAATCTTGTTTGTCTTGGGCTATGATACGTTGGCCTTCGCCCCTTCAGGGCTATATGGGATGGGGTGGCGGTTTTCCCAGGGCGTTATTCGCCGCGGCGAACTATGCTGCGCTGGCCCGTTGGGCCGAAGAGGTGGTGACTTACGTGTGTTGCCACGTCCGACGCGTATGTGGTCACGCGAAGGTACTATGGGCAAGTTGTGTTGGAATTTGATGCCATTATCCACGAAAAGGCTGCTGTTGCCCTACGTGGTGTGCTCCCCATCATGACCGTCACGAGCACTTTCACAGCAAACGCCCAAAGAGGCAAGGGCGCCGACGGGTCCACACAACAAACGCCCCAAGGGACAAGGCCAACGCGACTCCACACGACAAACGCCCCAAAGGGCAAACGCTGCGTAGCCGCATAGAAAAAACGCCCCGAAGGGGCAATGCAGAATAGCCCTGGGCAACGCCCAGGGACTTGACACACAAAAGGGACCAGCCCTGAAAGGGCGTCACAAATCGGAATTGCGCGTTCCGGGCACAATGCTGTGTCGCCCCTTCAGGGCTATATGGGATGGGGTGGCGGTTTTCCTAGGGCGTTGCCCTAGGCTATGCTGCGCTGGCCCGTTGGGCCGAAGGTGTGGTGAATTATGTGTGTTGCTACGTCCGACGCGTATGTGGCCACGTGAATGTTTGGTGGGTAATCCGTACGTGAAATTGATGACGATATCGGCCACATTGCTGCTGTTGTCCTACGTGATGTGCTCCCCAGCATGACCGTCACGCCCACTCCACATAAGCAAACGCCCCAAGAGGCAAGGGCAACACCGACTCCACACGACAAACGCCCCAAAGGGCCAACGCTGTATAGCCGTATAGAAAAAACGCCCCGAAGGGGCAATGCAGCATAGCCCAGGGAAACGCCCTGGGAAAACCCGCATCTCCCATTGGAATAGCCCTGAAAGGGCGACATAGTCAACCGGTTTACTGCGTGCGATTCGTGGGTGAAGAGGGCGTCATATTCAATTTACCCCTTGTTAAGCGGCCCCATTCTTCACCTCCATCACATCCAACACTCGTTGTTCCATGGCGTCCAGGACCCGCGTCCGTGTTCTTTGAAAGGGTCAATTGTCCTTCCGATGAGAAAGGAATCTGCCGGAGCGCCCCTGCGTACAAAATAATTGTCCGCAGGGGCAAGCAGGACGCTAAGATTAGCCCAGGTTATTTTTTTTCGATCCGTCTGGGTTGGATACCGGCGTTGCAATTCCGTTTATCGTCCTCACGTGATAGTCTGGGAAATCCCCGTTTCGAATTTCACGCACGAGCTGTGCACGAGTCATTTTTTCTCCAGTAGGGGTGACCTGAAATTGCTGATTTCTTCCAGTGTTGCTTTCCTTCGTAACAGTTATGTATTTCTTTGACATGTTCATATTGTCCTTGGACTTAGTCCATTTCGAAGTTTTAAAAAGTCTTGCGGCAGGACCGCCCACCGCAAGGCCCTTGAATTCTTGCGGTCAATTAGTCTTTAATGAACACACGACGACCATCAGGCAGAGTTACCCAGTGTCCCCAAAGGCCGTCTTTGTCTTGAGTTTTTTTAAATTCAGGCATGTACGAATCACCTCCTTTCGAAGGGGGTTCGACATGGGTCGGCCGCAATCCGACCCGTGTCAGTTTCCTATCTCAATGGAAACATAAATTGACAATTTGGCGGGCCGCGCGATACTATGTAAATGAAGCGAGCGGGAGTCAAAAGATATAGCTCTCCTATTAAGTTTCGTGTATCAACGATTTTTAAGCTTCTGAAACGCGTCAGTTCCAGCTGACGCGTTTCGCCTTTTTTGGCATATCTTTCTCTGCTATGTGCCCTCATCTGAAGAGCCATCTGGCCCGTAAATCGTCCTAGTCCTTGGCTGTGGCGAGTTCGAATCCTTTTCGGTGCTTAACCCACGCAAGGCATTTTTTCCTAGTGCTAATTCTTTTTCATTATACTCTTTTTACGCTTTGATTAAAAGCTGTATTAGGGCACGTGTGTAATGTGCATGTGTAAAGTACAGATGAAATGGACAGATGAGAGATCGCGCACTGAGTCCAGCATAGGGCTGAAAATGGGCACTATTGACTCACGGCCCTAAAATACGAAGGGCGGCATGGGTATGTACCCATCCCGCCCTCAGAACTCAATGATAAGACTCATGTAACATCATTAGGGTGCTCATTAGAACCTTACACGCCCACTTCTTTCCCACTGGGACGACGTACTTCGTCTTTTTCGTCGAATTCCACTTCCTGTTGCTCGGGCAAATGGGGTGCGATGTTGATTTCGCACTTGTCGCCGTCGCAGAAGAGGTCCTGGGCTTCGTCGGTGTTGAGACTTTCGAAGTTGAGGGGCTTCAGCTTGGCCACACCGTTTTCGAAGGCTTCGCGGGTAATGGCCTGGTAGGGCGCTTGCGCGTATTCGTGGTCGGTGAGGGGCAGGAAGCTGATGGACTTCAAGCGGGATTCATAGAGCTCGAGAATATAGGGGATGTCCTTGGCCTCTTGGGGGTGGAAGGTGATGGTAGCGCTCACCTGGTTGTCGGCCCAGTAGTATTGCATCTGGGCGACGTTTTCCACTTGTTCCCACACGGAGACGTCGGTCTTGGAGCGGTCGAAGAACTCTTCGTGGACGGGGAAGTACACGATGAGGGTGTTGTCGCCGTAGACGGATTCTTCCACGCGGTAACCGGCCTTTTTGATGGGGTCGATGAGGGGGCTGGTCTTATCGACGCGGATGGTGCGGTGGTAGTATTCGGAGTGGGCGTAGTGGATGCCCGGGGTCACGCCGGGCAGCAGGGATACGGTGCCGCTGGGCTTGACGCTGGTTTTCTTCACGCTCTCGGGGATGCACAGCCAGCTCGAATAGATCTTGTCGAGCTTGCCAATGTATTCGTAGCCCTTGTCGCACCAGTTGAAGTGGTTGCGGCGACCATGGCGCTGGAAGCTTTCCACGATGCCACTCTGGCTGAGGCCGATGCGGCGGTTACGCAGCATGATGGCGTTGGTGCGCTCGTTGTGCGTGGGGATGAGGGTCACGGTCTTGGCGTAGAGGTAGGCGAACTTGAGGGTACGCTTGTACTCTTCCAAGGTGGCGTGACGGCTCGGGAAGGTCTCCACGAGGTTACAGATCTCGTAGGATTCCAGGCTCTGCTCAGCACAGGGATTGGTGCCCTGGATTTTTTCGTCGGCCCAGGTGGCGCCGTCTTTGAGGCGGCCATAGGCCTGGGCAGTTTCTTTCCAGAAGTAGCCGGGCTCGCCATTTTTGGCGGTCTGGGCGCCTACTTTGGAGTAGTCCATGCCTTCTTTGGCGTTTACGCTGTTGTTGGAGGCCCAGCGCCAGGCGGTGAGTTTGTCGCCGTGGAGTTTGGGGTCTTTCAGCTTGAGATATTCGGTGTCGTTGGGGTCGCCGAGGGCCAGCTCTGCCGTGCGGCGGACGCCACCGGAAACGACGCACTTACCGATGACGTTCATCAGGTCGGTGATGTCGGTGGAGGAGATGGGGTGGCCGGCGCGGGGTCCGAGAATCTTGGCGATGTTTTCGATGCACTCAATGATGGGACCGGGACCGGGGGCGATGCCGCCGAAGGTCTGGATCGGTGCACCCATGGCGCGAATCTTGGAATAGTCGACGTGGGCAGGCTTTTTGGCCCGTCCGGCGTAGGAATTGAGAACGACACGAATGAGATCGCACCAGCCTTCTTTGGAATCTTCCACGACGTGGGTGTATTCGCCGATCTGGGGATCCTGGATGGTGAGGGTGCCGGCGCCTTTGGTGTCGAAGGCCACACCTACGCCCAGCATGGACATGTCCATGAGGAAGCAGAAGGGCTCGGCGAAATCGGTGTCGAGTTCGTCGGTAGATACAAAGGCACAGTTGTTGAGCGCGGCAGAGCCCCGCTTATAGATATAGTCGGAGCCCATCATCCACAGGCCACGGCCGGGGGGCAGGAACTTGAAGTCCCACATGAGCTTGAACATTTCCTGGGCGGAGCGCTGGGCCTTATCGGGCTTCCAGGGCAGCTTCAGGGCGTGGCAGTGATTTTGCTGAATGGTGTAGCAGCCTTCGACCACACGGCGCACGGTTTCCCAATACTCCTCCGTGCGGGTTTGCTCGAGGTCGATGACCCGGGCATAGGTGCGCTTAAAGGTGATGTAGCCCAGGGGGCCCCAATCAGGTTGCTGTCCGCGATACTGCGCTAAAAAACCGTCGGCAAGCTTAAAGTGTTCCCGTACTTGAAACATAACTCCCATCTCCGCTGTTGAATGATTCCGTTTCATGTCCACGCCTCGTTCTCCTCGGCGCCCCGCAACGCCATCTTCCGCTTCCTGGATGCACGCGAACCTTCCCACCGAGGAGGCTGCGTACGTGATCTATTTCTACGTAAATCGTGGGCTGCTCTGACCGGAGCGGCCCCGATGTTTTCTAAATTTTACGATGGGCCGTCTTAATCCACGGGAGTCCATCGACCATCTCCACCTCATAATCACCCATGAGATTGGGGTAACGATCTTTGACCACGTTATAAACTTCGGCGAAGAGGTAACGAATTTCTTCTTCAGCGTGGGGGTCGGTCCGGTTCTCCAGCACATGGCGGAGGGTCCGGAAGTTACACGACCACCCGATGGTGGTGGCGAGGCCAATGGGGGCCAGGCGGCGAAAGGCGGAGGTGAGCTTCTTCTTCACCGCAAACTTTTGCTCATTGTCGATGTCGTAGATTTCGGCGAGCTCTTTCTGGAGCTTTTCCAGGTGCTCAAAGGTCTTTACAAAGATGGACATACCTTCATCGTTCTCTTCGATACACATGGGCACATAGGCCGAGAGGGTGTCGAGGCGAACAAAACGGAGGGATTCCTGACTCATGGCCGTGCCGGCCCGATGGCGCACCAGCTCATGGGTGACCACGCGGCTCACGTCGGCAAAGATGAAATTCATCACGGGGTGTTCCACGACGCTGCCGTGACCCACGTTGATGATGTTGTTGAGGTAGGTTTGATTGCCTTCACGGACCCGCGTTACGTTGGGGTTCATGCCCGGCTCGAAAGAGCGGTAGCAAAGGCGCCCCATCACTTCGGCCAGCTTTTCCGAGTCACTGGGGGCATCGGTTTTCCACTGGGTTACCCCAACATGGTCGAGGTAGTCCTGGAGTCCCTGCTCCACAATTCTGGTTTCACCAACCAGAAATACTTTGGGCTTAACAAAATTCACAGAGTTCTACTTTCAATCAGTATTCACACATGCTCCAAAAAAACAGATCACCCCTGTTATGAATATGTGTGTTGAAAAAACACTTGAGCACAAGCCCCGGACTGCGGGCTTGGCCAGCCTTACCAGCACCTTGGTAAGTCGGCCTCGTGTGAGGCAGTCCGCATTATAGGCGGTCTGGCAGCCGTTGTAAAGGGCTTTTTTCTGAGGACTGCTCGGGGAAGTATTCGTAGAATTCACAGACACAAGAGCATCTCCATGTCTCCATATATAGACTGGTTCTGAATTTAGTATACAACATATGGTATCTTCTGTATAGTGTCTTGTTTTGAGACAGGTCCCCGCGCTGGATTTGCCGAGTACGTTTCAAAAGAAGACGGAACGGTGGGGCGGAGGGCGTCATACGCGACGGTTTGGGGTCCAAACGGGGTGGAAAGGGCCTCCTCAGCCCGCTTCGGGAACTTCTACTACCCCTTGTAATGTTTTTGTCTTATACCCATAGCAGTAGTATACAAATCCCAGATTCGACGAGGTTCCGCTGGAGGTTATTTTCGCATCAAATGCCAAAATGACTACCATATATGGTATTGTTGTCCGTGTATTCGATTGAAAAACCAATATATGCCCCTGACAAAATCGTCGTACTTTGCCGTAGGTCAACCCTAAAATGTCCCTCAGCTGGTCTTCGAAGGGCATTTCTTGCACTGCCGAGTAAGAAATCGAAAAAAACACAAGATTTCGTCTGGTATTTACAAGCGAGATGACGCTACTTCTACGAAAATGATGGCCGCAGCGGTACCCGAGAGGTCAAATCACCATGCATGTATTTATTCGAGAGCTGGGTGTGGTTGCGATGCAAATCCAGACCTTTCTCCTGCTCTATTTCGTCTGGTTTGTCCTCGGCGGCCTCCTCATTCTTAAAACGGCGCAACCAACTCTGCATTTAGCCCTCAATACCCTCCATTTCCCCGGAAGCGATGATATTTTCGTCGTCCTTTCCTATGTGGGTGACCGGCGGGTCGCGTGGGTAATGGGAGGGGCATTGCTCCTGCGCAAACAATTCCGCCACGGCGCGACGGTGCTCCTTGCCACCATAGGCGCGGGCCTGGCCACAGAGTTTTTCAAATACCAGGTATTTGGAACCGTACCCCGGCCCGTGGCAATCTTCGGGACCGATGGTCCCCTGCGCCTGGTGCCCGGTTTCGAAAATCACCTGGACTACTCCATGCCCTCGGGACACAGCGCCATCGCCTTTGCCCTGATGACCGCTCTTGCCCTGGTGTCCACCCTTAAATTGGAAACCCCACCCCGATGGCAACAGGGATCGCTATTTGTGCTTGCCCTGGGGGCGGCCTTCAGTCGGGTTTATCTCTCCGAGCATTTTCTGGAAGATGTGTATTGGGGATCCCTCTTGGGGGTGGTGTGCGGATTGGTCGCCTTCGTATTGGTGCGGTGGGTGAGTTCCATGCGTAAGACCAACACCTGAACAAGGAAGGTAGGCCTCGAACAAATCCAGTTCGTTAGTTTCAGCAGTGCACGGAAGCTCCTGCAAAAGGCCAACGCACCGGCAGCTTGACCGCTATCGCCCCAAAAGCAGCCTTTGACAATTGGGAGCGCAGGCGGCCCGCCTGCCCCGGGCCGAGGTACGTTATTTTTACGTCTTCGACGTAATGCAGGCGAGCCGCCTGCGCTCCCAAGCTCGCGTATTCTAAGCTGGCAGTCGATTGTCTTGGAAAATGTCCGAGATGAATCTTCGCTTATTTAGGAGTTTGACTCGAATCCCCACCACGCCGCCTGCATTGCAATGAGCCCGCCGTGCCTGCTACATAGGTAGGGGGAATTGTGGGGCATCACCAGTCGGGTAGGAATCGGGTAACACATGGACGATTTATTGCTTCGTTGTATCAGTCTGGTTGGCCTCTTGCTGCTTGTTGGCCTGGCATGGGGTCTGTCGGAAAACCGGACGAAGGTATCCTGGCGACTGGTGGCCTGGGGCATGGGCCTCCAGTTCATTCTCGGTGTCATCGTGATGCATACCCAGTTTGGCGTGTGGTTCTTTGAGGGGGTGAAGACCGGCTTCGACGTCATCACCGATGCGAGTGCCGCTGGCGGCAGCTTTGTTTTCGGCAATCTCAATCAGGTCTTTTTTGTCGATAAAATCGGTTTTGGTGAAAATGGCGCTCCCGAATCGGAAGGTCCCTTTATTATCGCGGCCGTAATCGCCTTCCGCGTGCTGCCCGTAATTATCTTCGTCTCGGGCCTTTCGGCCATCCTGCTCCACCTCGGTGTTGTCCAATGGGTCATCCGGGGTATGGCGTGGGTGATGCGTCGCAGCCTCAAGACCTCGGGCGCCGAGACCTTTGGTGTGGCCTTGCTGGTGTTTCTCGGCATTGAGTCGGTGAGCGCCTTGGGTAACTATCTGAAGGAGATGACCCGCTCGGAAATCTTCACCCTCATGGTGGGATTCCTGGCGACTATCGCGGCGAGTGTGATGGTGGCCTATGCAGGCTTCGGTGCCGAGCCGGGTCACCTGCTGGCGGCGTCGATCATGAGTGCCCCGGCCGCCCTCGTTATGGCGAAGCTGCTGGTGCCCGAAACAGGGACACCGGAAACATCGGGGAGCGAACCCATCGTTTTGCCCGTGGAGAGCCAGAATATATTCGACGCCGCCGCCCGGGGGGCCCAAAACGGCCTCACGATGGCGCTCAACGTGGCCGCCCTCCTCATGGTATTTGTCGGTCTCATTTATCTGATAGATCTGGGCGTGAACGCTGTTACGGGCACAACGACAACCGTCATCCTTGGCTATTTCTTTCGGCCCTTTGCCCTTATTATGGGCGTGCCCTGGCAGGATATCGGCGCCGTGTCCGAGTTGTTGGCCACCAAGTCGGTCTTCAACGAGTTCCTCGCCTATCAAAACATGGCCCCCCTCGTCGAGTCGGGTGCCATCAGTCCACGGGCCAAACTTATCGTCACCTACGCCCTCTGCGGTTTTGCCAATCCCGGTAGCCTGGGTATTCTGATTGGTGGCCTCGATGGACTGATTCCAGAACGACGCACCGAAGTGGCGTCGTTGAGTATGAAAGCATTCATAGCAGGCACCCTCGCCTGCTTTACCACCGCCTGTGTGGCAGGGATTCTCGGATGAGCAACGTACCAGCACGGATATTGACCATCGCCGGCAGCGACTCGAGCGGCGGCGCGGGCATTCAGGCCGACCTCAAGGCCATCCTGGCCCTCGGGGGCTATGGCATGTCGGCGATTACGGCCCTTACGGCCCAAAACACCTTGGGCGTGACGGGTATCCATGCGGTCCCGCCGGATATGGTTAGAAAACAGATTGAAGCCGTTTTGGAAGACCCCGGGGTCGACGTATTTAAGACAGGCATGTTGTTGAACCGGGAAATCATCCGGGTGGTCGCCGATGTGTTGGCTACGGTGCCGGAGATACCCCTCGTGCTCGATCCTGTCATGGTGGCGACCAGCGGCGCACGACTTATCGACGAAGATGCCCAGGAAATACTGGTGAGTCGCCTCTTGCCCCGGGCGACCCTGCTGACGCCCAACCTGCCCGAGACGGAAGCCCTGGCGGGATTCACCATTACGGACGGCGCCAGTCTCCATCGCGCCGGCGAAGTTATCCATGGCCTCGGTGCGCGGGCGGTCCTCATCAAGGGGGGCCACGCTATCACGGAAGACGCCATCGACCAGCTCTTTGACGGCGAAACCTGGCATACCTTTCGTTCGCCCCGGGTGGCCACCACCTGCGGCCACGGCACCGGCTGTACCCTGGCCTCCGCCATCGCCACGCGCCTGGGACAGGGACGTGGGCTTGTGGACGCCATCGACGATGCGAAGACCTATCTCACGGGCGCATTGGAACATGCCTGGCCAGATTTCGCGAAGGGCAGTGGTCCCTTGAATCACGGCTGGGCGATCGATGAATTCACACCGGGGGGTGACTGGTTTCACTGAGGTGGGGACTGCATCGGAGGGGACTGCATCGGCCGAAGGGCCCGGTGAACACCGAGATCACGTTTTGGTGCCATCGTGGTCGTCGGTGTAGCACGGTTCATGCTGCTCGCCGAGGCCGTCCCCCTTGGGTAAGTCGCTATTTTTGCTTTGAAGAATCACCCTCAGGGGGACGGCCCCGACGGTTGACGCTTTCTTTCGTGGGGTAGTTTTTTTCTTGGCACCACGCAGTCGTGTTTGCTTCAAGACGTGGTGATGTCGGTGCAGTCCCCGGTGCTGCCCCGACGGTTACGAATTACGCTCGTGGGGTAGTTTTCATCTGGCACCACGGCGTCGTGTTTGGTTCAAGACTTGGCGATGTCGGTGCAGTCCCCGGGGACTGCATCGGCCGAACGCCTCGGTGAACAACGAAATCACGTCTTGGTGCCAACGTGGTAGTTGGTGTAGCACGGTTCATGCTGCTCGCCGAGGCCGTCCCCCTTGTGTAGAGGTCTTTGCGACGTTGGGCGAGACGTTTTTTCTGCGGCGTTGAATCGCCCTCGGGGGGACGGCCCCGACGGTCAACGCTTTCTTTCGTGGGGTTGTTTTTTCTTGGCACCACGGCGTCGTATTTGCTTCAAGACACGGTGATGTCGGTGCAGTCCCCGGTGCTGCCCCGACGGTTGGTTTTTTTCTTCGTGAGGTTGATTTCATCTGGCACCACGGCGTCGCGTTTGCTTCAAGACGTGGTGATGTCGGTGCAGTCCCCAGTGCAGTTTCCCCTTGCCATCGTCGTCTTCAGTAGCTCACGATCCCCGGCGCGTGGTATAAACACGTGACGGACCGAAGTGGCCCGCGTAAAAGGCGCAATTGGTGCGCCATGATGTTTGGCCTATGATCGACTTATTCAAGAATCCCTTTGCCCTGCTGGATGTAACGGTGCAGGATTCGCCCGACGCGATTCGGGGCGCGGCGTCGCGTGCCGTGGCGGAGGCGCGTCTTTCGAAGGAAGATGCGGAGGCGGCCGCTCGTATGCTGCTCGACCCGGTCGCACGTCTGGAGGCGGAAGTCTCCTGGCTGATAGGCCGGAGCGCGCCGCGGGTTCGGACCATTCTTGAAGCCCTTCGAACCCCGCCCGATCGGGCGTCTCGCATGGCGTTGCTGGAAACGATTGACGGCGTCGCCCGATCCAACCTGACGGCCCATCTGTGTTCGGTAGAGCGTGCGGGCGTGCCGGTGGTCCGGGCCATGGTGGAGGCGCAGAATGACATTGATCCCCAGGCCCTTTTCTGGTTGGTGAATGGGAATCGGGAGGTGGCCGGAATTGCCCCCGCGACGGAAGAAGACCTTCGCAGCGCCCTGGAGACCCTCCAGGCCCAGCATTGTGCGGCGGTGTGTGAATCCATATCGACCCGGAAAGAGCACCGGAAATTCATGGTGCGTCTTTTTTCCGATGGCTGGTCGCCGGAGGGTCCGGCCTATGGTTTTCTGGAGCGGGTGGTTGCCGCCTACGACGCGTGGTATGACGCCCATCTGGGGGCCATTGAAAAGCGGCTTTCCGGCCATATCAGTGCCTTAATGGCCAACTCGGCGGACACCAAAGCGACGGAGGGGATCAAGGCCTGCCTCGCCCTGTGGGATGAGTACAGCGCGCCCCTCCAGCATCCGGCTATAGATAACAGCGCCGTGACGAAACGGGCCGAGACCATGCACGGCGGGGTAAGCGGCCTGTGCACCTTTCTGGCCTGGGAACGCTGGCGCTTTCGTGCGGCCCTGCAGATTGCCGAGTCCCTGCGCTATGCCTTTCCCGATAGTGAACCGGTGGATCTCCACTTGCCCGAGCGGCTGGAGGGGCTGGGTGCCTTGTTATCCCGTTCGCCAGCGGCCGGCGCACCCCAGGAGTTGGCCCAGGTGATTATGACGTTGCAGCGCGATCCCGTGGGATTGGGGAAAGGACTGGCGTCGGACGGATTTCGGCTGGGGGACCGCGGTCCGGCAGGCAGCCTTTATAGTGCCTTTACCGATGCCATGGCCGCTGCCCACGGCACGCCCGCCGGGGAAGGCATCTGGATTATGCTTCGTTGTCTCGCCCTGGATTTGGATGGGGCCCATGGCCAGACGGCGGGAGCCGTGGGACTGCTGGAGGGACTCCTGGGTCAGGCGGATGATCACCTCATGCCGTCGGAGGTCCGTCGTATGCTCGAAAACGACCGGACGGCCCTGGAGCATGGTGCCCACCGGAAGGCCGTGAAAAAAGCGATGAAAAAGGGCCGGTTTCGTGCGGCGGAGCGTCTGGTGGAGTCCTTGTTGCTCAATCCCCCGGGAGAGACAGAGCACGACGAACTCGTTGCCCTTCGGGTGGAAATTCAGACGGCCCAGGCGGAGCGTCCAACCCGACCCTGGCGTTGGTTGTTGGCGGGCATCCTTTTGTTGGCGGCCTTGCTCGTGGCGGCGATGTTTGCCCGAGGGATGGGGTAGACGCAGGCGATTCAGGTCTCTCCGGTCGTGCCGCGCGATCCGGTACCCCGGTTCGTGCGATTAAATGAATTCTTGTTGCTATCTTAAGCTTGTAATCTCAGGGACGGTTTCAAAACCTGGCGTCTTAACGCGTTCGTAGTGGTTTACGCACGAACGGGAGTACCCGATCGCGCGGCACCTTTGGTGACTTGGGTGTTATTCTTTGTGTCGGGAGTCGTACGTCATCCGTTCACACGATCCGACGCGCCATCCTACTGGGTATAGTGAAATGGATTTGACCGCCAGCTGCGGGGTTTTAAACCTTTTTTACAGCACCGGTGGGCATGGTGTACCATTTCCTTTTAGCGATATCACCAACCGGGCGTTTTCCGTTTTCAAAGCAGTAAGGAATCTATCATGAGCCTATCCCGACGAGAATTTATGGCCGCAAGCACCGCAGTTGCTGCGGGCATGACCATACTCCCTGCATCCGCCCAGGGTGCCAATGAAAAATTACGTGTCGCCACCATCGGCGTTCAGAACCGGGGGCGCGCCCACATTGCGGGTCTCCTGGCGGCAGAACACGCCGAAGTAGTCGCGCTGTGCGACGTGGACGCCCAGGTCTTGGAGCGGGAAGCGATCGCCCTGGAAGAAAAGACCGGGAAGAAACCCAAACTATACCGCGACATTCGGGACGTATTGGCAGATCCGGATATCGACGCGATTACCATCGCCATGCCCAACCACTGGCACGTGCTGGCGGCTATCTGGGGTCTGGAAGCGGGCAAACACGTTTATGTGGAAAAGCCCATGTGCCACACCTACTGGGAAGGTCTCCAGTTGGTTGCCGCCGAGAAGAAATACGGCAAGATCCTGATGCACGGCACCCAGCGTCGTTCAGAGCCCATGTGGCAGCGCATGGTGGAGCGAAGCAACAGTGGTGTTATCGGTGACGTCTACCTGGCCCGTTGTGTGTGCTTTAACCGCCGGGACGCGATTCCCATCGCGGCCGATGTAGAGCCTCCCGAATGGCTGGATTGGTCCCTCTGGCAGGGCCCGACCGTTGAGCAGGCCTTCAATCCCAACTACGTGCACTACAACTGGCACTGGTTCTGGCGCTATGGCAATGGCGAAGTGGGCAACAATCTGGTTCACTTCACCGATATCGCCAACTGGACCCTAAATCGCGGCCTGCCCGTGAAAGTACATAGTGACGGCGGTCGTTTTGGCTACGAAGACGGTGCGGAGACGCCCAACACCCAGGTCTCTACCGCCACCTTCGCCGATGGCACCATGCTGGTTAATGAAGTGCGTGGACGTTTCAGTCCGAAAGAGCACAATACCCAAGTGGGCATGTTCCTCTATGGTTCCGAGGGCTGGATGGCCGAAGGGAAATTCTACGACACGACGGGCAAAGAAATTCCCGACGAATCCGATTATGAGCGGGTGAATGCCACCAATACCCATATCAACAATTTTGTAGAGGCCGTGGTTGGTAACGACCCGAGCCGAATCACGTCGACGGCCCAACAGGGGCTGGAAGCGGCCGCCATTTGCCATTTGGGCGATATTTCCTTCCGCACGGGGCGCACGGTCCATTTTGACGCGGAAAATCACATGATTAAGAGTGATGCCGAGGCCAACGCGCTCTTGACAAAAGAATATCGTCAGGGATTCGCCGTGCCCCAGCTTTCCTGATGGAGGCCGCGCGCTACACCATCGGGTGCTGTTGAGGAATCTATGGGTTGGTTGCCCTGAAAGTCAGGGCAACCCTTCACAATCGACCACCCTTTCCCTTGAACACAAGGAAATACTCCATGACACGATTGTTTAAACGACTTGGTCTTGCTGCGGCCTTTTCCGGTTCCTGTTTGTTGAGCCTGACGGCGCAGGGGGCCTATGAACAAGTCAACACGCCCAATCCCGATGATGAAATGGCCGTATCCATCTATACGCTGGAAAACGGGCTCACGGTCTATCTGACAGAAAACCACGAGACCCCGCGATTCTATGCGGAGATAGCCGTGCGTGCAGGCAGTAAGCAGGATCCGGCCGAGTCGACGGGGCTGGCCCACTATCTGGAACACCTGCTCTTCAAGGGCTCCTCAAAATTCGGCACCCTCGATTTCGAGAAGGAAAAGGTCCACATCGACCAGATTGAAGCCCTCTATCAAGAGCACTTCAACGAAACGGATCCAGAAAAACGTAAGGCGATCTACGCGCGCATCAACGAGGCGTCTGTCGCTGCGGCCCAATACGCGGTACCCAATGAGTTGGACCGGCTCTACAAGTCCATGGGCGGGTCCATGGTAAATGCCCACACCTGGCACGAAGAAACGGTATATAAGGTGAGCCTGCCTGCCAATCGGCTGGAGCAATGGGCCCATCTTGAAGCAGAGCGATTCGCTCATCCGGTCTTTCGCCTCTTCCAGACCGAGTTGGAAACGGTTTATGAAGAAATGAACCGGGCCCTGGATAATAAAGACCGCATCATCCGTTATGCGGTGAACGAGGAACTCTTCAAAAAGCACCCCTACGGCACCCAACCGACTATCGGTACGGTGGAGCACCTCAAGAACCCGTCCTTGAAAAATATTAGCGAATACTTTTACACGTGGTATGTGCCCAACAACATGGCCATTTTCCTTTCCGGTGATTTCGAAAAGGAAGCCGCGATACAGGCCATTGATGCCCAATTCTCCAGTTGGGAGCGGAAGGATATCCCCGAGCCCAAATCCTGGGAAGAAGATGCTCTCGCCGGTCGTGAGGAAGTGGTGCGCACCTATGAAGGCGAAGAAATGGTGCTCCTCGCCTTTCGCACGGCCCCCCTGGACAGCGAGGATGCCGAGGCCCTTACGCTCATCGATATGATTCTCGACAACTCCAATGCGGGCCTGATTAATCTGAATCTCAATCAGCAGCAGCGGGTCCGTCAGGCGGGCTCCAATCCCATGTTGCTCCTCGACTATGGTGCTCAGTATCTCTGGGGCGTTCCCAAAGAAGGGCAGACCCTGGAAGAAGTGGAAGCCCTGTTGCTGGAACAGCTCGACCTGGTGAAGAATGGGGCTTTCGGCGACTGGCTGATTCCCGCCATCATCAATGATTTCAAGAAAAACACCAAGGGAAGTCTTGAATCCGACCCGGCCCGTGTATCCGACATGCGCGAATCCTGGCTCACCTTCCAGTCGTGGGATCACCATGTGGCCCGCTTCGAGCGCATGGAGAAACTGACGAAGGAAGACATCGTCCGGGTGGCGAACAAATACTTCGGGTCCAACTACGTCGCCGGACTTCGCAAAGATGCGCCCCATAGTGTGCCCGATATTGAGAAGCCCGAATTGGCGGCCATCGATATCGACCCCCAGCGGGAATCTGAATTCGGTAAAGCGCTTCTGGCCATGCCCGTGACGCCCATCGAGCCGACCTTCGTCGACCGGGACAAGGACCTGCAAATCGTCACGCCCATGGAGGGGATACGCCTCTATTACGTGAAAAATCCCCTGAATGACTTGTTCAGCTTTTCCATCTCGGCACCCGTGGGCACCCAGCACGAGAAGACCCTGAATCTGGCAGCTTCCCTGTATACCAAGTCGGGTACCGATACCTTGAGTCCCGAAGCGCTCCAGCAGGAGTGGTATAAGCTTGGCACCGACATGGGCTTCGGTGCGGGCGACGAGGAGGCGAGTATTTCCATCTCGGGATTGGACGAGAATTTCACCGCTTCCATGGAATTGCTCCACGCAGCGATTCACACGCCCCAGGCACCGCCCGAAACCCTGGAGCAATTGAAGAAAATCATTCTGGTCGCCCGTGAGGATGCCCAGAAAGAAGTAGAAAGCATCTCACAAGCGGTAGTTCAGTTTAATCGCTACGGCGCGGAATCCGACTTTCTCACCCGAATGACCACGGAGGAGATTGAAGGGGCTGCGGCCGATGCACTCTATGCCGAAGCCCAGGAATTACTGGACTATAAGCAAGATATTGCCTACGTCGGCACCCTGCCTCTGGAAGACGTGGTGGCAGCGATAAAGACCTTCTATGGCGAGCGCGGGACCGTTAAGGAGGCCCCGGAAGTCGCCAAGCGGATTGTTCGTGCGCCGGAAAAAACAGAAATCCTCTTTCACAACAAAGAAGCGGCCCAGGCCCAGATTCGCCTTGAATTTGGCAGTGGGTATTACGATGCCGGTCTTGAGCCAACCATCGAGCTCTATAACAATTACTTTGCCGGTGGCATGGCGGGCATCGTCTTCCAGGAGCTGCGGGAAGCCCGCGCGCTGGCCTACACCGCCGGGGCACGCTACATCGAAGGCGGCGAGCTCGACGATGAAAACATTATGGTCGGTGTTATCGGTAGTCAGGCCGACAAAACCGTAGAGGCCACGAAGGCCTTCATTGACCTGATGGACAATCTGCCGGAGTCTGATGAGCGCTTTGCTATTACCCGTGAGTCTCTGATAAACCGCTATCGTACCGGTAAAATCGGATTCCGGGGCGTCATCGGGGCGGTCCGTGGATGGGAAGAGCTGGGTCTGGCGGGCGATCCGCGGAAGAACCAATTTGAGGCAATCAAAGCGAGTGATTTGACCAACGTGCTCGCTTTTCATAATTCGGTCATCAAAGATCGGCCAAAATTGATTTCCATCGTGGGCGACGCGTCCAAGATTGACCTGAGTGCCTTGGAAACAATTGCGCCAATCCGCACGGTGACCCTGGAGGAAATCTTTTCGGAGTAGCTAAGGCGTCTACGTAGAATGAAATAGACGGCGTTGGCTCTCGGGTCGACGCCGTCTCTTTTTTGATTCAGGGCAATTAGTGGGGATGATTTATTTGATGCATCACGTGCCGGCGGTAAAAGGATGACGCGATGGGTTCAGTTTGTTTTGGCGGAGTGAGTTGTTGTTGGCACCCATTAATTGCCCACGAACCTTTATTCATTCAGGGCCGGCACGAGCTCACAATCTCCGGCGGGATAGAAAAGGGGAAATATACCTGCTGTAACCCCGTTGAGCGACTTAGGTATACTAGAACGTACCCCTCCCTGTTTCAATTGACTACCCGGCGGTTTTAGTTATCCATGGCGATTCGTGATTTTATTCTCAAACTGGTAAGCCGAATTTTCATGCCTGGCCTGGCCAAGAGCATGGCAGAAGAGGGTTCTTTCAATTTTCGCAGCCCCGATGGCAGTGCCGGTGACTTTGATCGGAGCCCCTTTATTCAGGTGGAAGACAATGGATCCGACGTGACCATCGTTTCCTTCGCCGGGGCGGCGGTGTTGTTTGCGGGCCTTCCCCAGTTTGAGTTTCGTCAGATGCTCAAAGAAAATGATAATAATTACAACCTCGTCTTCGTCCGTGATCCCCGCCGTTCGGCCTATTTCGAACATCCGCAGGGTGGTCCGGGAGGCATCGATTTCTATATGCCCCTGGTGAATGAGACCCTTGAGAAGTTGGGTTCGAAATATAATGTGGCCCTGGGTGCCTCGGCGGGTGGGGCAGGCGCCTTTTATGTGAGCTCCTTCGCGCGGATTGACCAGATAATCACCTTTGCACCGGTATTTCCGCCCAAGCTCTATATTGACCCGGTAAATCAGGTCAAGTCCTATTTCAACCTGAAGAAGCTGTTCACCGAACCCATGGCCTATGCGGAAGTGGTTCTTATCATTCTGGCGGCCCACCTGGTCATCTGGAAAATCTATCGGGTCCACGGCAAAGACAATATGCCCGATATTACCCAATGCTATCTCGACGTAAAACCGGTGCCCCCCCGGGCGACCATTTTTTACGGAGAGCGGTGCCTGCAGGATCAGGCGCAGGCGATGTACCACAAGGACATACCGACGATTCATCTGAGGCCCATCGATTCGAGTCGTCACAATTGCGCGGCAGATCTGAAGAAGAAAGGGATGCTCGGCAAAACGATTCTCGCAGAAATTGACGCGGGATTGACTGCCTGGCGTGGATCGAAGGAAGTGGTGCCGCCCGCTCCGAATGGGAGCGAGGAATGAACGTCGACGAGCGCACATCGACGGGATCGACGAAGAAGTTGAAGGTCCTCATGTTTCCCCAGGGCTTTGGCCTGGCCCATGTGGGGCGCTGCGTCGAAATCGCCCGGGTACTCCGTGAACGGGGTCACGAGGTTGTATTCGGTGGCGTCAGCACCAAGGATCCCCGTTCCAAGCTGAATCAGGCCGAAGTTCAGGGCTTTCGGGTGCTTGAAGTGAAGGAACCTTATCAGCCCTACGCGTGGGATCGCTTTCACGACCACGGTATCCTGATTGCCCTCTGGGACATCATCCATTGTCGCAAATGGGCACCGCTGGATGAAATTCTCGAAGATATTATTCGGGTGTGCCAGGAAGAGAAGCCCGACCTGATTCTGGGCGATGCCAGCGTGGGTGTTTCTCCTGCGGGCCACATTCTTTCTATTCCCGCGGCCGGCGTCTTGAATGCGTACAACAGCTACTTTGTCCGTCCGTGGAGTTTCTTCAACTTTCTTATTCACGGTGGTGAGTGGTTGCACTTTGGTCGTTTTCGACGCCGGGTCTACCGTAAGTTTGGCGTGAAGCCTGTAAATGGGATTCGCCTCCTTCGGCAGACGCCCCTGCTGTCGCCTGATCTGCCCGCTTTTCACAAATCCCATGATAGTTTTCCGCTCTGGCAATCGATTGGCCCGATCCTCTATGAGCCGCCCTCAGAATTGCCCGATTGGTTTGATGAATTGCAGGACGGTCGCACCAATATCTACATCACCATGGGTTCCACGGGACTCCTGGAGCCCCTGCTGCGTCGCTGCTACGACGCGCTGGGAAAGAGCGACTACCGATTTGTCGTGACGACTGCGGGGCAGGTTTCGGAAGAAGGCATGGCCCTGGCACCGGATAATTTTCGCTTTGCCACCTACGCGCCCGGTCTGGCAATCATGGAGCACTGCGCGGCGGTAATTTTTCACGGCGGCAATGGCAGTATGTATCAGTCCCTTGCGGCGGGTAAGCCCATGATCGCGTTGCCGGGCCACCTGGAACAACAGTTGTGCACCCAGTACATGATGGATCACAAGTTTGGCATCAAGGGCGCTCCCCGCTCCATGACGGGTAAACAATTGCTTGCGGCGATTGATACCCTGTTGACCGATCCAAGCTATGGTGAAAATGCCCGCCGATTCCAGGAAGAAGTCCGGATCGATGGAGGGGCGGCCCGTGCCGCCGATATTCTGGAAGCCCACGCCCGGGGCGAGTTTCATCCGTAGGGGCGTGTTTTCTTTTTCGTTGCAACGGCCAATCGGCACCATACCAGGAGTCTGACTCCGAATCCATGCCTATTTATCGACTTACTGAAGAATTGATTTTTCCGCCCGTTCACCTTGCCGAGGACGGATTGCTGGCCGTCGGGGGTAATTTAAGTCGGAAACGGCTGCTACTCGCCTACCGCTCCGGCATTTTTCCCTGGTATTCCGACGGGGAACCCTTGCTCTGGTGGTCTCCAGACCCCCGAATGGTCTTAATTCCAGAGGAGTTTCATTGTTCGCGGAGCCTGCTGCGGGTCGTCAAGAAGGGCACCTTTCGGGTCACGTTAAACCAGGCCTTTGCTCAGGTAATCCACGCCTGCGGCGAAACACCCCGTCCCGGGCAGGATGGCACCTGGATTACGTCGGAAATGGAGGCCGCCTACATTGACCTCCACGAGGCGGGCTACGCCATGTCCATCGAGTGCTGGTCGGGGGAAACCCTGGTCGGCGGACTCTATGGAATCGCCCTGGGGGGATGTTTCTTTGGCGAGTCCATGTTTTCCCACCAGCCCAATGCCTCCAAAGTCGCGGCCTACACCCTGGTGCGCGCGGCCTCGGCCTGGGGCATCCCCCTGATCGATTGTCAGGTGGCCAATCCCCACTTACAAAGCCTCGGTGCCCGCGAAATTCGACGGGAGGCCTTCCTGGCCCGGCTTACGGTCGGTTTACGGGCTCCCCTCAGTGAGCACGCCTGGTTGACGCTGCCCACGGAGATTTGACAGGTATTGGCGTAGCGGGGATCGCTCCGGAGCATTTGGGGTGGGCATGCGGAAGGTTTTTACCCGTACCCCTTCAAAAGGGATGGGCGTTCTGCTTGACACTCCCTTACCGATATGCTAGTATTCGCTCTTGTTAGCACTCCATTCAATGGAGTGCTAACAGGGTCTCTCGGACCCTTAATTCCGTTGAATCGGTACTGTACCTGTACTTTATTTTTTTGATGCACACGCCGTGTGCGCAGCATAAGGAGAATCACACCATGGCCAAGCAACTGCTTTTTGGTCAGGAAGCCCGTATGGCCCTCATCGAAGGGGTCGATAAACTGGCTAACGCGGTAAAGGCGACCTTAGGACCTAAGGGTCGTAACGTGTTGATAGAAAAGTCTTTCGGCGCGCCTCACATCACCAAAGACGGCGTGACCGTGGCTAAAGAAATCGAACTGGCCAAGCCCTATGAAAATATGGGTGCTCGCATGCTTCGCGAGGCTGCCAGCAAGACCAACGACAATGCCGGCGACGGCACAACCACCGCGACGGTCCTTGCCCAGGCAATGGTCCACGAAGGTCTTCGCCAGGTTACGGCGGGTGCCAACCCCATGTACCTCAAGCGTGGCATGGACAAAGCGGTTGAAGCGGCTATCGACGCAATTGGCAAAGCTGCGAAGAAGGTCAACAGCCCGGAAGAAGTGAAGCAGATTGCTACGGTATCTGCCAACGGCGATTCCACGATTGGTGACTTCATTGCGCAGGCCATCGAACAGGTCGGCCAGGATGGCGTTATCACCATCGAAGAAGGCCAGAGCCTTGAGACCGAGATTGACTTGGTTGACGGCATGCAGTTTGACCGTGGTTATCTTTCCGCCCACTTCGTGACGGATCATGAAAGCATGGTTGCTGTTCTTGAAGACTGCTTCATCCTGTGTCTTGAGAAAAAGATCTCCAACATTGGTGAGCTTATTCCCATGCTGCAGAAAGTGGCTCAGGCGGGCAAGCCCCTCTTGATCATCGCTGAAGACGTCGAAGGCGAAGCGCTTGCGACCCTCGTGGTCAACAGCCTGCGTGGCATCCTTAAGGTTGTTGCGGTTAAAGCACCGGCCTTCGGTGACCGTCGTAAAGACATTCTTCGCGATATCGCCATCATCACCGGTGGTGAATACATCAGCGAAGACCTTGGTTCCAAGCTGGAAAGCGTGGAAACGACCCAGTTGGGCACGGCCAAGCGCGTCGAAATCGACAAAGACACGACCACCATCATCCAGGGTGGCGGTAAGAAAAAAGACATCACGGGTCGTTGCGAGCAGATTCGTCGGGCCATCGAAGCCACCACGTCAGAATATGACCGTGAGAAGCTTCAGGAACGTCTTGCTAAGATCGCCGGCGGCGTTGCCGTTGTCCGCATCGGTGCTGCGACCGAGATTGAATTGAAAGAAAAGAAAGACCGTGCCGATGACGCGCTGAATGCAACCCGCGCTGCTATCGAAGAAGGCATTGTTGCGGGCGGTGGCGTTACGCTGATTCGCACGCGCAAAGCCATCGAAGCCCTCAAGCTTGAAGGCGACGAAGCCATCGGTCAGGCCATTGTCAGCCGTAGTGTTGGTGCTCCCCTGGCGCAAATCGCGTCCAACGCGGGCCTTGAAGGTTCCGTTGTTGTCGAAGCCGTCCTCGCGGCCAAAGGCAACGTGGGACTCAACGCCGCAACGGGTGAATACGAAGACCTTGTGAAGTCCGGCATCATCGATCCGGCCAAGGTAATTCGTTGCGCACTGCAGAACGCAGTGAGCGCGGCCACCATGATCATCACGACGGAATGTCTGGTTACCGACATCCCCGAGAAGCCCAAAGCAGGCGGTGGCGGTCATGATGACCACCACGGCGGCGGTATGGGCGGCATGGGCGGCATGCCCGGAATGATGTAAGCCACTGGCTTAACATCTGCCCAAATTAGTTAGTTTTACCACCAGATCTCTCTTTTGAGGTCTGGTGGTTTTTTTGTGTTGGCGGGGTGGGGTTTCCGAAGGTCCACAGCTTGACCTTGATTCCGGGCGTTCTATGAATGCATGGATAGGGTATTCAGGTATCAGGGGGTGCCCCGTCTCGCTGTTTTGACCACCGCCACCATCTTGAAAAGGATTTATACATGAGAACACGTCGTTCCCGGATTACGCTTGGGTTGCTCACACTGATTGCGACCCTCCTGGTGCTTCCGTCGGCTGAGGCGGCTCCTAACTGGCCCGCGTGGCGTGGTCCCGACAATAACGGCGTCGCACCGGAGGGTAATCCCCCCACGGAATGGAGTGAGACCAGCAACATCAAGTGGAAGGTGCCTTTGGCGGGCAGCGGACAGTCGACCCCCGTAATCTGGGGGGAGAAAATGTTCATCCTCGCGGCTTCCCCGACCGATGGCGACGGGGAATATACCTTTGATGTGGTCTGCCTGAATCGGAATGATGGGTCCACCCTGTGGCGCAAGACCGCCGCCCGGGAAAAGCCCCAGGAAGGGCACCACCCCACGGGGAGTTTTGCGCCCTATTCCGCCATAACGGATGGCACCTACGTCTGGGCCGGTTTCGGATCCCGTGGATTGCATTGCTACGATCTCGACGGCAATCACCAGTGGAGCACGCCCCTGATGAAGATGTCTACCCGACGGGGATTTGGTGAGGGAAGCTCGCCCGTCATCGCGGGGGATGCCATCGTCGTCGTGCAGGACCATGAGGGTCCATCGCGCATTGGTGCCTATGACAAGAAGACGGGCACGTTGCTCTGGGAAAAAGATCGGGAGGAAGTCACCTCCTGGTCGTCGCCCTATGCCGTGACGATGGACGGGGTGACGCAGGTGATCGTCAATGCGACCAATCGTATTCGCAGCTATAGCGCGGCTACGGGCGATCTCATCTGGGAGTGTGGGGGGATGACGACGAATGTAATTCCTACCCCTGTTTCGGGATTCGGAATGGCCTACTGTACGAGTGGATTTCGTGGAGCGGCCCTGACGGCCATCGACCTCAAGAGCAAAGGCGACGTCACGGGGTCTCCGGCGTGGAACATTGCAGAGAACACGCCCTATGTCCCGTCACCCCTCCTCTATGGCGAGCGACTTTACTACCTCGAAGGCATGAATCCGAAACTTTCCTGCGTTAATGCAAAGAGCGGTGAACTTCTCTTCTCGAAGATTTCACTCGAAGATCTCGGACGGGTCTATGCTTCGCCTGTCGGTGCGGGTGGGTACGTCTATGTGGCCGATCGGGACGGCATGGTAGCGGTGTTGACCGATAGCGATAGCCCCAAGGTCGTGGCGACCAACAAACTGGACGACGGCTTTGATGCGTCACCGGTGGTGGTGGGGGATACCCTGTACCTGAAGGGGAACACGCACCTGTATTGCATCGCTAAGTCGTAGGGTAGCGCGAGGCGCGGCCGAGCAATCTGGCCGATGCAGTGCTCATTCCGTGGGCGGTGTGGGTGGCCAATGGACGGGGAGCGGATCGAGCGTGAGCGTCGGCCCATAGGTCTGCCACCAGGAGGAGATCATGGGGGTTTCGGTTTCTTCGCTGCGGTTTGCCCAATGGGGCTCTCCTGGCTGAGGCACGTTGGCGTTGTGCGCCGCGTTGGACAGGGTAGCCATGGCCGCCTGTCGCATTCCCCAGGTGCGTTGTGGTCCGGTCGTTGTATGGCGGTATTCAAGCATCACGCTTACAAAATCTTTGTTACCGTGGGCGACGAGCAGCTGAGCGGCCTGTATGCGAAGGGGGCCGTCCTTTTTCACAAAGGCTTCGAGGGCATGGGTGCCCCGCTCAGGGTCCTCGTGGAGCAGGAAGGCGGCACCTGCCAGCGCAATGCCGGGGTGTTCGGCGGTGGCCAGGGTCTGAAAACAGCGACTTCGATCTTCGCGGACGCGTGTGGCATACCAGACGGCAAGATTCTGACCGGCCATTTCATCGTAAAACACGGACGGGTCGAAGTTACGCAAATACTTCGCCACGTAATGGGGCTTTCTGGTAGTCATCACCTCAAAAGCTTCGCACCAGGGCTCAAAAAGATCCTGAGAGAAGTCTTTTTGTTTTTTTTGGGCTATCTTCAGTGCGCCCTTGGCCTCCCGGGTGCTCATATCGTCCCGCATGGGCTGCGGCTTCCAAGGAACTTGCTTCGTATTTCGGGCAGATTCATAGTGCCGGAGTTTTATGATGATATGCGCGAGCCACGTTTTATTTTCCTCGCGCTCATAGGTCCAGTCCTCCAGCCGTGCCAAAGTTTCTTCACGGCCCGCGCGGCCGAGTGCCCAAGCGATCCGCTGCCGGTCGATTCCCGTGTCGGGGTCAAGCACCACGGCCAGAAGGTCATCCAGGTTGCCTGCGTCGCGATGTGTCGGGTTCGGCCCCGATGCCTGAAATGCCAAATCAGATGGGGCGTGATCCTCCAGAAGATAGCGTAATGCACTTGCTATCAAGAGTGCATCCCGCGCTCCCCCAGACGATTCAACGACGGCCTGGGTGCGACTTTTCATTGTCTCAAAACTTGTTTCGGTGCCGGGGCTGTAGCGCGTGGTGCTGCCCGCCTCGCCTGCCGTCTCCGGCTCCAAGGGGAAGATGCTCCACCCGATGGGATCCGCCTGTCGATAATTTGGTGCCTCTTCCGGCCAGAGTCCCAAGCGTCCCTCCATACCGCCGATGGGTTGCAAGAGGAAGTTTAGATTGTCCAGGGAAGGGGTTCCCCCAGGAGGACGGGGGAGAAGGCAGGCCAGAAAGCGATCACCCACCCGGCTGGGCCACTGTAGTCGGAGGCTCGGTTCTGCGATGGTGCCTTTCCAGGAGGAGACAACGACGAATTCAGAAACCTGAGCACCGGCGTGAAGGCACTCGATGACGCCCACGAAGTCACTATTGGCGACCACCTCCTCCCAACT